>CAYQJH010000123.1:0-10620 GCA_964417755.1 uncultured Planctomycetaceae bacterium
CGCCATAGCATCGGCGGCTGATGACTTCGACCTGTTCGTGACGGATTACATGGAAGACCCCACGCCCGAACAGAAACCCTTCATCCAAAAACCAACTATCCTGACAAATGCCGCCGAGGTCATCGTCAAGACCAAGGACGACAAGACGATCACCCAGCAGGCCCCTGAGCGCGTCGTAATTCTGCGCTCAGCCGAAGGCGACGTCCGCCAGGTCAAGATGTTTGCTTCCCCAGGCGAGTACGAGCCATTCAGCTTCACGCTCTCGCCGAAGGATAACCTCGAGCAGGTAATGATCACTGCCAGCGACCTGAGCGGCCCGGGCACGATTGCCGGTTCGAACGTGGTGATTGCCTCCGTCGAGCCGTTCCACGGCGGTTCAAAGGACATCCTGATGCCTATAGGCAAGCCTTGGGATATGGCCGCTGCCGCGGCGGAGCGATTCTGGTACACCGTCAAGGTGCCGGCCGACGCCAAGGCTGGCATTTACAAGGGCACTGCCACGGTCAATGTCAAGGGCAAGCCAGCCGGCGCGATCAATGTCGAGCTTGAGGTTCTGCCTATCACCCTCAAGGACGTTCCCTACAGCATCGGTTTCAATTATTCCAAGCCAGCCACTGCCGCCGCCCTGGAAGCTGAACTAAAGGACATGCGCGAGCACGGCATGACCACCGTGGCCCCGCTGTACAAGTGGGAACTGCCGATTCACAACAACAGCACGAAGGAACTGGGCGACCTGATCGAATCCTTCAAAAAGGCCGGCTTCCCCGGCACGTTCTTCTTTGCCACCCCGATGGGCCTCACCGGCGGCGAGCTGGCCGGCTACGGCGACGTGGGCAGCCGGCGCTTCCAGCAGAAGCTACTCTCCGTGCTGCGCCTGGTCCACGAAGAGATCAAGAAGCATGATATCAAGTACATCATGAGCGTCGGCGATGAGAATACGAACAAGGGGCTGCCGGGCGTCAAGTATGCCGGGCAGATCGCCAAGTTCCTGGGCGAGGAATTCCCCGAACTGCCCACCACCAGCGACATGAACGGCTATATGGAAGTCATGGCCATGGCGCCATACCTCAACGTGGCGACGTTCAATGACGGCTGGGCGGGCGCAGATGGGCACAACAAGACCAAGCACCTGATCAACAAGGCCTTCATCACCGAGGTGCAGGAAAAGACCGGCGCGATTCCCTGGTTCGTTAATGCCCAGCGCGGACGGTTCCCGTTCGGCTTCTTCTTCTGGAAGATGGCCAAGTACGGCGTTCAGGGCAAGATCGAGTGGTACTATTTCTACGACATCAGCACCAGAGGCTGGTCATCGGTCAACACCCAGATCGACAAGGAGACCGGCAAGGTGTCGGTCTATCCGACCCTGGACTACGAGCGCTGCCGCGAGGGCATCGACGACCTGAAGTACCTCTGCTGCCTCGAGGACCTCATTGCCCAGGCCAAGAAGGCCAACAAGACCGGCCCCGAGCTGAAGAAGGCTGAGGATTACGTCAAGAGCCTCAGCGACCTGATCGCCGATGATTGGGCAGCCTACGGCGGCGGCTCGACGTTTGACGGCTTTGCCATTGTGGACCCGGACAAGGCCGCAAGCGTCGGCAGCCTCAACGCCATCCGCTATGAGATCGCGATGCGGATCGTCGAACTGCAGAAGGCCATGGCGAAGTAAGCTAGACGCAGGCTATACATGCCTGAAAGCGAAAAGGCGCAGCCACAAAGTTGGACAAGTGAATAGACGCTGAATCGGCGGCGGGATGCGAGCGAAAGACTGAGATCTCAGATTTGAGATTTGAGATTTCAGATCAAGCCTGCATCCCGCCGCTTCATTGCGATAATGTCTTAATCACCGCATGATTTCAAAATTCGCTCATCCACACGGTCGAATCCACGTCTTCGTCATTGCCCGAATTTCATGTGAACTGAATTCTCTATCGCCTCCATTCCATCATCGAGCGAATCCCCCCGCAGAAAATCAGCAATCCGAAGTCCTCTATCCCCAATCGGACGATATAATCCGCAGGACAATCTATTGCCCTTGAGGAATGACTTATGATCGACATCAAACTGATTCGCGCCAATCCCGATGCGTTCATCGCAGCCGCCAAGGCCAAGCGTATGGATGTTGACATCCGTGCGTTGCTGGAGATCGATGCCCGCCTGGGCAAGACCCGCCAGGAAGTCCAGGAATTGCGGACATCGCAGAACGCCGCCGGCAAGGACATCGCCAAGCTGCAAGGCTCCTCCAAGCAGGAGGCCATCTCCAAGATGGCCCAGATCAAGGCGCGCATGAAAGAGCTCAATGAATGGGTCGATGAGCTCGAGCCAAAATTCAACGAGCTGATGCTGCTGGTTCCCCAGGTAGCTGATGCCGACGTGCCGCTGGGCAAGGACGACACGGAGAATGTCGTCATCCGCACGGAGGGCCAATTGCCCAAGTTCGATTTCGCGCCCAAGGATCACATCCAGCTCGGCGCGGACTTGGACATCATCGATGTTGATCGCGGGGTGAAGTTATCGGGCAGCCGCAACTACGTGCTCAAGGGAGCCGGTGCGATGATGCACCAGGCGATCCTGCGCCTGGCTGTGGACCAGATGCTGGTCAAAGGCTACACGCTGATGACCGTGCCGGTACTGGTGAATGAGTCGGTGATGTACGGCACGGGGTATTTTCCGCTCGGCCGCGAACAGGCCTACCTGGTTGAGCGCGACGGCATGAGCCTGGTCGGCACGGCTGAGGTGCCGGTAACAGCCTACCACAGCGAGGAGATTCTTGACGAGGCGCAATTGCCGCGCAAGTACGTGGCCCTCTCGACGTGCTTCCGCCGCGAGGCTGGCGCCGCCGGCAAGGACACCTACGGCCTGTACCGCGTTCACCTGTTCGACAAGGTCGAGCAGGTCATCGTTGGCCCCAATGACGTGGAAGCCAGCAAGAAATTCCACCTGGAGATTCTGCGCAACGCCGAGGACATGCTTCAGGCCCTTGGCCTGCCGTATCGCGTGGTGAACGTCTGCACGGGCGATCTTGGCCAGGGACAGGTGCAGAAGTTCGACATCGAGACGTGGATGCCCAGCCGCAACAGCTACGGCGAGACGCATTCCGCCAGCAGGTTCTACGAGTTCCAGGCCCGCCGGCTGAACATCCGCTACCGCGACAAGGACGGCAACGTGAAGTTCTGCCACACGCTGAACAACACCGTGATCGCCAGCCCACGCGTGCTGATCCCGGTGCTGGAGATGTATCAGAATGCCGACGGGAGTATTACAGTTCCCAAGGCCCTGAGGCCATACATGCACGGCATGGAGAAGATCGCGAAGAAGACGTAGGGGAATGCTCTGCTATGCATGAACGATGGATAGGGTGCCGTGGTTTACGGAGCGAAGCGAAGTAACCACGATGGACAAACAGCGTGGTTGCTTCGTCCCTATGGGATTTCGCAAGCCACGGCACCCAATCCGCAAATTATTTCACCACTGGCAGGGGTGCCGGCGCTGCCGGAGTTGCTGGGGGCATCGCAGCGCCACCGGCTGGCTGCTTGACGAGCAGGTAATACAGCCGGCCTTTTTCCTGCGTCCTTCCGGCAAGCTCGCCGGCTTCATCGCCAACGCCCATGTATATGTCGCATCGGCCTGGAGCGCGGATCGCGCCGCCGGCGTCCTGATCCATGGTAAAGCGCGTCTCGGGGATCATGTCTATCAGGTTGCCGCTGCGCCGAGGCATGCCAACCGCCACGAACGTTACACCCGCGCGCGGGAAGATCGCCTTGTCGGTAGCTATGCTCCGCCACGGCGTGACGGGTTCATTCAGACAGCCGCGCGGCTCGCTGCTGATCTTATCGAAGAACACGAATCGCGGGTTTCGCTGCGTGTAGGAGGCTACCTCGTTTGGATGCGCCTTGAAGTAATCGATGATGGCCCGCAGGCTCAGCTTGCCCTTGGCGATCCTGTTTTCGTCGACCAACTGCTTGCCGATGCTGACGTACTCATGCCCGTTGTTGGCTGTGTAGCCCACCGTCACGAAGCTGCCGTCGGTAAGTCTCAGCTTGGCTGAGCCCTGCACGTGCGCGATGTAGACTTCGAACGGGTCTGCCAGGTAGTACAGCTCCAGCCCGCTCAGCCGAGATGCGCCAGTAGTCTCCAACTCCATGCGGCTGGGATACTGGCCCAGGATTGCGCCGTCGGGGCCTTTTTGCAGGTCCTTTGGCTGGCGATAGAGCGGGTACTTGAACTTCTCGGTGCGCACCGGCGAGGCATCGAAAATGGGGGTGTAATAGCCGGTGAACATCACGTCGCCCTTGTTGTTCCAGCCAACCGAGGTGTAGACGTCGAACTGGCTGCGCAAGGCGGCGTTCATCTGCTCCGGCGTCATGTTGCTGCCCAGGATGGCGTCAAAGGCATGCAGGCTGGCCACCATACGCTCGTGGCTGAACTCCCAACCGAACTGGCCGTATGCACGGCTATAGGCTTCTTTGCTGGAGGGCTTGGACATGTAGTTGAGGCTGTTGGCCACCGCCAGGCGCAGGTCGCGCCTGTCGGCTGCACAGGCCTGCATGAAGTTGGGGATCAGCGCGGGGTCGGTGATCTTGACCAGGCCCATGCGACCGGGGGGCAATGGCTTGTCGAATTCTTCGCTGGCTCCGGGCACAAGCGTGCCGGTTTGTTTGGGACAACCGACCAGCAGAGTAACAGCCAGACACACCAGCAGCAGACGTGCAATGGTTCTCATCCTTGAGCTCCCGAAAATGAAGTTGTTGGCGGCAACATGTCGTCCTTGACAGGAAGTAATTATGAGCAGCCCGTTGAATAGTTGCAAGAAAAACCGCTGCAAGCAGCAATGGGGAACGCGGCTGGGTTTTGTTGCTCCGCGAGAAAGCCCCGTGCGGAAGCACGGAGATCCCCCGCCTCCCGGCGGGGGCTTTCCGAAAAGCTCATATCCGCCCCGGCTGGTCTTTTGTACAATACCTCAATCACAGGCAGAGGGATCTAACATGCCACAGCGCTATACCGACGCCATCCTGAAATTCCTGGCCGATCGCGATTATCACCCGCTCAAGACGCGGCAGTTGGCCAAGGCCATGGGCGTGGCAGATGAGGAATATGGCACCTTTCGCCAGGCTGTCAAGGAACTCCACGAGACCGGGCGGGCCGTCCTTGGGTCCAAGGACACGCTGATGCTGCCGGAGATTCCCGCTAAGGTCGTGGGCTATTTTCGCGGCAACCCAAGGGGCTTCGGCTTCGTTGTGCCCGAGACGCCCAACGCTCACGGCGACCTTTTCATCCCGCCCGATGCAACGGGCGGGGCCATTACTGGGGATAAGGTCGTCGCACGAACCGTCAGCCAAGGCAGGCGCGAGGGCAAGCCGATGTTCGCGGGGCAGATCGTCGAGATCGTCCAACGCGGGCGGAACCGTTTTGTCGGCGAGTTGCAGCGGGCTAACGGGGCCTGGTTCGTCCTGCCGGACGGCACAGCCATGACCACAGCCATCGTCGTTCGCGACATTGGCGCAGCCGGCCCGAAGCGTGGCAGCAAGGTGGTTGTGGAGATTGTCGATTATGGCCGGCTTGCTACGGACTTTCCCACCGGCGTCATCGTCGAGGACCTTGGGCCAAAGGGGCAGCTTGAGGTCGAGACGCGCGCGATGATTCGCCAGCATGGCCTGGCGGAACAATTCTCGCCGCAGGCGTTGGAGGACGCCCGAACCGCCATCACCGCGTTCGATCCGGATAACACAGCCGGCCGGCTGGACCTTACCGGCAAGACGATCATCACCATCGACCCAGCCGACGCCAGAGACTTCGATGACGCGATCAGCCTCGAGGATGAATCCGATGGGCAAGTGACGCTGGGGGTGCATATCGCGGATGTTTCGCACTTCGTGCGCGAGGGCACGAAGCTCGACGAGGAGGCGCAGCTTCGCGGAACGAGCGTGTACTTTCCGCGGAAGGTCGTGCCCATGCTGCCGGAGATTCTTTCCAACGGCGTCTGCTCGCTGCAGGAAGGCCAGAGGCGATTCTGCAAGAGCGTCTTCATCACGTATGACCGCGGCGGAAAGGTCGTTTCGAGACGATTTGCAGAGACCGTCATTGCCTCAGCCAAGCGGCTGACATACGAGCAGGCACAAAGCATCTGCGATGGCAAGTCAGGCGGCTATGATGCAGGCGTGACCGACCTGCTTCATCGCATGGAAGTGCTGGCCCGCAAGATCGAGGCCCGCCGCCAGGCGGCCGGCATGCTGCACCTGGACCTGCCGGAGGTGCAACTGGTCTTCGACGACGATAACCGGGTCATCAATGCCGTGCCCGAGGACACCTCCTACACGCACACGATCATCGAGATGTTCATGGTCGAGGCAAATGAGGCCGTCGCCGATCTGCTGGATAGCCTGGACGTGGCGTTCCTGCGGCGGATTCATCCCGATCCGGACAAGATCGGCGGCAAGCAGCTTGCGGCCTTCGTGCATGCCTGTGGGCGGAAGCTCTCGGCCGGGCCCTCGCCCCAGGAATTGCAGGGCCTGCTGGCCAGCGTGCGAGGCAGGCCTGAAAGCTACGCCATAAACCTGGCACTGCTGAAGACCTTCGAGCAGGCGGAATACTCGCCGCTGCGGATCGGGCATTTCGCCCTGGGCAGCAAACACTATTGCCATTTCACCAGCCCGATCCGCCGGTATCCCGATCTGACGGTGCATCGCCTGCTTGCGAGGTATTGCCGGGGAAAACTTAACGCCCAAGATCAGGACCGATCGAAACTGGTTCGCCTGGCTGAGCATTGCAACACCACGGAGCGCCAGGCAGCGGCGGCTGAGGAGGAACTGCGCCAGGTGCTCGTGCTGCAATTCCTGGCCAGCCAGGTGGGCGAATGCTTCGAGGGCGTGATTACGGGGATCACGAACTTCGGCCTGTTCGTGCAGTCGCCGCGATTCCTGATCGACGGCCTGCTGCGCCTGGGCGAACTTGGGGACGACTGGTGGGATGTCTCAGCCCGCGACGGCGAAGTGCGCGGCCAGGCCAGCGGCAGGAAGTTTCGCATCGGCGACCTTGTAGCTGTGCAGATAGCCGGCGTGGATATCGCCCGCAGACAATTGAACCTGGTGCTGGACACACGCGGCAAAGGCACCAGCCGATGGGGCAAGTTCAAACCGCCAAAGACGGGCAAGAAAGCCAAGGCATCTAACCGCCGCAATCACAGCTCTAAAGGTAAGGCAAAGGGTGGCAGAAGAGGCCGGCGAGGACGATAGATGATGCAATACAAAAGATATATCGGGAAAGTTGAATTCGACACTGATGCGGACATTCTGCATGGCGAGGTAGTTGGAATTCGCGATGTGGTTACGTTTCAGGGCAAGAGCATCGCGGAGGTTCGCCGGGCGTTCAAGCAGTCCGTGGACGACTACCTGGACTTCTGCCGGCAACGGGGCGAGCAGCCCGACAAGCCGTATTAAGGCAAGTTCATGGTTTCAGAGCACAAGAAGTCAAAGGTTAAAACCGTGCAGGCAGGATTGCTCGGATTGCTCCAAAGGCCTTCTTGTTGGTGTTGCTGGACGTGGCCGCATCCGGCTTCGCTGCGCTTCGCCGAGACAAGAGTTCCGCGGCACGGCACCCGGCTGCCAGATACCTTCTAGCGCCCCATCCCCCGGCTTCCGCCGGGGGCTTCCTGATGGCCCATCCAGCGGTCGATGCGTTGTCTGCCGTCTTTGTGTCTTCGTGCCTTGGTGGTGAATATGTCTTCGTGTCTTAGTGGTGAGTGCCGCTTGTTTGCGTCTCGGCGAACTTTTCTTCCAGTTCTCGAATGGTGCGGCGGTAAGCGAGCCTGGCCACCGAGCCCATCTTGTTCACCAGCAGCAGGCCATTGAGGTGGTCCGTCTCGTGCTGGAAGATCCTGGCCGTCAGGCCCTCGCCGGTTTCCTGGAAGCTCTTGCCGTCGAGGTCTTGCGCCTCGATGGTAGCTATAGCGCGGCGTTTGATCTTGACGTTGATGCCCGGCAGGCTGAGGCAGCCTTCTTCGTTCTCGGCATTGCCTTCCAGGGCGATGATCTTCGGGTTGACATACACGCGGCGGTCGTCCTGGCTGTAGGCGGGCGAGGCCACGAAAAGCTGGATCGTCACGCCCGCCTGGTTGGCTGCCAGCCCGACGCCCTTGAACTGGAACATCAGCTCGAACATCTTGTCCGCCAGCCGGCGCAGAGGCTCGTCGAAAGAGTCAACAGCTGTGCAGACCTCCGCCAGGCGCGGGTCGGGATAGCGGACAACCGTCAGAGTTTCGATGTCGTATTGGGCGATCTTCTGGCTGCTGGTCATCATGCCAATCTTACCGCGTGCATGGCGGCTGGGGCAAGCAAAAGGATGTCTTTGACTGCCATAGGATTTCTTCTTATAATTATGTTGTTATTTAACGGAGGACCCGCGGCGAAACACGCCCCGCTTCTTGTGGAGCGATGGCGGATTTCGCCGCCGGCCCTGCTTTTTGTGGAAGGCATGCATGGCGCCCTCAACTCTCGAGTTGTGCGAACAAATCCTGGATTATCGGTTCAAGACCCCCGAGCTTCTGACCCTTGCATTAACGCATTCGTCGGTGGCTGTCACGCGGTCACAGAGCAACGAGCGCCTGGAGTTCCTGGGCGACTCGGTTCTGGGCCTCGTGATCTGTCACCAGCTCTACGAGCGTCATGGCGACCTGTCCGAAGGGCAGATGACCAAGATAAAATCAGCCGTCGTCTCGCGCCAGACCTGCGCGGAGATCACGATCAAGCTCGGCATGGACACGCTGCTACTGATGGGCAAGGGCGTTACGAAGCGAAGCGGCCTGCCTTCCTCGGTGTCGGCGGCTGTGCTGGAGTCGATCATCGGCGCGATCTACCTCGATGGCGGGCTGGAGCCGGCAAAGAGTTTCATTCTCCGCCACATGCAGCCGTACATCGACGAGGCCCTCGCCAACGAGCATCAGAGCAACTTCAAGAGCCTCTTGCAGCAGTACGCCCAGAAGCACTGGGGAAGCACGCCGGCTTACCAGGTGCTGGACGAGAAGGGCCCGGACCATAGCAGATGTTTCGAGGTCGGCGTAAGCATCGACGGCAGGCACTTCCCGACCGCCTGGGGCATGAGCAAGAAAGAGGCAGAGCAAGACGCCGCCCGCCTGGCGCTGGAGAGCCTTGGATTGCTGTAATTGAAGAGTTCCGCACGGCGGCAGAAAGCGGCCGCCATGTCGCCGCCGTTCCCAGTTAACCAGTTAACGCCGTTTGCCGTTTCGCTTTTCGTTGCTTCTATCGTATCTGTATCTTGCTTGTCATCACCGGATCGGGGCCGGAGTAGAACTTCACCAGGTATGTGCCACTGCCGCCGCCTTTAGCGGCGATGTCCTTGGGGCTTAGCTCGAAATGCGTTCCCGGGCCGCCGCTCCACTGGCGCTGCCAGGTAAGTTTCACCTCGGCGAGGTCTTCCCGGCTGTTCTCCTTGACCACCGTGATGCGGAAGCGGTTGCGGTCGCAGGAGGCCGGCAGGTTTACGCAGACCAGCATCTTCTCGTCGTTGCAGCCGAAGCGATTCGTGTAGGAATACTTGTTGTCGTAGAAGTCGCTGGCTGTGCGGAAGGCCTTGGACGGATCGACAGAAATCGTCTTTCGGACGACCGCGAATTCTTCCACAAGTTGGCTCACAACGCTTCGCGTGGCTGCAGCCAGGCAGGCGTTGGGGTCCATCCTCGGCGGCGAGTAGCTCGTGCTGTCGGCGGAGACGGTCGCCTGGACGGGGCTTGGCGTCGCGTGGATCGTCGAGCCGCTGCCATCGGAGACGCGCAGCAGGGCGGCCGTTACGACGACGGTGGCCTCGTTGTGCGTCTGCGTCCAATTGCGATAGCCAGAGACGTACTGGTTGCCCTGACGGTCGTATGCGTATATCGGGTCGCGCTTGGGTTCGTTCCGCGTCGACCACGAGCAGGCTGTCACGGTACCGGCCAGCAGGGCCTGCACCTTGCCGGTCTTGCTGAACATCTTGGCGGTCTGGCTTTCGTTGCCGGAAAGTGCTATCTGAAGGTCCTGCTCGTCCAGGAGGGTCTTGAGGTCGTAGCGGCTGAAGACCTGGTATGTGCCCGTGCCGGCCAGCGAGCGAGCCAATTGCTCAGCCACCGTGTCGCCGGCTGACTTGATGTTGGTGGTGTTGCGGAAGGGCACCACGGCGATCGTCTTGAGGTCCTCGCTGTAGAACTCCGGGTACTGCATGATGGTGATCTTCTGCGAGCAGCCGCCAGCAACGCAGATCAGCAGCATGACGAATGTGCGTACGGACAGAAATCGCGACATGGTCTGTTCCTTTAATTGGTTGCGCATCGGAATGTTATTCTCTCGCCGTCGCGATGGCAAGATGGTGCGTCGCCGGCTGGCAGCTTGCATAACCATCCGCCATCTGCCAGAATCCGCAGCCAGACAGGAGCATGCTATGACAAAAACCCGCAAGGAAGCCGACTCGATGGGCGCGATCGACGTGCCGGCTGATGCCCTTTACGCCGCACAAACCGCCCGGGCTGTGACGAACTTTCCCATCTCTGGCTGGGCGATGCCCAAGGAATTCATTCGCGCCCTGGCGGCGATCAGGCTGTCGGCGGCTATGGTCAATAAGCGAGCAGGTCGCCTTAAG
>CAYQJH010000124.1:0-10588 GCA_964417755.1 uncultured Planctomycetaceae bacterium
AAGGCAACCAAGTCACCTGCGCAATTATGAAAGAACTTTAGGCAACGACTCTAGTTGCTGTGCATCATTTTGTATAGCTCCTTAGTTCGCTGCCCGCAGCCTCCAGCCTTTTACGGAGTTCATCTGGGATAGTTGCTAATCCGGTGTCGTTCAGCCAGAGTTGAATCCGCAATGGCCCAGGCTTCAGCGGCAATAGCTTTGGCAACTCCGCATAGTCTCGCGAGTCAACCTGGCCAGCCAGTATTACCAATAGCTTTATATCTGCCGCGGTCACCGTGACGGTGCTCATGGCTTGGCTGATGGCCGTAGCGATGGAGTTGTGGCCGCCGGCACCCAGAGACTGCAAATACTTCGCAACTGTCGCCCGATTCTTTTCTGTGGGTGAGCTCATTTCGTTGGCTGGCAGTCGCTTTATGTCATTCGATGCCACGAAAACGATGAAGCGATCCTTCTCCCCTAACGCATTGATCGTGTCCTGCAGTAGGGGCTTGGCCTTGGACATGACCAGCCCGCCGTGCATGAAGTCGCTGGTGTCGAGCACAATTGCAATTGAAACCTGCTGCGGCGTGATGTCGTGAGCGTCCAGTGTCACCGTCAATCGTCGCCGAGCAAAACGAGGCCAATCCATGTTCAGGTACCGGTCCTTCGCGTCCATATTCAGGCTGCAATTGGACAACTTTCCGCTGATCTTCACAAACTGCCGTGGCCGGATATTGGCCAAGGTAGCCTTAGCGTCGGCGGGGAACTTTGCAATGACCAATCCACCTTCATCCGACACCAGCGATACTGACAGCTCGCCGTCCTTGTTCTGGCTAACATTCGTTACCTGCAGAGTCCATGTCAGCGGCTTGCCCGCATTTTCGCGGGCAAAATCGGCGACAGCCTCAGCGTACTGATCGAGCACGGCATCTGCGGCGGCCTCGAAATCCTTCTGCTTGGTAGCTTGTTCCTGCTTCTGCAATTCAGTTGCCATGACTCCGGGCAGCGGTGGGGGTGGCTTTGGCAGAACGTCTGTGGCGGCTACTGATGGGGCTATGGTTTCAACGATGCTACCCCAGCCGACTAAAGGGATAACCCGGGCTGATGTAGGGGAAGCCGTATCTGCGGCTAAGACGGCAGCAGACGCTGCGAGCATGGAAGCCAGCATGAAGGCGAAGAACCTACAGAGGCAGCTATGAAAATGCATGGAAGATCCTTTGGCTGGTTTTATTATGCGTGATGATTTCACGAAATCAACCTCCGCGTCTCGTTAAGGTTTGATGCTCAAGCAATGCTTCGCCATTCTTGTCTCAACAGATCTCTCGTCAAAGAAGGCTTCGCATTCAGACATCATCCTCAGTGACTATGTCGTCGAGTGCATGGAGAAGACTGTCCCCGTGATCAGGCTGACGATGGCGTTGCGAGCAAGCGGCAGGAAAAAGTGGGAGCACACCATACTGACCGCATCATCCACAGGGGCATGAGCAAGAGCCTGCCCATCCGACCGGTTCTGCTTTATTAGCGGTGGTACCCCTGTAGCCCAAAAGCTCTGACATTAAGGTTTATGTTCGTAGCTACATGGGCAGGTGATGAGGCTCGAAGATGGCGGCTAGTACAGCCTTCGCGATCATATCCATCTCCGAAATCATCAGCGCGCGTAATTACGCGCGCAGGCCGTGAAGTGGCGCGCGTAATTACGCGCGCAAATGAAGTTTCTTGATTTGTGACTGGCCTTGCAGGTATATGGTGATTAAGAGGTTACGGTGGTGCTCGCGCGTGAATCGGCGTTTTGCGTCTCTTGGCCGACTGATATTTTCGTAAAGCTGAGGTTTTGGGTTCAAATCTTAAGGTCGGCTGTGAGTTTGAGGTTGTGTCGCGCTTCCGAAAGATGCTTATGGGGTACGTTTCCCTTCTTCAAGCTTGCCTGGCGAATTTCGACTTGCGCCCATGCCTTCTGCGTTACCAGCCGCTATGATGCTCCCTGAAACCTATATGGACTTGCGTGATGACAAACGTTTCTGGGGCATTGGCGAGGTGCTCAGCGTCAGCTGGCCTGCCAGTCTGAGCATGCTCAACGCCACGCTCATGAGATTCGTCGAAGGCCTGATGATCTCCTACATCGGCCCCCAGCCTTTCGCTGCGCAGATGATCGGCTCGATGGCTGCCTTCGTGCCGGAAAGTTTCGCAACGGGCCTGCTCAGCGTTGTGAACACCTACGTCAGCCAGAATTACGGGGCCGGCAGGAATGAGCTTTGCGGCCGGTACACCTGGGCGGGCCTTATCGTGGCGTTGGCGTTCTGCTTCTGCGTAGTTCCGCTGGCGTTTTTTGCCAAGCCGATCTTCGCCTTCTGCGGCCAGCCCGCCGAACTGATCGATCTTGAGGCGATGTATTTCCAATTCATGGTGGCTGCGATATTCCTGACGCTGACCTCGCGCCCGCTTGAGCAATTCTTCTACGGCGTGCGCCGCCAGAGGGTCGTCCTGCTGGCCTCGATATGCAGCAATGTCGTCAACCTGGTGCTTGGGTACATCCTCATCTTCGGCCGCAGCGGCCTGATCGTCCTCCAGCGGCACGATTGGCTTGCGCCTATTGGCAGTGCGCTGTCTTGCCTGTCTATCTTCGACTTCGATGGCATGGGGCTTTTCGGGGCCGCCTTGGCCACTGTTATCAGTTGGGGCGTGCAGTTCCTGATCTTGCTGACTATCTTCCTTGGTACGCGGCTAAACCAGGCGTTTGCCACGCGGCAGATCGCCCAGGTGCGCTTTGCCCATTGTTACCATCTGCTTCGCGTGGGCACGCCGGCGGGCCTCCAATTCATCAGCGACATGCTGCCCTGGTCGGTCATGCTCCTGGCGATCATCGGGCCGCTGGGAACGCTGCACGTCGCCGCCAGCAGCGTGGCCATGCGATGGATGCCGCTGAGTTTCATGCCGGCTGTCGGCATTGGCATCGCTACGACCGCGCTGGTGGGGCGATACATCGGCCAGGGCCGCAGCGACCTCGCCCGCCGGCGCACCCATGCAGCCATGCTCCTGGCGCTGGCATACATGGGGGCGTGCGGGCTGGCGTTCTTCTTTTTGCGCGAGCAGATGGCCCGGCTGTTCGTGACGGTGCTCCCCTCGGCTGACATCACGCCGCAGCAGGCCGCTGAAATGGGCGGACAGATCGTCGCCATCGGCGGCAATATCCTGATCTGCGCTGCCGTGTTCCAACTCTTCGACGCCCTGGGCATTGTCTTCATCGGCGCCCTGCGAGGCGCTGGCGACACATTCGTGCCGATGCTGGCTACCATCTCCCTCAGCCTGAGCCTGCTCATCGGCGGCGGCTATGCAACCGTGCGCCTGCTGCCGCAACTGGCAAGCATCGGCCCGTGGATGGCCGCCAGCCTGTACGTAATGGTGCTGGGAACCTGGATGATCCGCCGATTCGAGAGCGGCAAGTGGCAGAGGATCAACCTGCTATCGAGCGGAACGTGAAGCGGCCAGAGAGTAGAAAGTAGATAGTAGATCGCGGGAGAAGGTCCGTCTGCAAGCCTTACCTCGGTCTGCTGTCCAGGCGTCAGCTGCTTTTTCTACTCTCTACTTTCTACTCTCTTCCATTGCATGTGCGAGGCAATTACAGCGTAAAATTCCTTCGCACATGTTCGCGGATGTTTGCTAGGATGTTGCACAACTTAGTGATTGTTCGCTAGGGGCGCCTGCACGTGCGGGCTGAGAAGACCCTTGGAACCTGATCGACGAATTCCGCCTCGCGGAGTGAGTCGCGTAGGAAAGCGGACGGCAGTGAGCGTTTTCACTTCCGCCACGTTTCCCCGGCCCTGCGAGCGGATTTGGTGCGTTAATGCCCACACAATACGAACAAGCCCGCGACGGCATCGTCAGCCAGCAGATGCGCGATGTGGCACAGAAGGAACGCCTCTCTGAAGAAACGATTTGCAGCGAGCTCGCTGCCGGCAGGCTGGTCATCCCGGCCAACCGCCTGCACATCGCTGGAATGGCAGACGATTCGGCGAAGTTGCAGCCTTGCGGCATCGGCAGGGCGGTTACGACCAAGATCAACGCCAACATCGGCACAAGTCCGCTTTCGAGCTGCAAGAACGAGGAACTGCTGAAGTTGCAGTGGGCGGTGAAGTACGGCGCCGACGCGGTGATGGATCTTTCCACCGGCGGCGACCTGGATACCACACGCGAATTTCTTATTGCCAACTCCAGCGTACCCATCGGCACCGTGCCGATCTATTCGATGATCGTCGGCAAGAGCGTCGAGGACCTCACGCACGCGGACATCCTGGCAACCATCGAGAAGCAGGCACGCCAGGGCGTGGACTTCTTTACCATTCATGCCGGCCTGCTGCGCAGGCACCTGCCGCTGGTGAACAAGCGCCGCATGGGCATAGTCTCTCGGGGCGGCAGCCTGCTGGCAAAGTGGATGGTAACGCACAGCCGGGAAAACCCGATGTACGAACTGTTCGACGAGATCAGCGCCATCATGCGGCAGTACGACGTGACGTACTCGCTGGGCGATGGCCTGCGCCCGGGTTGCCTGGCCGACGCCTCAGACGAGGCGCAGTTCGCCGAGCTTGACGTGCTGGGCGAACTGGTAGCCCGTGCGCGGGCAGCCGGCGTGCAGGTGATGGTCGAAGGCCCCGGGCACGTGCCCTTCAACCAGATCGAGATGAACATGAAGCGCCAGCAGGAGGTCTGCGACGGCGCGCCGTTCTATGTGCTGGGGCCTGTGGTGACGGATGTCTTCCCCGGCTACGATCACATCGTATCCAGCATCGGCGCGACCGCGGCAGCGTACTGGGGCGCAAGCTTCCTGTGCTACGTGACGCCAAGCGAACATCTTGGCCTGCCCCGCCCGGAGGATGTCAAGCAAGGCTGCATCGCGTACAAGATCGCCGCGCATGCCGCCGACGTTGCCCGCAACCTGCCCGGCGCGCGCGACTGGGACGATGCGATGTCGGCTGCCCGGGCCGACTTCAACTGGCAGAAGCAATTCGAGCTGGCCTTCGATGGCGATACCGCAAGGCAGATTCGTCATCGCGACATGGGCCAGGACGCCGACTACTGCTCGATGTGCGGCCATGACTGGTGCGCGATGCGAATCAGCAAGGAACTCAAGCAGCAGGCAGCCAAGCACTGATTACAGCCAAGACTTGTAGCATGCTCGATTTTCAAGGACGCATTGAATCCGCCGCCAGTTCCCCATTGCCAAAGCGAATCCTGATCCAGCCGTTGCGGGCGGTGGAGAAGAAGTTTCTGCCCGTGCGCAACTGGGTGTAGAAGTTTCTGGCGGCTGCGTCCTTGGCCGGGCCTCTGGGGTCCATCGACGCACTGGCGACGACGATGTTGGCGCCGCTGGCCTGGATGAGCTTGGGCAGCGATGGCCGGTACGACCCATGGTGAGGCATCACGATTGCGTCGCACGCAAGGGCTGCCGCAGTCTGCGGCGAACTGAGCAGCGCTTGCTGGGCGGGCTCTTCCACGTCGCCGGGCAGCAGTACGCTCTTACCGTCGCAGGTGATCTTGAGCACCAGGCAGGCATCATTGGCGGAACATTTCGGCAGCGGCCAATTGCCAGGGCCCGCCGGCCAAAGCACCTCGACGGTCAGGCGGTCATCCAAGGCGATCTTCGAGCCGGCGCGGAGGTGGACGACTTCAACATTCTGCCGTCGCAGGGCTTCAAGAAGGTTTCCCGCGCCGGCGGCCGATTGCCTGGCTGCCTGCGATGCGCCGTCAGGCTGCTCGAAGTAGTCGTTGATGAAGACGCGCTGCAGTGCCTTCACCTTTGCGAGGCTCGTCAAGGCGTTGTAGTGGTCGCTGTTGGGATGCGAGACGAAGGCGCATGTCGGCATGGGCAGTTTCTGATTGCGGATAAAGGGCAGGAGCACTTGTTGGGCGGCGTCGAGATGGCTTCGCGTGCCGGCGTCGAAGATGTACGTCTTGCCGCTG
Source organism: uncultured Planctomycetaceae bacterium (assembly GCA_964417755.1). Taxonomy (GTDB): domain Bacteria; phylum Planctomycetota; class Phycisphaerae; order SM23-33; family SM23-33; genus CAYQJH01. The sequence goes on from CAYQJH010000124.1 coordinate 5,935, forward strand.
GGGCTGCGCAGCAGCGCGCACTGCCCATCGCCGACAGCCAGCACGTTGAGTTCAGCAGTTTGCGGCGCGGCGGCCGGCCATTGCGTCCAGGCTGTCAGCGATGCCCATGCCAGCATTCCGGCAACCAGAGCCACTCTGCGCAGAGGAAGCAGCCGCCATGCCGGCATGATCGCCAGCACCGCGTAGGCGAGAATCGTCCAAGCGACTCCCACCGGCTGGATGGCAAAGCACAGGCCTGGCATCACCTGGCAGACATCGACGGCGTGCTCCAGCCAACCCGCCGCCATCGCTGAGGCGCTGCCCAGCATGGCGGAGAGGTTGGGCATCGGCCAGGCCAGCGCGATGCAGAGGTAGCCCGGCACAATTACCGCGGCAATCAGCGGGCTTAGCAGCACGCTGAGGATGGCGGCATAGGGACTGACCAGGCCGAAATGATGCGCCACCAGTGGAAACGAAACCAGGTACGCGCTGATGGCCGCCGTGCTGAGGGTAATTGCCATATTTGCCAGGCTGAAGTATGCCCAGCGGCGCAATCGCTGGTTGTCGCGAAAGACCATCAGCCCGCGGCGGCGCAGGAATCGCCCGAAGAGCTTCTGGCGGATCGGGCGATGCAGGATGAGCATGCCGGCGACGATGCCGAAGCTCAATTGAAAGCCGGCTGAGAAGAGTTCCAGCGGATCGATCGCCAGCACTACTATCGCACCCGCCGCGATGGCGTTGAGGGCGGCGTAGGGCCGGCCGGTAATGGCTGCCAGGCAAAGCGCCGCAGCCATGATGGCCGACCGCAGGAGCGGCGCGTTTGGTTCCGCCAGCAACAGGTAGACAGCCAGGATTACCAGCACCGCCGCTGCGCTTCGCCGCGGCGAGAGGCTCGCAACGCGGCACAGCAGATAGATCAGGCCCAGGAAGATCGCCAGGTGCTGGCCGGACACGCTCAGAAAGTGTGCAATGCCCGCGCGGACCATCGATTGGTTCAAGGCCGACAGTGCCGTGTGCCGCTCGCCGGTGATGAGGGCGTTGACGAGGTGGCCTTCTTCCACGTCGCCGAACTGCGCCAGATGCTGGCGTGTCAGCGAGCGGACGCGCCAGTACAGGCTGCTCAGATAGCCCATATTCTTACGAATGATCGTGGCGCCGTCGGCGGAAGGAATGCTCAGCCAGACCATCGTTCTGCTGAGGCGGGCGTGCTCCGCCCAGTCGACCTGGCCGGGGTTGTCGCTGCCGGCAACGCGGCCCATCCGCCCGACGAGTTCTACCTCCGCGCCGGCCTGGAGATGCCGGCACTGCTCGCCGATGGTTACGCGGGCAAGTCCGCTGGCCTCTTGCCAGCCGGCGGAGGTCCCAATGCCGCTGACCTGGAGGATGAAGTTTGTCCGCGGCGGCCGCCAGTAAGGCATTTGCAGAGACTCATCCTCGTCGCGGATGGTCAGCGGGCTGGTGACTATCTGGCCGCGAACGGTCGTGAAGATCACCGAGCGATTGGTGAAGGAGAGGATACTGTTGCGGTCCTGGCTGTAGTAGGTAAGTTGGCCATGCAGACCTGCCAGACCAAACGCGCCAGCCAGCAATGCGGCCCTGCTGACCGCCTGCAAGTGCGGGCGAAGCAGTGAAACTGCCGCCACCGCCAGTGCGAGCGCCGAGGCCAGCGCCCAAGCCCCAGCCGGCAGCGGCACATAGCGCCCTGCCACAATCCCCGCCATCGCCGCCACAGCCAACGCCACCAACGGCAGGCGGTGCAGGATTAATCTCGGCTTAGCCGGGGGCAGTAGCTCCATGGCAGGATTTTACCGCAGCGCAGCCGATAGTCTACAAGATGAGGCATCTGGGTGCGGGGTGCCGTGGTTTGCGCAGCGCAGCGGAGCAACCACGCATGGCCCGCCGCGTGACGGCCGGGAAAGAAACGCTGCCGGCGGAACGTCGAGAATGTCAGGCAATGCACGCCCAGTCAACATCCCACGCTTGCCGATGGATATGCCGCGGTGTCATGCGGGCAGGATAATGATGTATGAGATGAGCTGCAACGGATTCGTGCAAGTGCCTTCGATGCGGAGGGTCAGTTCCATATCAGGCTCAGCGTGGTTGCTCCGCTGCGCTGCGCAAACCACGGCACCGCGCTTCGCGAACCACGGCATCGCGCTGCGCAAGCCACGGCGCCCACCAAACCACGGCACCGGCTCTTGCTTTGGCAATGGCGGCCGGTATAATGTCTGTGACTGAACGGTCAGTCAGTTAGGCAACCCAATGAAGATCAGTGTGGAGAATCAGGCGGATCGGCGGCAGGCGATTTTGGCTGCGGCTGAGGAGGTTTTTGGCGATCGTGGCTACGCCGCGACTACCATGGAGGCAGTGGCTGAGAAGGCTGATATCTCTAAGGGCAGCATCTACAACTACTTCCGAAATAAGCAGGAACTTTTCAAGAGCCTCTTCACACGAGCGTTTCAGTCGGCAGAGGGCGACTGGCTGGCTGTGCTCGAGGCTGACATTTCGGTCAGCCAGCGGATGGAGCGGATGCTGGATCTGTGGTTTACCCGCCTGGGCTACTTCAGGCACGTGCACCGGCTGATACTTGAATTCTGGGCAACGGCCGCCCGGCAGGAGGACTCCAGCGAGCTTGTCGGCACATTCCGCCAGATGTACGCGTACTGGCGGGACAAGCTGACGGCCATCCTGCAGAGCGGAAAGGACGCCGGCGAATTCCCAGCGCAGCTCAATACACAGGTGGCGGCGTCGCTCATCATGGCCATACTGGATGGCATCGAGGTGCAGACGGCTGTGGATATCGGTCTGAGAGTTGACCCTGAATTTGTGGCTGCGCTGAAGCGAGCGATCCTGGCGGCCTTGAAGGCCGGCGGCACGAGCCTATAAGCGACATTTACCACAACGACACGACGACACAAAGAGAAGGTGGCTGAAATTGGCGCCACCCCCAAGATGGTATGCTTGGGCGGCAAGCATGAATAAAGGATACCCATGACGGACAAACATAAAGATTCATCCCAGTGCAGTGAAGTTGCGGCAGAGGCGTCTTCGCCGTCCGAGTCTGGTTCTGCCCAGGATATGCAGGCTGGACGCCTGCACCACAAGGCGGGAGGCCTGCAGCACAAGGCCGGCCGCAGGAAGTGGCTGGTCACGCTGATTTGCCTGTTGGCGGGTGTCGGCGTTCTAGCGGGTATATCAGCCTTGCCCAAGCCGCCGGATGCTCCGCAGCCTCCGCCGGCTCTGCCGCAGGTGGTGCAGGTGATGGCTGTTACGCCGGTGGCTGAGCTGAACGATGTGTTCACTCTGCCGGCCATCGTCGAGCCCAACCGGATCGTCAAGGTTCCAGCCGAGGTCGACGGGCGGATCGAGAAGATCGAGCTTAAGGAAGGCCAGAAGGTCCAGGCCGGCGCGACGATCGTTCAGCTCAATACCGATCTGCTGGCTGCGCAGTTCGAGCGTCAGCAGGCGGACGCGAATTTCGCTGCCAAGGAATACGAGCGGGTCAGCCAGCTCCAGGGCAAGGGCATCGCCAGCCAGCAGGACATGGACCAGGCCATCAGCCGGCGAGCCACCAGCCAGGCCGACCTGAAGCTATGCAAGACCCGCCTGGAGCGGGCGACGATCGTTGCTCCGATAAGCGGCAGCCTGAATCATATCTCGGTTGAAATCGGTGAATATGTTGCCCCGGGCGCATGTGTCGCGCAGATCGTTGACATCGACGTGGTCAAGGTGGTTGTGCTGGTTCCAGAGCGCGATATCGAATATCTGAAGCTCGGCCAAAAAGAAACAGTGCTGCTCAAGACGGCCGACGGCGGCGAGAACACGTTCGAGGGCGAGATCACTTACATCAGCGATCTGGCCGACGAGACGACGCACACCACGCGCGTGGAAGTGTCGGTGAAGAACCCCGATGGCCTGCTGCGCAATGGGATGATGGTGCACGTTCGCCTGACGCGCCGCGTGCTGAAGGATGCGGTGATGATTCCCCTGGCGGCTGTCATCCCGGCTGAGAACGACAAGCAGGTCTACTGCGTGGAAGGCTCAAAGGCATGCCTGCGAAAGGTGACGCTGGGCTTCTACCAGGGCGCCAATGTGCAGGTTCTCTCGGGCCTGAAGGGCCAGGAGCAATTGATCGTCTCCGGGCATCGCTCGGTCAGTGACGGCCAGAGCGTGCGCGTCGAGAGCGAGCCTCGCGCTGAGAAGCCCGCTGGGGCGGAATGACGAATGACGAAACCCGAATGACGAGACAATGATCCAATGACGAATGACGAAAAGAACTCAGACTTGCCTGACCCCAACAGATTCGTCATTTTCGGTTTCGTCATTGGCTCTGCTCCGCCCTGCGAAGCGGGCTTCGCAGAGCAGGGTTCGTCATTCGAGCTTCGTCATTCGTCATTACCTCCAGCCTTGCCGCCTGGTCTTGGATTTCGCCACTTGATAAGGATTCAGCCGTGATAATCTCCGATTTCTCGATAAAGAACCGCGTTGCGGTGATGGTGCTTGTGGTGCTGATCGCGGCGGTGGGCCTGTACAGCTACTTCACGCTGGCGAGAGAGGCATTTCCGGACGTAGCCGTGCCGTACGTGGCGGTGACGACGGTGCGTGACGGCGTGTCGCCGGAGGATATCGAAAGCTCCATCACGCTGAAGATCGAAAAGAAGCTTACCGGCATCTC
>CAYQJH010000125.1:0-10529 GCA_964417755.1 uncultured Planctomycetaceae bacterium
GGCTGCCGCCACCGCGGCGGCGTCGTCCTTAAGCTCCGCCAGAAGCAGGTCCCGCTTGGAGACAGCCGCAGCGGCTGTGCGGTCCATCAGCGTCAGGCCCTTCTCGACCAGGAAGTCCTCGATCTTGGTCTGCGAGACCCCCTCGCCATCGACTTGGTACTGCGGGCCTTTGTCCGTCCAAGTGGTTGCCTCGGCGATGGCAACAATGACACGCGGATTGTTTTCCTGGTTGAGGGTGTGCGCAATCCGGGCCCAGTCTTGCTCGAACTTCTTGGTCGAGACCCGGGCCTGCACCGTTGCGAATGTCTTCTGGCCGTCGATCCAGCTCTTGACGACCTTGTGCTCCAGTACATAGCCGCCAGTATTGGCGATTACCTTGTCATAGACGGCCTGGTAGTCCTTGACCTTGCTCTGTGAGGTCAGGAACACGCCGCAGGTCTGTTCAACGGCCTTGCGAAGAGCCATCTTGACAGCTTCGTCCTTGGCATTGCCGTCGATGCCGGCAGCCTCGCCGGTGGTGGTCTTCCAAGTGTCCACTTCTTCCAACGGAGCAACCTTCTGCCCCAGGGCAGAGCCGACAAGCCAGGCTGACACCGCCACCACGGCAAGAATTCTTGGCACAGTCATAGTCGAATCTCCAACAATGCCCTTCAGGGCAAAAAGCGGCCGGCCAAGGCCGACATGCGAGGCAACGATATCAATTGTAAGTCCCCCCGGTCCCGCGTCAAGGGGCCGATACGATGTGTCGTGTGATGGATACGCAAGAAAAAGAAAGCCGGCCCCGCGGTGGGACCGGCTGCTGGTCAATAAGCTTCACGGGTGAAGTATATGGCCGTCAGGCTGCGAGCCTTCTCTTGCGCACGTAGCTCACGAGCCCACAAGCGCTGAGCATGAGCCCGCAGAGCGTCAGCGGCTCGGGCACGGCATTGGTCGCGCTGGTGCCATTGGCCCGTATCAACCACGTGTACGGGATCTGCAATATGCCTGTTTCGGAGGATGCGATGGGGTCAACAGGATTGAGGCTGGGTCCGAAGGCCTCCATACTCTTGTCGGTAGTGGGTGTCACGCCGAACACTGCAGGAGTGTTTCCATCCGAAATCGCCATTGCCGCGACAAAAAAATCCCCATTCATCACGGTGTCGGGAATGTCCACTTCCTGCCACTGCAACGGCGTGGTGGGCACAGTAATGTCGTGGACTAGAGTCAACCCCGTCATCGGGTTGCCGGAGTAGAGCAACGCATGAAATGTCGGACTGAATCCGACCATGTACTTCAAGCTGGTGATCATCTCGCCGCCTGGTTCTACGGTGAAGACGTTGCCCCACCACATGGTTCCAGGTCCGAAACCTACCAGAGCGCCGGGCGTTCCATCGTCATACTGATAGCTCACTGCCAAGGCATTGGAACTGATCGCAAGCGCAGCTACAACTGCCAACGTCGGTACAAGTCTTGAAATGCGCATCAGGTGCCTCCCTTTCAAATGAAGTTGTCTTTTGCCCTATCTACGTAATAGGAGATGCAAAGCGTTATATTATAGTAATTAAGCGAATCCTTTCAAGGAGAATCCCAAAGTAAATATGAAATGGCAGTGGGGGGGGCGGTTTTGAATGGAAGCACCCGCCCGATTGAAAGCCGGCGCCGATTCGTGTAATCTCTCGGCTTCGCGCAGGCTTCAACATGAGTCAGTCAAAAGGAAATAGCCGCATTCTGCTGCGTTACCTTGCGTACGCCAAGCCGTACCGCATCAAGATAGCCGTTGTCATCCTTGCCGGCATCGCCAAGTTCACCCTGCCGCTGATTCAGGCTGTGGCCTCTCGCAAGATCGTCGACGACGTCATCTCAAACATCAACCATCTTGCCCATAGCGAGCGAATGACGATCCTGTGGTGGGTGGCGACTATGCTGGGCGGCTATGCCGTCCTGGAGAGCGTCGCCATCTACACGCGCGGCGTGGTGACGGAAATGGTGTCAGCCTCCATGGCATTCGACATCCGCCAGAACCTCTGGCGGCATCTGCAGGGGCTGAGCCTTAGCTTCCATCGCTCCCGCCCGACGGGGTCGCTGCTCAGCCGCCTCATGAGCGACATCAGCATTTCGCAGCAGATGGTCAACGGCGGTATCGTCAACGTCCTGATCGACGCCGTCGCCGGCCTGGCTGCGGTAGCAATGCTGTTTTCCATAAGCTGGCGGCTGACGATCGTGGTGCTGCTGGCCTTGCCGCTCTACGGCGTGCTGTATCGCCGTGTCAATCCGCGGATCCGCCAGGTCAGCCAGGACGTGCAGGAGCAGACCTCCGTCATGAGCGGGGCGGCCATCGAGAAACTTGGCGGCATGGCCGTGATTCAGAGTTTCGCGCAAGAGCCCGCCGAGGCCGAGCATTTCGCCTCCTATGCCGATGGCCTGCGCGACCTGAACATCCAGCGCAGCAAGCTTAACGAGACGCTCCAATCCCTCAGCAACTTCCTGATTACTGGCGGTACGGCGGCCGTCTGGGTGGTGGCGGCCTACCTGGCTATGAGCGAGGAGATGGCGGCCGGAGGCGGGCGAGTATTCACAGCCGGCAACGTGCTGATGTTCACGCAGATCATGGCGCTGCTGTATCTGCCGATGCGCCGATTCAGCGAGATCAACATCATCTATCAGACGTCGATGTCGGCCATCGAACGAATCTTTGCGATCTTCGACATCATGCCCGATGTTCGCGACAAGCCCACGGCGCTGGTGAAGATGCCGGGCCTGGGCGGCATCGAATTCCGGAATGTCAGCTTCCACTATGCGGGCGGGCCGATGATTCTCCGCGACCTGAAGCTTAGCATTCGCCCCGGCGAGCGCGTGGCCTTGGTCGGCGAGAGCGGGGCCGGCAAGAGCACGCTGGTGACGCTGATCCCGCGGCTGTACGATGTGGCTGAAGGGTCGATCCGAGTAGACGGCATCGATGTTCGTGACTACAAGCTTGCGAGCCTGCGGCGGTCGATTGGAATCGTCCTGCAGGACACGATCCTGTTTTCCGGCACCATCAGAGAGAATCTTCGCTATGGCCGGAAGGACGCCAAGGAAGATGAGATTATCTCAGCCGCAAAGGCAGCCAACGCACACGAGTTCATCATGCGCCTGCCAAAGGGCTACGATTCGGTGATCGGCGAGCGCGGGATGACGCTTTCGGGCGGGCAGCGGCAGCGGGTTTCGCTGGCGAGGACGATTCTACATAATCCGCGGATATTGATCCTGGACGAGGCCACCAGCAGCCTCGACAGCGAGAGCGAGAACCTGATTGTGGACGCAATGCAGCGAGTGATGGCCGGCCGAACATGCCTGATCATAGCACATCGGCTCTCGACGATCATGGGCGCCGACCGCATCGTGGTGCTTAAAGATGGCCAGGTGGCTGAGGAAGGCGAACACGCGGAACTGCTTGGCGGCCGCGGGCATTATCGCTACCTCTTCGAGCAGCAGTTCGGCCCTCTGCAGAACCTGCTCAGCCGAAGCCGGTTGGGATGATGAAGAGAACGACCGGCTCCGGGCTCCGGACTCCGGGAACGACGGCAACGGCAACAGCAACGACCGGCTTCGGGTTAAATGGCGGCGTCATCTACTGGCGCCAGCCGCCGCGCCGGGAGCCGGGAGCCCGGAGTCGGGGGTCGGTCGAAGCCTGTAGCCTTCTTCCGCCTTATAATTATGTCGTTCTTCGTGTCTTCGTGTCGTTGTGGTGTTCCGTCGTTGTCGTTCTCTCCAATACCATGGATCGCCGGATCATTCATATTGACATGGACGAGTTCTTCGCCGCCGTGGAGAAGCTCGACCATCCTGACCTTCGCGGCAAGCCGCTGCTGATCGGCGGCCAGGCCGACGCACGCGGCGTCGTCGCCACCGCCAGCTACGAGGCCAGGCCCTTCGGCTGCCATTCTGCCATGCCGATGGCCAAGGCCGTGCGCCTTTGCCCCAACGCCATCGTCCTGCCGGTTCGGCATGAGCGCTACAGCCAGGTCAGCCGGCAGATATTCGACGTGCTGGACCGCTTCAGTCCGCTGATCGAGCCGTTGAGCATCGATGAGGCATTTCTGGACGTTACCGGCTGCGAGCGCCTGATGGGGCCCGCGCCCGAGATCGCGATGCAGATAAAGCGGGCGGTGCGGGAAGAGGTCGGCCTGACGGCCAGCCTGGGCGTGGCGCCGAACAAGTTTCTGGCCAAGCTCGCCAGCGACCTGAAGAAGCCCGACGGCCTGGTGGTCATCGAAGAGCAGGACATTCACGATGTGCTTGACGGCCTGCCGGTGAGCAAGCTGTGGGGCGTCGGGCCGGCAGCCGGCAAGGTCTTCCATCGCCTTGGCATTCAGACCATCGGCCAGGTCCGGCGAATGCCACTGGAGGTGCTGGTCCGGGCATTTGGCCAGTCATCGGCGGAGCATTATCATCGCCTGGCCAACGGACTGGACGACCGGCCGGTTGTCAGCGAAGGCCAGGCCAAGAGCATTGGCCATGAGGAAACCTTCGCCCATGATGTCGGCGATCTGCAGGAGCTTCGCAACGTTCTGCTGCAACAGGTGGAGCAGGTGGGCCAGCGGCTGAGGAAGCATCAACTCCGCGCCAAGACCGTCAGCCTGAAGATACGCTATGGCGACTTCACGACGATTAGCAGGTCCAAGAGCCTGCCGTGCGCCACTGACGCCACGCAGGAGCTGTGGCAGGCAGCCAGCGATCTGCTTGAGCAATGGGCCAGACAAGACTTTCGGCCATTGCGGCTGTTGGGCGTGACATCATCCAACTTAACAGGCGCCTGCGGCGGCCAGCTTTCGCTTTTCGATTATGCCAAGGCGCAGAAGGATCGGCAGCTCGATAGGGCATTGGATGATATCGCCAGCCGATTCGGCAATGGCAAGGTGCGGCTGGGAAGACCTTAGTGCTCTATGACAAGTCAATCGATGGGTGCCGTGGTTTGCGAAGTCCCGAGGGGACGCAGCAACCACGCTTGTTCGCGGGCGTGGTTGCTCCGCTTCGCTCCGCAAACCACGGCACCCTTATCCGTCGTTTCACGAGTCACGAAGCGCTAGGCCCGATTCATCGTGCGAATGCCATCGCCGGGCCGCCCAGCGGCGGACGAAGGAAGCAGAACACGCCAGCCTTGTGCATGTCCTTCTCAGCCAGCAGGCGAACCGCCTCCTTGACGGCCTGCTCCTGGGCACGAACATTGTCAGCCAACGCCGCGTTTGGGAACTGGAACCATCCTTCGCTACTGGGGGTCATACGGCTGGCCATGGCTTCCTCCACGCGCACAAAGCTGAGCAACGGCATTGCTTGCGCAATTTGATCATCACAAAAGACGTAACTGATACCACAAACGCGATTGTACCAATTGCCCCGCCGGCGAATCAATAACTCATGATTATCCGGCGTAATGCCTTGTTGCAGGGGGCAAACATGGAAGGGTCGTTGCCGTTTTGTGGTGCGGGCGTCTCGCCTGCACATTCTGGACATCTTGTGTCTGCAGGCGGGGACGCCTGCACCACATTGCCCCCTGCAACAAACCAGCAGCGCGTCGGGCTGTGGCATACAATTGGCCGTTGCAGATTGTGATGAACCAAAGAAGCGAACTTAAGCAAAGGGGCAAGCCATGCTAGCAGAGATGTTCATGAATCATGCGGGAGTCATCGTGTCTTGCATGCTGGCTGGGGCAATGGTGCTGGCTGCGTGGGCCAAGGAATCATCTACGGCGCCCGGGCGGGGCGCCAGCGCCACCGCAACCCAGCCGGCGACGATGCCGCTGGCCAGCACAGCCTTCACAAACGGCCAGCCCATACCGAAGAAATACACGGCCGATGGAGAGAACATCTCGCCGCCGCTGAGTTTCACAGCCGTGCCGGAGGCGGCAAAGCAATTGGCACTGATCATGGACGATCCTGACGCGCCTATAGGCACCTGGGATCATTGGATTCTCTACGGCATTCCCGCCGGCACGAAGGAACTGAAGGAAGGTCTGTCGGCCCAGAGGAAGAACGTGCATCCGTCCGATATGGTCGAGGGGAAGAACTCCTGGCGTCATAATGGCTACGAAGGCCCCGAGCCGCCTCCCGGCAAGCCGCATCGCTACTATTTCCGTCTGTATGCACTGGACGCACCGCTGGACCTCAAGGCGGGCGCGTCGAAAAAGGAACTCCTCGAGGCCATGAATGGCCACGTAATTGCACAAGGCGAGTTGATGGGGATGTACAAGAGGCCGTGAGACCGGAGGACCGGATACCGGAAGACCGAAACAACTGAGACCGTGTTTGGATTCTAAGGAGTGACCGGGATGGCCGGCTGTTGAGAGCCAAACCGCAGAATATCCAATAATAGAACCGCAGAATATCGAAGTACGAAACAACTTGTCTCTTCGGCATTCTGCGGTTCTATTGTTCGATATTGATTATTCGTTGTTTGTTAAGCGCCGAACTTTTCCAGTTTGCCCGCGTGGGCCATCGCCAAGGCCATCAGCTCCTTGGACGGGATCGTGCCGATCTCGCCGCTGCGGCATGCCACTTCGTCGAATCGGTTGGGGCCGCCGCCGCGAAGCAGCGGAGCGCTCATCAGCACCGGCACGCCGTGCCAGCTATGCGATTTCATCGACGGAGGCGTCGAGTGATCGCCGGTTATTATCAGCACGTCTGGCTTGGCGGCAAGCAGCGCAGGCAGGGCGGCGTCCATCTCCTCGATCCGCTTGATTTTGCCAGCCAGGTCGCCGTCCTCGCCTGTCTTGTCGGTGTACTTGAAGTGGGCAAAGATGAACGTGTGATCTTTTAGGGCCTTGGCCGTCTCCGCGCAGATGTCGGCTGCGCTGGTTGGCCGGGCCACCACCGGCATGCCCACGAGCTTGGCCACGCCGCGATACATCGGATATCCGGCGATGGCAGCTGGGTTGACCTTGTACCGCTGGCGGAACGTTGGCCAGTTGGGGCATTTTGCAAAGCCGCGCGCCAGGATCATGTTGGCCTTGGGCTCATCAGCCAGTATCTTCTTCACCTGCGACAGAATGTCTGCAACGATGTTCGCGGTGGAGGACTGATCGTACGGGCTGCGGTTGGCTGCCAGCGGCGGCACGCCGGTACGCTGCGGGTCGGTCTCGCCGATGTTGTCGTGCAGGTTGTCGCCGCGCAGCACCATGACGGCCCGATGCTCAGCCTCGGTCTCGAAGAACGCTTCCACGCCGGCTGGCACGTCAAGGTTGGCCTTGATCTTGGCCAGCACGCGGCGGTTCTCTTCGTCGGGAATCCTACCCGCCCGGCGGTCGGTCACGTTGCCGTTCTTGTCGATGGTGCAGAAGTTCAGCCGGGCTGCCACGTCGCGGGGCGTCAGGGCAAACTCGATGCCCAGCGCACTGAGCACGCCCCGGCCGACCTGGTAAACAAGCGGGTCATAGCCGAACAGGCCTAGGTGCCCAGGACCGCTGCCGGGGGTTATGCCCGTGGCAACCGGCGTCAGCAGGCCTATCGCGCTACGCGAGGCCAGTGCGTCGATGTTTGGCTTCCTGGCCATCGCCAGGGCGGTTCCCTTGCCGGCGTTGTCGATATCGCCCAGGCCGTCCATCACGAGCAGGACGATCTTCTTGTCATTCTCAACAGCCAGCGAACTGATCAAATCTCCGTACATGTCTTGCATGGCGTTAACCTCAATGTCTGGACAAAGTGCGTGTCGGGTGCGGCAAACGAGTGGGCGATAGTCTACCACCTGCCGCGGGGAAATCCATTCTCCACTTGAAAGCGGTAAACAATTCGCCGCAGAGTTCTGAGGCCCCTGAGAACAACATGCTTATCTGACGTTTCTCTGCGTTCTCAGCGTCTCTGCGGCAGGCTGTTGTTGTAAGAGCAAAGTAATTGACGCACTTGCACAGGGTGTTTAGTCTATCGCTCTGGCCATCGACGCCGGCTGTATATGTAAGAAAGGCAAGGAAGTCATGCAAGTACCGCTGCTGGATCTCAAGGCACAATATGCCTCCATCCGAGAGGAAATCATCCCGGCCGTAACAAAGGTGCTCGAGACGCAGGACGTCTGCAACGGCCAGGCTGTTCGCGAGTTCGAGAAGCAGTTGGCAGCCTATTGCCAGTGCTCGCACGTCTTGGGCGTCTCCAGCGGCACCGATGCGCTGCTGCTGGCCCTGATGGCCTTGGACATCGGCGCGGGCGATGAGGTAATCACCACTCCATTTACATTCTTTGCCACCGCGGGCGTCATCTGGCGAGTGGGGGCCAGGCCAGTATTCGTGGATATCGAGGCTGAGACATTCAACATCGATGCAGCGAGGATCGAGGCCGCCATCACGAAGCGAACCAAGGCCATCATGCCCGTCCACCTCTATGGGCAGATGGCGGACATGGACGCCATCATGGCCATCGCCCAGCGGCACAGTCTGCCGGTGATCGAAGACGCCGCCCAGGCTATAGGGGCCCAGTACAAGGGTCGCGCAGCTGGGTCCATCGGAACGATCGGCTGCTTCAGTTTCTACCCGACGAAGAACCTGGGGGCGATGGGCGATGCAGGGGCCGTCAGCACCAATGACGCTGCCCTGGCTAGCAAGATGGAAAAGATGCGCCTGCACGGCCAGAGCCACCAATATTTTCACCAGTGGGTCGGCGGGAACTTCCGCATGGACTCGCTGCAGGGGGCTTCGCTGAGCGTCAAGCTGCGCCGGCTGGAAGAGTGGACGGAGAAACGCCGCGCGAACGCTCGCACGTACAGTCAACTGCTGGCTGATTGCCACGGCGTCGCAGCGCCAACGGAACAACCGGGCCGGCGGCACATCTACAATCAGTACGTCATCCGCACCAGTCGGCGCGACGAACTGGCGGCATTTCTCAAGCAGCAGGGCATCGGCTGCGGCATATACTACCCGCTGGGCCTGCACCTGCAGGAATGCTTCGCCGCGCTTGGGTGCAAGAAGGGCGACTTCCCGCGGACGGAAAAGGCTACGGAGGAAGTCCTGGCCTTGCCGGTCTTCGCCGAGATGACCCGGCAGCAGCAGGAATATGTAGTGGCCAAGATCAGGGAATTCCTCGGATAGAACTTTGCCAGGCGACTTCCCTCGGACAGACGAAAAGCTGAATGTCTCCTCTGCTATCGCACGATATATCAAGATGGACCATCTTAAGGAAGTCCTGGGTTTCCTGGCCCGTTGGTGCGTGCTTGGCGCTGCCTGCGCCAGCCTGCTGGGCGTCGTGTGGCTCGCCCTGGCATCCGGCAACACTGCGGCAGAAGATTCGCCACGGATCATCGTCTCCGATGCGATGGTGCGCCAGGGGGCTTCCGCCTACATGACCGGCTACTACGAGCCAGCCGCTGCGGAATCATCTGACATAATGGCTGGCCTGCCTGGAGAGCAATTTCATCTGGGCACATGCGCCTGGCCAAACGCGTATCTGCTCGTATCCCGCGTCAAGACGGGCAGCCAATCCGTCAGCGTGCGCGGCCTGCCGTATAGCCCGCTGGAGTTCTGCCGGGCAGACCCGCGCATGCTCGTCCTGCCAGAGGGAATGACATGCGTGCTGATCGACTACCGTCTGGGGATCGCGGCAACCGATTCGCAGCGGCAGGTGCTCAAGAATATCAGTGCCCGTTTTTCGCAAAAGCACGGCGTGGCATTCATCCACAGCGGCCCGGCCACCCTCGCCGCGCAGGACAAGCTTACCCTCATGCGGCTGGGGTTCGACCAGCCGCTGATCTGGCAGAGCCCCATTGAGAAGAACTGGCTTTCTGTTGTGCGCGCCGTTCAAGGCGCACTCCAGGCCCGACCGCAGGATCTTGCAGTGGTGACTGCCGACATATCCCTGGCGCAGACACTGGATCGCCACGGTTATGCAGCTCATCTTATTTCTGCCTCACGCTCCGGCAACACAAGCAGGAATCTCCGCCACTGGCCATCGCTGGAACAGTACGCAGAAGCAATGAAGTAGGTGTTCTCATCGCATGCTGTTTGGCATTCTGCCTGCAAATCTTCTTTAGCGATTCCCTGGCGGAGGCTACAATATCCACCAATGGATTGCCTTCACCAAATGGAGTCTGTCTGGCCTTGGTCACGCATCTCTCGCTCGTGCATAGCTGTAATATTTCTGGCGGCGATGGCCGGACTGGCCGGCTGCGATACTCCCTCCGGCACACTGATCGAGATGCCCTGGAACCAGGTTGCGCCGCGCACGCCTCGCAATCAAGTCCAGCCCCGCAGCCCAATCACTGGAGCGTCGGCCTGGGACAGCGTCCAGGGCGCTCGCCCTTGGCGGTACATCGTCATCCACCACAGTGCCAGCGAGCGAGGCAACGCAGCCAGCATCGACGTCGCCCATCGCGCACGCGGCTGGGATGAACTTGGATATCACTTTGTCATAGATAATGGCAGCGGCGGGGCCGACGGACAGGTGGAGGTCGGCCATCGCTGGCAGATTCAAAAGTGGGGGGCGCATACCGGCGGCACGCCCGACAATGCGTACAACAAGTACGGCATCGGCATCTGCCTTGTTGGCAACATGAGCAACCACTATCCCTCCGCCAGGCAGATCGCTTCGCTTGAG
>CAYQJH010000126.1:0-2714 GCA_964417755.1 uncultured Planctomycetaceae bacterium
GGTACGCGAGCTGGGTTCAGACCGGCGTGAGCCAGGTCGGTCCCTATCTGCTGTGGGCGCAGGAATCTTGAGCAGAATCTTCTTCAGTACGAGAGGACCTAGAAGGACCTACCTCTGGTGAACCAGTTGTCCTGCTAAGGGCATAGCTGGGTAGCTACGTAGGGAAAGGATAACCGCTGAAGGCATCTAAGCGGGAAGCCTACTGCAAGATAAGGATTCCATGTCTCTTCGGAGACGAGAGCCCCCATCTAGACCAGGTGGTTGATAGGCTGGGTGTGTAAGGACAGAAATGTCCTCAGCTAACCAGTACTAACGGGCGAGCGCTTGATCACATTTGTCGTTTGCCTTCGCAAGCAAACGCCAAAGCGAGTACGAATGGCGGTTTCGGTATGACCGAACCAGCTTCTCTCCCTTCTTCCCTATGACTTTTGCAGCCTGCCGGGTAGCCGACAGGTTGCTGATACACCAGTGTCCGCAGGGCTAACTGCCCTGCGGACGCTTTGGCGGTGTCTTTACGCTGCGGGCCACACCTGTTCCCATTCCGAACACAGAAGTTAAGCCGCAGCGGCCGATGGTACTGCGATTGCGGGAGAGTAGGTGAATGCCGCCTTTTATGAGGCCCCTGAGCTAAAGACTCATGGGCCTCTTCTTTTTTAACGCCTACACGAACGCCGGCCGCCGCATCGCGACCTGTGAAGTCTCTACATCTCGGTGTCGACCAGTTCCTCGATGTCCACTTCCACCCCCAGCTCATCCAGCAGCTGCTGTGCTGGCTGCCTGCCCTTTGAGGCTGCATCCTTCAGTGTACTGATGAGGTCGTTGTAGACTTCCTTAGCCTTTGGCGAGCCTTCCTTGGCCGCCTTCTTCAACGGCCCGGCTTGCTCCTGCAGTACAGAGAAGCCCTCGCTGAAGATGTGTTGACCTCTGGCCGCTACCCCGCTGATGGCGGATTTGCATTGGCGAATCGCATCCATGATGGGATTGAGGTCCAGTTCCACCCCCGAGATCAGACTGGTCGCTTCGATCGGCGCGGCCGGCGAGGGCCGTCTTTCAGCCATTGATGGATGGCGCGCGGGCGCCATCTTGCTTGCACGGGCTGGCGAAGAAGTTCGGCTCCTGGCCGGCCGGGACGACTTACTTCGCGAAGTCGAGGTTTGGGTTCTTGTCACTCGCCTGCTGTGCTTCTGAGTTGCCATTGAAGTTGTCCTTCTACTGCTTAGAGTCCGCCTTTTGTATCCCTCTATGAAATGATAGCGCCAAGCAGGCACTGCGGGTGGCGCGGGATCTTCTTGACGCAAGCTTCATTATCGCAGGCATTTACGAAGGATCGTTCGCAAAGTCATCGGCTGCATGGCGAATGATGATAGGGCGCAGTGGTTTGCGGCCACGTCATTTGAAGAACAGCGTGGCCGCAAACACCGCCGCTACGGCCCCCCGACGCGGCGCAGAAACAACAGTACTACTTTAGCATTGCCGGCTGAATCGGCACTGGTGCTTCGTCATTGGTCTTGGCCGGGACGTACGCCGGCCGCAGCACCCACTTGGGGATGCGAAAGGCGGGGCGGTAGCTCTGCTTGGTCCAGGCCAGCGAGGGGATCTCCCAATCATCGCCGACGTTGCACCAGGCCGTCTCCGCCCAGTACTGCCGGCAGAACTCGCCGAAGATGTACTGCGCGGAACCGACAAAATCGCGGTTGGTCTTCTCGATCAGGATGCTGCAGGTGTCGGCTGTGAGGTATTCGCCCAGAGTGAAGCCGACGAGCTGGTCATCGGCGAAGAGCACCATGCCCCGCAGGTTCATCTGCGCGGCGTGCTGCATGGCGTCGGCTGTGGCGGCGATCTCCTTGGCGCGCTTGAACTCGACCGACAATTGCCTTCCGGTGCTTGGCGTTGATTGCTGCTGCCACGTCGCCAGCAAGGCCATGCACGCGGGGATGTGCCGCGCCTGGAAGTCTTCCGTGCGGGCGTGATATCGCCGGGCAAAGCGATTCTTGGCCTGGCGTTTGGAGGCCAGATCGCCTCCGGCCAGGTCGATCAATCTTTGTGTTTCGTAGACGTAGTCGCCGCTCATCTCCTCGCGCAGAAAGCTGCCCGGGAATCTATCAGCCATCTCCTGGCTGACATATTCAATCCGCGTCCAGTGCTCCAGATGCGCGCGGGCGTTGTAGGATTCGCAGATATCCATGCACTGGCGGATGGCTGAGCCGACGTCGCCCGTGCCGACCGGCGGGAACAGCATGGTCAGCCCGCCGTCGCCGTTGGCGAAGACGCACAGACAGTCTGCCAGGATACGCCAGCGAAGGTGGATCGAGTCGCGCCAGATGAAGGAATTGGCGAAAGTGTAATCGGAAAGGCGGGTAGCGCAGGTGGAGAAGAACAGGTCAAACAGGGGCTTGTCTTCCAGCCGGATCGGCCTTAGCCCATACGATCCAAAAGGATCCGCATCGTCATCGTCCATACAGGTGCTTTGGACACCTCCCAGAATGCCGCCCGCCAGGTAAGCCCGATAGGTTCGGGCCGCTCCAAAACTGCCGGCCCGGGGCCTCTGACAGAGGCAATTAATTGAGCTACTCTAGTAGTGAGAAGATCAAAATCAAGAAAATAGAGGCTGAAAAATCATGCATCCTCCAATTTTCTCATGCTGGGTGCCGTGGTTTGCGAAGCGCAGCGAAGCAACCACGCCAGCCACGACATTAGTGCAGATCATGCATATA
>CAYQJH010000126.1:2814-10442 GCA_964417755.1 uncultured Planctomycetaceae bacterium
CGGCTCCCGCCGGGGGCTTCCTGACGGCGAGACGCCTGCACCACACGCGGCGGAGGACGGCTGGGTGGCTGTGCCACAGAGGTTTTGGCCGTCGATGTTCGGCGGCGTGGGCCGGTCTAGCAGGTTCAGCAGCGTTGGCATAAGGTCTACTGTGCGGGCGACGTTCAATAGGCCGTGCGGCACGCCGGGGCCCGCGACGGCCAGCACCGTCATCATGTCGCTCGGGTTCAGGCCGCCATGGCCGGAACGATTCTCGTGGTTGAAGTCCCATCCTGGCGCGGCAAAGACGACAAGGTCGCCCGCCCGATGAGCGCGGAAGTAGGCAAGCAGTTGCGCAGGCATGTCAGGGTAGGGCGTATTGAATGTCTCTTCAAGCCATTGTCGGCTTGTCATTGCCTTGCCGGCCAGTGCATTGGCGGAGACCTTGCCCTGCCACTCCAGCGGATCGAGGCCAGAGATGTGCTTGTAGCCGATCAGTCCGTCGCGCCCGCCCGGCTGATCGAACTCCACAACTCCGCTCTTGCGCACCACGCGAATGCTGTCAGGCCCGCAGCGATATGCCACCAGGTCTACCGCCTCCTGGTCGATCAGCACCGTCGGCAGGTCGACTGTGTAGAGCAGCTTGTGGTGCCCATGCTTGTGCGCCGGAAATTGCCGCAAGTCCGCGGGCGTAGGCCGCTGCTGCCAGTTGTACCAGCCGGCGAATTGCCCATTCTGCCGCTTCGGGCGGCGCATGCACAGTGCCCAGTAGCGGTCTCCGCTGCCATAGGGCACAGCCGTGACGTCCTGGTAGTCTTCCAGGCGGCCCTCGAAGGGATCGTTCTCCCACCAATGCCCGCGATTTAGCGTCAGGCCGATTTCGTCCCGCAGGAAGGCGTCGATATTGAAGTGCCGCTGCACGTCCCAGTGCCCGTGATCGCTCACCAGGGCGATGTTCACCTTCTCCAGCAGGCCGGCGCGGTCCGTGTCGGCCAGCACGCGGCCGATCTGGCGGTCGCTGTGCCGCAGGGCATCGCGATACTGCGGCGAGCTCGCCCCGTACTGATAGGCCATGAAGTCCGGGCTCAGCAGGTACAGGATGGTCAGAGCTGGGAAGCGGCCCTGCTTCCGCGACAGCTCCATCACCAGGCCCATGCGCGAAAGCGTCAGGCGGTCGATAAACTTGTACCACTGGAAGTAGAACGGCGGACCGGCGCTGTACCAGTTCTCGATGAACTTCGTCGCGCCACGGTGCGGCTGGAAGAACACCGAGAAGGTTACCTCGTCCTGAAGGTACTCATACAGCGTCGGGGCCAGATAATCCGCGTCTAGCTTGTTCTTCTGCGCGATCGTTGCGTAATCGCGCCAGATGAGCTGATTGCGGTCAAACCAGTTGATGCCGGTGATATTCGTATGGCCGGGGAATTGACCTGTTGCGATGCTGGTCAGATTGGCCAGCGTTACCGACGGCACATTCGCCACCGCGCGGGGGGCGTAAAGGCCGCGGTCGACGAAATACTTCTTGAAAGCGGGCAGTTCCCCGTTGGCCAGCATCTCGTTGAAGATGTCGCTATTGATGCCGTCAACGACGAAGACCATCGCGCCCTTGACGGGGGGCATGCCGGCCGGCATTGAAAAGTCCAGGCCATACGTATCGGCCGGGCCACTGGCCGCCGGGACGCCGCAGCCAAGCGGAAGCAATAGCACAACGAGCAGCACTATGCAAAGAGCAAGCGAACACCCCCAAGCACACAACGCTTGGGGGTGGCACCAAGCAGACGGCGCTTGGTGGCACCTATATTTGAAGGACATTCGCTGTTTAGTCCGCAATCCGAAATCCTCGGTCCGCAATTCAGCGGGGCTGGCATCATAACAACCACCACGTCGCCAATGCCAGATACAACATCGTCGTTATGACGTCGCCGACCATGAGGACGACCGGGCCGGCTGCCACTTTCGGGTCCAGACGCATCATGTGCAGCAGGATAGGTACGGCGGCGCCGACGGTGGCGGCTGAGACCATCGAGATGGCGATGCAGACGCCGATGACCATGGCGGTCTGGCTTTGGCCCCACAGCGCGGCGGCCGTGCTTACGATTGCTCCAGTGCAGATGCCAACGAGAGCGGTGGTCTTCCACTCCAGCGAGGTTCGCTTCCAAAGGCTGGCCCATGCGGCCCGGCCTGAGCGAAGCTGCTGAAGGCTCAGCGTCATCGACTGCATGGAGATGGCCTCGCTAAGCGTCAGCACCAGGGGGATGAACATGGCCAGCATCAGCACCTTGGCCAGCACGAGGTGAAAGATGGCGGCGATGACGGCGCAAGCGATGCCGCCGGCCACGTTGCACAGCAGCCATGGCATGCGAAGGCGGAAGCTCGCCAGCGGCGAGGACAGCCTCAGGCCCTCGACGCTCATGCCGATGATCTGGAACAACTCAGCCGACCGCTGGCTCTCGGAGACATCGACGGCTTCGTCGGCATAAAGGTCGATGTCGATGTGTCCGATAAGCCGGCCATCGCTTTCGACAACCGGGAAAGCCAGCAGGCGATGCATGGCGAACATCTCCATGGCTTCTTCGAGCGTCATGGAGGCATCGACGCTGATGGCGGGGCGGTCCATGATGGCGGTTATGGCATCGTCCGGGTTGGCCAGCAGCAGCCTGCGAGACGACACCACGCCCTGGAGACGCTGCTGGTCGTCCACGACGTAGAAGTAAATTATCTTGTGGTTTATCGTCCGCCGGCGAAGGGACTCGATGGCCTGGTGGGCGGTCTGCCCAGCCTGCACGGTGGTTTCAACGCCCAGGGCGAAGTCGCGCACCGGCCGGGAGAGGTCTTTCAAATGTTCCTGATTCATTGCACCATTCTTGCCCGAAGGCCAGATTTTGCAAGTCATTAGCGGGGAAATGCCACAAGATGCCATCAGGCCATGCGGCCGTAGTGTTTCGCGCTGATGCCGTCTTATCTGGTCGTTGTTGTTCAAGCCGCGCAGCGGCGCCTTCCTTAGCCCCTGGCGCCAAGCCCGGGGTATAGGGCCTGATGAAGGAGCCAGCCCCGAAGGGGCGCCTTGGACTTGCGAAGGCCCACGGCGCTCCTACGGAGCTTGCTGTCCCGACGGTCCCCTTTCCACGGGCTTACGCCCCGTGGCTAAGAAAGACGCCCCTTGCGGGGCTGACAACGACGACAATTATGTTCTACTACACTAGAATTTACTGGGAGAAGGAAAGGACAGACCATGGCTATCGAGACAATCCAGGAACAGAACGGGAAGTTGCTCAGCGTGCGTGTCAGCGGGAAACTGACGGCCGGCGACTACGACCGCTTCGTGCCCGAGGTGGAGGGGCTGATTCAGAAACATGGCAGGATTTGTATCCTGTTCGAAATGCATGATTTCCATGGCTGGACGGCTGGCGCCCTCTGGAAGGATACCAAGTTTGCCTTGCGGCATTTCAGAGACATCGAGCGCTTGGCAGTGGTGGGCCAGAAGAAGTGGCAGAAGGGGATGGCCAGTTTTTGCCGGCCTTTCACCAAGGCGGAAATCAAGTACTTCGAGGAAGGTCAGACGCCAGACGCTCGCGCGTGGCTTCAGCAGGAGGCCGCCGTGGCCTTGTAGATGGTTTTCAAGACTTTCTGCCGCAGGCACGCGCCTGAAGACCCGCGCGCAACAGGCTGCGTTCACAACAGGATGCAGGCCCTCCGGCTCGAATCAACCCAGATCGGCAATTGCTTCCGCATTGGTCAATCCTTAAAATGAACAAGTTATGGCCGACGCGGCTATTAAATGTCTGGCAGATATTCCTCCCGTTTATTCATTGATGATTATCGGGGGAGCGATGATCGCCCTGATGCTGTTTGCGATGGTGGTGCTTCGCAAGCTGCGCCGCAGGACGCTGGAGAAGGCCAACGCGTTATCGGAATCGCCCGGCTTTGCCATGGCTGACCTTGAGGCAATGCGTGCGGGCGGAGTGATAACGGATGCCGAATTTCGCAAGCTGCGAAGCGTCATGCTGGACAGGTCGGGCCTGCTTGCCGGAAAAGCGCCGGCAAAAACGGATGATTCGGGACTAAGCAGCAAGCGCAAAGATGTCGATGAATTACAGCAGGACTCGCTCGGCAACGCCGAGCCTCAATAGGAGTGTAAATGAATTCGTCCAATACCGGAGATAAAGGCGGCAGAGACGGCTCGAAGCGCAGATCGCAGGCATGCAGTTTTTGCCATCGTAGCGGCGACGATGCAGGCCCGATCGTCGAGGGCCCTAACGGCGTGTACATCTGCGCCAATTGCGTCGAGCTGTGCCACAACATTATCCGCCAGCAGCAGAAGAAGACCACGCAGTCCAAGCCGCTGTTCAACACAATCCCCACGCCGCGGCAGATCAAGGAGTTTCTGGACCAGTACGTGATCGGCCAGGACCTGGCTAAGCGGGTCATGTCGGTCTCGGTGCATAACCATTACAAGAGACTTAACCAGGTCGAGAATGAAGGCGACGTGGAACTGGACAAGTCGAATGTCTTGATGATCGGCCCGACCGGCAGCGGCAAGACGTTGCTGGCCCGCACCCTGGCACGCGTGCTGCACGTGCCGTTTGCAATCGGCGACGCCACCACGCTGACGGAGGCAGGCTATGTCGGCGAGGACGTCGAGAACCTTCTGCTGAAACTGCTTCAGGCGGCGGACTACGACCTGGAGGCCGCCGAGCGCGGAATTATCTATATCGACGAGATCGATAAGATCGGCAAGACCAGCCAGAACGTCTCGATCACCCGCGATGTCAGCGGGGAGGGCGTTCAGCAGGCGCTGCTGAAGATGCTCGAAGGCACCGTCAGCAACATTCCGCCGCAGGGCGGGCGAAAGCATCCCGAGCAGCAGTACATCCAGATGGATACGACCAATATCCTGTTTATCTGTGGCGGCACGTTTACCGGCTTGGAAGACATCATCAAGAAGCGGATGGGCCGGCAGATGATCGGCTTTGCATCGGAGGAAGCTGCGGATGAGACGGCGGAGGAGCACAGCCACATCCTTGCTCAGGTTCAGCCCGAAGACCTGGTGGAATTCGGGATGATTCCGGAGCTGGTGGGCCGCCTGCCATGCATAACGGCGCTGGGCCCGCTTGGCGAAGATGCGATGGTGCGGATCCTCACCGAGCCGAAGAACGCCATCCTGCGGCAGTTCCAGAAATTCTTCCAGTTGGAGAACGCGACGCTGCAGTTTACGCCAGAGGCGCTGAAGGCGGTGGCCAGAAAGGCCATGAAGCGCGACGTCGGCGCGCGGGCGCTGCGGGCAGTCATCGAGGAATTGATGCTCGACCTGATGTACGAACTGCCCGAGCAGAAGGAAAAGGGCGGGGTGTACGAAATCACGGCTGAGATGGTGAGCGCCAAGACAATGCCGACGCTCTTCGAGGCGTGCAAGGTTCAGAAGGAAAGTGCGTGAGAAGAGAACAGCATTTCAGATTTGAGATTTGAGATTTCAGATTAGCGGCAGAAGCAGCAAGAAAGCAGCAGAAACAGCAGGATTAGCAGTGGCGGCGGCATGCGGCCGCTTAGATGATAAGCGGCTGCGTTACTCTCGTGTGAAAGGATCTCGGCGTGACCTATAAGCGATTTGAAGACCTTCCGGTCTGGCAGGCTGGGATGGTTATCGCTGAAAAGGTCTTTGATTTTGGTAATGACAAGGCATTTGCCTATCAGGGCGATCTTTCGAGTCAGCTTCTGCGCGCAGCCTTGTCAATCTGCAACAACATTGCGGAGGGATTCGAGCGCGGAAGCACGAATGATCTGCTGAAGTTCTTATATATTGCCCGAGGCTCTGCCGGCGAAGTCAGATCAATGCTGCTGCTGATGGAACGGCTGGGGCGCTTCAGTCATCTCAAATCTGAAATTTCAAATCTCAAATCCTTGTCTGAGTCAGTTTCCCGGCAACTTCGAGCCTGGGCTGACCAGCTTCAAAATTCTTCCATCAAAGGTCAGCGGCATCTAAATGACTCAATCCGACAGGACGAGGACCGAAAGAAACGTCTTGAGGCATTTGACCGGGAATTGGAGCGAATCCGTCAGGGCGGCAAACCAAACTGGCCAGTGGACGACAAAGAGGCGTGATCGTCGCCGAACACGTAGACGCGTGATTCGCAAAACATGGACATAGATATGATTGTCGCGAGTACGGATAGTGGTGTATGGATAGTTGTGTGATGAAAAACGGGTTTTCAGGCTGTGTCTTGTCTCTCATCTGAAATCTCAAATTTCAAATTTCAAATTTCAAATTGCCCCGCCTAACGGCGGGGCTGGGTTTATGAAACGCGCTCAGAAGATCCTGGAACTCCTATATTCCCGCCGTGGACAGGGGGTGTCATTCTCTGAACTCTCTCGCGCGAGCGGGCTGGATGTTGCCAGGATTCATGCCGTGCTCGATGACCTGATCCGGACTGGGCAGCGGTTGGAAATCCTGCCCACCCATGGCGTTCTGCTTCACTGGCCGATCCGTCTGGACGCTCATCTCATCGAAGTCGGGCTCAAGACCCGCCGCGTCGGCCGGCACGTGATATGTTTTGACGAAGTCGGCTCGACCAACGATGTCGCCTTCGACTCGGCCAGGCAGTCCCGCAGCGACGGGCTGGTCATCCTGGCTGAAAGCCAGCGCAAAGGCCGCGGCCGGCTCGGCCGGAAATGGATCAGCCCGCCCGGCTGCAATATCCTGATGAGCGTTCTGCTGGTCGATGAGCAGAACACTCTGGCCCACGAGGCCTTGACCATTGCAGCGGGGCTGGCGGTGGCGGAAGGCATAGACATCGCCTGCGGGGTGGACTGCCGCCTGAAATGGCCCAACGACGTGCTGCTGGATGCATCGAAGCTTTCGGGTGTGCTGGTGGAGATCAAGAATGTGCCGCTGTCGAGCCCGGGCAGGGGGCCCATTCGCAAGAGCCGGCGCTGCATTGTGATTGGCATTGGCGTAAATGTCAATGCGGCTCCGCCCGGGAGCGAACTGACCTCGCCGGCCGTTTCATTGGCTGGGCACGTGGGGACGGATGTCGAGCGAGTGGAAGTCGTTCGCGAGATTCTCGATCGGCTGGATTATTGGATCGACTGCATCAGCCGAGGCGAGCTAGCTGCCCTGCATGATGCCTGGATGGCCCGCAGCGACATGATAGGCCGGCGGATCAGCATCCGTTGCGAAGGCATTCGATACACCGGCACGGTGCTGGACATCAGCCCGCTGGAAGGTCTGCTACTCTGCCGGGACGAAGGGCCGCCGGTTCATCTGCCAGCTAGGGGCTCCTCGCTGGCGGATTAATTTCAAGCCAGATTTCGATTGTTGAGGTGGCCAGGAAGCCGCCTGTGGAAGCAGGGGGATTACAAAAGCAAGACCTCTGCAAACCAGGAGACGATCTGCGCATGAAAAAACTCCGAGCCAATGGCCCGGAGTCTTTTCTATATAAGTGAAACAGTGAAGTCCGTCTTACGCGTGCGTCGCCGCACGTGCGTCCGTGTAGGACGAGGTTGTGCTGACTTACCTTTGGTGTTACATCGCACAGATCGCTCTGTGAGCAGGGGGGTTGTGCTCTTTCGAGCTCCCTGCAATCGATGTCTAGAGATCCTCTAGAAAGGAGGTGATCCAGCCGCAGGTTCCCCTACGGCTACCTTGTTACGAC
>CAYQJH010000127.1:0-10393 GCA_964417755.1 uncultured Planctomycetaceae bacterium
AATCCCGTATATGCCTTCCGTTTGAACTACCAGTTGAAAAGTATCGGAACCCTAGACAATATCTTCGTGTAGATATCTTCCCCGCTCCTCCAGCAGGGCGTTCAGGCGGTCGCGGAGCAGGTCGTCTGTCTGCCGCGGCTGTGCCTTGTCGGCTGCGCAGGCGACAAGCAGGCTTACCAGGCTTTGGAAGTCGCCCAGGTGTATCTGCTCGCAGGCGATGCGGTTTTGCGGCCCGCGGTTGTGATAGTTGGCCAGTGGCACGCAGAGGGCGGCGGCGCGGTAGCCAAAGGCGGCATACGCGGTGGACTCGCACGTGCCGCCGGGCATAAGCTGGCGCGCGTACTTGAAGCCGCGCTTGGTTTTGGCCAACCCGTCGGCCAGGCGATGCAGGTGGGCGGTCAGCGCCGGGTCGAACGTCCGGCTGCGGTCGCCGACGCGAACGACGACGCCATCGCCTAGTTGAGCAGCTACCTGGGCCAGCGAAGTCTCAATCGCAACCAGCAGGCAATCCTTGGGCAGGCTGGTGCTTCGTGCGGCACTTATGGCGCCGATAAAGCCCGCTTCCTCCGCTCGCGTGAAGAAGCCAGTCACGTCGGCATCGAGCTTTCGCCGCGCAATCTCCTGCATCGCGTAAAGGACCGATGCACAGCCCACCAGATCATCACAGGCCCTGCTGGACAGAACCTGGCCCTTGACCGTCATCGCCGGTAAGTCCCACATACCCACGGACTGGCTGTCCACCCGCACCATGTGGTCGAGCTTCACGCGGACCAGCCAGAGCGGCAAATCCTGCCGAACGTCAATTATGCTGCCTACAGCCTGGCCGAACCGACCGAAGAATCGCACCCTGGCCTTGGGGAAGTATTCCGCGCCGACCGATCCTGCAAAGCGGGCCTCAACTGTTCGGCCGTTCTGGCTGATGGCTATGAATCCAGGATGGTCCATGTGCGCGGCGAAGACCCATTTGGGCATGGCGCGCCGGCGTCCATGACGATATTGCAGAGAGACATTGCCGGCTGCATCGAAAGAGACGTTCAGCTTCAGCCTGGCGGCGAAGGCCTGCAAGTAGTTGATAACGCTCTGCTCGCGAAAGGGAGCGGTAGGCTCATGCAGGATGGCTCGCAGCACGGATAGAGATCGTTTGGCAATGGTTGTGGTCATGGGATATTTATCATCGCCTTGACCACGCCGTCGCCGTAGCGGGAGACAAGGTCGAAGGCGGCGGCCGATTGGGCAAGGCTGAACTCGTGCGTCACGAGCGGGTTCAGATTCACCTTGCCAGCGGCGAGCATTTCAATGGCAAGCTTCACGCACTCGTTCTGCCGCCGGACGCATTGAAGGCGAAGTTCCTTTCGCCGCAGGTCGTTCATGTCCACGCTGATGCGGTCTTCGGGCGGAATGCCGATTAGCACCAGGCAGCCGCCAGGCGCGAGCAGCCGCACAGCCTGGTCAATCGCCTCCGCCTTTCCAGCACACTCGAAGACGTAATCGTAGCCGAGAGGCTGACGGGCCAGAAGCTGCTGCGTTGCATCCGGCAGAGCGGCATTAAGCGTGAGGTCGGCTCCCAGCCGGCCGGCCAGGGCCAGGCGATAATCCAGCAGGTCGGTTGCGGCAATGCTGATGGCCGGCCCCTTTCGCAAAGCCATCAGTACGCACAGGCCGATCGGCCCGCTGCCCAGAATAGCCACGCGGCTGCCCTTGCCGGCCTCCGCCAGATTGCAGGCGTGCAGGCCGATGGAGAAGGGCTCGATCAGTGCGCCGTGCCGGGTATCGAGGCCGCTGGGCAAGGCATAGCAGCACTGCTGCGGCATGACGATGTATTGGCACAGCGCGCCTGGCAATTGGCCGGGACAGCCCAGGAAGGCTTGGTTCCGGCAGGTGTGTATCCTGCCGCGGCGGCACTGGTCGCACTGGCCGCAAGCCACCAGCGGATCGACCGCGACAACATCGCCAACCTTGAGGCGCTTGACGGCAGGCCCGACCTCGAGCACCGTGCCGCCAAATTCGTGTCCGACGATCCAGGGGAACTTGACAATCTGGCAGCCGATCCGGCCGGTCTTGTAGTAATGGATGTCGCTGCCGCAGACGCCGAGCACGTCGACCTTCACGAGGACGTCGTGCTCAGCGGCAATGCGGGGCATTGGCGACGGCATGATCTCCAGCCGGCCAATCGAGGTCAAGAACCCAGCTTGCATCATGTGGTCAGTCATGGCGTCCATGATACAGCAAATGGCCAGAGAGCCACAGCGAAACGAAATGGGCACCTCAGGCCCTGGACATGCTCTGCCATCTGGCGACGAATTGTTCGTAGTCTTCGGGGGTATCGATGCCTGCGCCGGCGTGTTGCACCACGGCTGCGGCAATAGCAAAGCCGTTCTCCAACGCCCTCAACTGTTCGAGCTTCTCGCTTTCCTCAGCCGGCGTGGCGGGCATCGCGGCGAACTGCCTTAGGAAGCCAGCGCGGTAGGCGTAAATGCCCAGGTGCAGCAGGTAGCTCGTCCTTCCTGCTGCATCGCGGTCGAAGGGGATCACGCTTCGCGAAAAGTACAGGGCCCGCCCGTTGCGGTCGATCACCACCTTAACCTTGTTCGGATTGCTCGCCTGGCTACTCGGCAGCGGCGTGGCCAGCGTGGCCATCGGAGCCTCGGTGCGCTTCAGGACCTCCAGCAGCGCGGCGATGTTCTCAGGCGGCATCTCCGGCTCGTCACCCTGGACGTTGACCACGATGTCGTCGTCGGCCAGGTGAAGCTTGGCGGCGGCCTCGGCCAGCCGATCCGTGCCGGTTCGGCAGTCGGCGCTTGTCATGACAGCCTGCCCGCCGAAGGCCGTCACCGCGTCCGCGATGCGCTCGTCGTCAGTGGCCACCACAATGGCATCGATGCCGGCCTGCAGCTTGGCCGCCGCCTCCACCACGTGCTGGATAAGCGGCTTGCCGGTGCGGTTTAGCAGAGGCTTGCCGGGCAGGCGGGTCGAGCCATACCGCGCGGGAATAATGATGACTGTCTTCATTCAGCCAAGCATATTTCCCGCTGCCGCGATTGCAAGAGAATGATAAGTCTGCGCCGCCTCGCGGCGCCGCTCATCAGACCGCCACTTTATCGCGCCTGCGCAACCGATCTACGGGATGAGGACCCAGCAGTTCACGTCGATAGTCTTCGCCATGCCGCGCGATGCTTTCCTCAATGGCCCGCTGGCTCGGAACATACGGGCCGCTGTTGACTGCTTGCTGATATCGCCGATACCTGCTCGAAGCATCCAGCCGGCTGGCTGGCACGAACTCCGTCTCCGCTTTTCGCTCTGCCTGCGCGCCGACCATCTCGCGAAGTCCTTCCACCACGCCCTTGATCAGGCCGGGGGCTTCTTCGCTTGGTGGCTCCTGCACGGCAGTCAGGTCGACCTGGCTGGCAAGCACCTGCCGCACGTACGGCTTGCAGTCCTCGAAGATCGTCAGCGTTGGCAACTCAGCCGGCAGGAAAGACTCCGGATCTCGCTTCTCGTGCAGCCGCATCAAGTCGCATGCCATCTTCAAGTGCTCGATCTCGCAGGCAAGATTCTGCTCCCAGACGCGGCGAATGCGATCATCCACCTCGCTCATCATGCACGAGTAGTACAGGTAGCATTCGTTGTATTCGTGCATCACCAGCATTTCCAGCCAGGAGGCTTTTGGATCCGCAAGCGACTCGTAATGGGTAACGTGTTGCTCTTCAATCGTGCCGATTTCCTGGTATAGGCCGCGAGCAGTCTCGGTTGCGAAACGGTTGGCGACGTTCATGTAATAGTTCATCGTCTGCTGCTCAGCCGCCGTGATCGTCATCACGTGCAACTTGGTGAGGATGTCGGCGCTGGCGCCGTCATATGGCTTGCGGACGTCATCGAACGGGTAGCGATGTTCGAGGATAGTAGGCCGGCCTGGCGTAATCTCAGTGAGATCGCGGGTGATCCGATCAGCACGCTCGCTGTCGAGCGTCATCATCAGGTTCGCGTAACGGTAGAGATGATCGAAGTCCTCCAGCAGGCCGAAATCCAGGGCTGCTTTAACGTATGCATCGCTCTCGGTCTTGGCCAGGGCGGCAGTCAAGTCTACAGCCACCTGCTCATAGCCGATGGTGAGTTCGAGGATCGATTCCTCGCCTGGAATCAGTCCGTTGACCTGCTTCTGCTGCTGCTGTTCGACGCGTCGGACAGCGGCCAGCTTCTGCTTGGTCAGCAGGTCGCCGCAGTGCCGCGCGAACTGATGGCCGAAGAAAGCTGCCTCGACCTCGGCCCCATTCATGAGGATGATGCGCGTGCGGGTATATGGATGCACGACGTTCTTGTCGTACGGCATGACATTTGTTTCGGCCCAGTTACGAAACTGCTTGTCCAAAGCTAGACCGCGCTCGGCGAGAGGATTGAATCCCATTGGTTGCTCCTTTGCTCTTGAGTTGATGCAGGAACGGCCATTGCCCCGATGGCAGATTGTAGGCTGATTGACTTCGTGGGCGGCCCGCTTTGTCCGGGTTGCCCCAGGCGGTTTGGCCCAATTAGGACATTACCCTATGAGAATAGGGAAAATCGGCAACGTTATTTAAGATGCGGCTCCCAAGCGCCGATGGGGTGAGTGTGGTCGCAAGAGGAGCTTCAAAATGCCTGAAACGATCAAGATGCCAGTGGAACGGCGGCGGCACACTCGAACGCAGCTTCAGATGACTCTGCGGAGCATTCGCCTGGACCCTGACTGCGGCGATGTCATCGACTGCCTGCACATGGTCAACATCTCTCGCAGCGGCCTGGGCGCCGTCAGCGACCGGGCCTTCTATCCCGGCCAGCGCGTCGTCCTCAGCCTGCCGCTGCCCAACGGCCTTGGCCGCAAGAACGTCTACGCACGCGTGACTCGCTGCCAGCAGAACCGCCAAGCCTACAACGTGGGCCTGGAATTCGAGCACCTGCCCGTAGGCTCCTGGTGCGGAATGACCACCAGCGTAGCGGCGGCGTAGGTTCGGTATGATTCAAGGTTGTCGCACGGCTAAGTATGTCATTGCTCGGGGGTATCTTTGGCTTGGGATGCACTGCGTCCAAGGAAGCCCAAGACAATGCATACAAGCGGCGTCCCGCCAAGAACAGATGCCGCAATTCCGCCGGGCCAATCGGGTCTGACAAGAACCACAATCGTTGCGGCAAAAATCCCCAGAAGGGCTATCATAATTGCACAAGTCTGGCCGCGCTTCTTCAGCAGTCGATCATGTTCAGTGTTTGCCTTCTGTATGGCAGACCGCGGTTGGGACGCGATTCCCCTGCAAGGCTTGCCTACGAATGGCTCTATTTTCCTTCTTGCTCATCAAAAAGCGGTAGTTTGCCCTCAGGGACTTCCAGGGCTCTCAATATATCCTGACCAACATGTTTCCAGTCGGACGCCATCGCTTCAGACACAGGCCTGCGCTTCAAATACACCGAGGACGATTCGCCCGGATAGAGAGAAAACGCTGAATAGACACCTTCAAGGAATGTTCTCAGCTTTCTAGACACTTGCGTCTCCAATCGCTTCATCGACCAACACAACGAACTAAGTTTAGCCTCCTTTGAAATGGCTGGCAATTCTTTTTGCTCTTCATCCGCTAACATCGTTCTTCAAAGTCGTGCGATACTGTAGTCAGGTCGTATCGTCGATTTCCAGCCTGCTGCGCCTTCCTCGGCGATGGTCTGATTCAGATTAGTTTCGCTAATCTCTTGCGGATGATCTTCGTGATCTCAATACCTCGCCCGCTTTACCGCTGTACGCGGCATCATCCGGTTCACGAAGAAGTACCGCAGGGCATCTATGCAATGGTCCGGGCCGTCCTTGACTGGTGTATCGGCGGCGGCTGGGCTGCCCGGCGGCGGATAGTGATAGCTGTTGAACGACTCGATCAGTCTTCGGCAGCGCGGATGAATCTGCAGGCCAACCGGCATTCCGCCAGCCGGCGACAGCGC
Organism: uncultured Planctomycetaceae bacterium; assembly: GCA_964417755.1. Taxonomy (GTDB): domain Bacteria; phylum Planctomycetota; class Phycisphaerae; order SM23-33; family SM23-33; genus CAYQJH01. The sequence goes on from CAYQJH010000127.1 coordinate 5,950, forward strand.
CGAGCGAATCAGCTCCAGGCCGTCGGCGATCGCGCTGGCCCGGCTGGTGCAGACGATGCCATTCTCCGCGAGTATCTCAATACAGGCTGTGCCGCTGGTGGATTCCTTTTGCCTCCCAGCCGGGTCAACATAAGTCGCGGAAATTCCGCCCCGGCCCGCAGTCACCTCGGCATCCTTCCTGCGAATCGCCTCCAAATGGTGCCCTATCGCCAGTTGCTCCTTTACGTATTCATCCAGCACGTGAACGCAGCCGGCGGGCGTAAGCTGAATCCACAGGCATACAAGCGGGTCGCGATAGCCGAAGTCTATCGCCCGGTACGTGGGCCACTGGGGGCAGTAGGTCACGGCGGCCACATGCTTTCCCGGGCTGAACTCGCCGAAGACCAGCCAGTCGCAGCGGGCCGGGCCCTTGCAGAGCATCTCGGCGTCCCAGGCCTGCTTGCTGGAGCGCGAACGAATTGCGATAGCATCGTCGATGCGGAAGAACCCCCTGCCCCGCCGGGCAACGCCCTGGCAATCATCTTTCAGCAAACAATCAGCACATGACCGGCTGGGCGGGCAAGGCTCGATGACCTCCCACAGGCACCAGTTGATCAGCCGATAGCCCGCCAATGCCGGATTTACAGCACCTAGCGATTGCACGCCTTGTGCAGGCAAGATACCCTCACCACAAGATGGCGAGGAAGACCTGGCGGCATCGACGAGTTTCTGCATCAGCCCGCCGCTGCGATGCAGCGTCGAAAGCACTTCTATCGAGCCGCGCGTCTTCTGGCTCGAGCGCGTGACGAACTGCACTGCCTTCCAGACCTCCGGATCGAACAGGTCAACCTCGTCGCAACGGATCTTCTGCACGTGCTGGCCGCGCACAGCCCGCTGCGACTGCGCCAGCATGCGGATCTCCGAACCGCCCAGCAGCTTGACGCAGCTCCGCGTCATCCGCCCGCGCACAACCTCGCTTCTGCCTTCGAGCATCTCGCGAATGTACTCCGCCAGCCGATCGGACTGGTCGAAGCTGCCGCCCAGGACGCGAATCTTCGCCGGGCCATTGAACAGGCCGTCCAGCAGCGTGGCCACCGCAGCCAGCATCGTCTTGCCCCCGCCGCGATTGGCCCAGATGAGCAGATCTTCCTGGGCAAAGAAGCTGGCCACCAGGTAATCAAGCGGCGTCTGATGGTTTGGGCACATGGCAACATCAGGAATTTCCAGGCCGCAGAAGTCCTTCACGAACCTGGCCAGTTCTGCCCGGCCGGCCGGGCGAGGGCCCACGATGCTGGTTAGCTCTGCCGCGGGATTGGGACTGTCAGCGTGGTGCAGGCGGGCTGGCTGCATATCCCCCTGCTTCCGCAGCGGCCTCTGTGCAACGTCCGGCTGCTTGCGCCGCGAGCTTCTCTTCATCTTGGCGGGCGAACGCTTCTTTCGTGCTGGTTTGGTCGATTCGGTCATTCAGAACTCCATGGTTGGAAATAGTGAAAGCGCTAATGGACGTGACTTGCCCCCAGGCCGCGACGGCGTTTGCCCTTCGAATTCATTCAGGGCTGTGAGCCTGTCGAACGGTCGCCAGGTTCTTGTACTTTCAAGGCGTGGTGTCTCTTCAAGCCGAGGTCTTGAGCGTCGGTTGAGTTGAGTCTGAAGCCCTTCCCGTGGCGGCGAAGTAATAGACGTAAGGCCGGGCGTTGACGGCGCGAGGAAGGCGTGAAGCACTTGGCAGTGCACCCCCCTGCTTCCGCAGGGGGCTTCCAACAAGCCCCTGGTGTCGCGTGGAGCGTTTCGATGCGCTCGGCATTTGGTAAGCCGTCATCCCCGCCCGCTCGAAGAAAGGATTGATCTGGCCCATAACCGCCAAGGCCTCCATGTATGGCGTCTGGGCGGTGGCCAGCGCGTGCCGTATCAGCCGCACCGCCAGGCCCTGCCCGCGATAGAGCGGATGCACAATCACTCGCGAGATGCATTCCAGTTCGGCGTTGAGCAGCCGCATGTTTCGCCTGCCATTGCTGCTGGCGTATCGATTGCCGGTGACAATGTTCCTGCCTCTGACACATCGCAGCGGCGGAGACACCACCAGCACCGCCGCCACGCTCGGCTGGATCATCCGCTGATAGCCCGCCGGGCTGGAGAGAAATGCATCGAGATCATCACAGCCGGCAGCGGTGTCGCCCGCAGGCGGACGGATGACGTAGACGCGTTTGTGACAGGCCGGTTCGTCGGCGACGTAGTGATATGCCGCCAGGCAGCGATAGTCGGCAATGCTGCCGCGCTGGATCGGCCAGGCGGCGCATCCGCCGCCAGCCGATATCGCCCGCGCCGCATGGCCACGCAGCAGAACGGGCGGCTGGCCCAGCGGCTTGATCACAACGTGATCCGGCTGGAGCGCATTAAGCAGTTCCGCCCGCGGCGATGCAATCAACAAAGCGATCTTCATCTTGCTGACCAGCTTTCGCATCTGCCGGCAGAGATTCTCGGCGGTAATCGCATCCAGACTTGCAGCGAACTCATCTGCGATGACCACTGCCCCGCGACCGTGCCTTGCCGCAGGCCATAATGCCTTGGCCAACGCAAGACGATACAACTGCCCTCCACTGAGCAGCCGCGCCGGCGTAATCAGCAACGTTGCCTCCGCCAGTCCACACTGCGAGAGCAGGGCCAACTTCTGCCTCAGCCGCCCGCCGGCAAGTGCCGCCACCGGCGGAAGGGAAGACTTCGCCAATGCCTCGCTGCCTAGCCAGTGGACGTTTCGCAACTGCCTTGCCGCCAAATGCAGCAGCACGCTCTTGCCAGCACCGGATGGCCCGACGACGGCTATGATCTCGCCCGGGCGAATCGTCATCTCGAAGTCTTCATACAGCTGCCGCGGCGAAGCCTGTTCATCCCCAGGTTGGACATCGCTGTTCAGGCCAAACAAGCGAGCCACCTCCAGCGCCTCTTTGTGCCTGGGACGATGCAATGGGATTCTTGAGTTGACTCTCAGCCGCCGCCCTTGGTTACACTTCTGCGACATAATCATGCTCCTGATGACGCGCCATCATCTGCGAGATTGTCTGGATCCGTGCGGAAAGGGCACATAGCTTTCGCCGCAGCGCGTGCGATGTGATGGCCAGCCGCGAGCACAACTGGCGATACGAAAGCCGCTGGCAATACCTCAGTTTCGCCAGTTCAGCTTCTCCCGGTGCTAGATAGCCAATCGCCCTGGCGGCGGCCAGGAACTCCCTGCTCAGCATCCGCCTGTGAATCTGTCGAACCCGCTTGCGAAGGACGCGGGGATTGGCGTTCATCAGCCGGGCCAACGAGGCAGCCGATTGCCCCCGCACCAATACAGCCTCGATAATAGCCCGATCCTGCTCTGAAAGCAGTTCAGCCCGTTGCAGCAGAAGGCCCTGATCGACATCCAGATTCCTTACTCGAGCAATGTCTTCCCGAAGCGACAGGACCATGCGAATGCCCCTTTCATGCAACCTGATGACCATGATGAAGTTGTATACTTGTTAGATTAATATGACGATGTGTATGATAATTATCTAACAACGATAGTCAAGAATATTCTTCGAGGATTTATTATTTAATTAACATACTCTTGCCGAATGAATATTAAACGCATACAATACATCGTCTTCGGGAGATACCATGAGCCTTGGCGAAATAGTCAGAGCAAAGCGTGAAGAGTTAAACCTGACGCAGGATCAGCTTGCCGACAAGGTCGGCATATCAAAGCCCTACCTCTCGAACATCGAGACCGGCAAGATCAAGAACCCGCCTACTGATGGGATCATCAAATCGCTGGAACGCTGGCTGCGGTTCGCCGACGGCGAGCTGGTGGCGATAGCTCAATGGGCCCGTACGCCGCCGTCCGTGCGGCAGGAGCATGAGCTGCTCAAGGCTGAGGTGCAGCACCTTCAGGGAATATTGAAGGAGCTTTTCGACAAGGGGCAGGCATGTGCCGGCAGCAATGGCGTGGACCTGGGCGCGATCCTGAACCGAGTCGCCGGCCAGGGAAACATCCGCCGCCTGTCAGCCGGCAGGGCGGTGCCCGTCATCAACAAGGTGGCAGCCGGCTATCCGCATCACTTCACCGACCTGGACTACCCGCCAAGCGTGGCGGATGAGTACATTCACTGCCCGGACATGCATGATTCGCAGGCCTTCGCCGCTCGCGTGGTGGGCGACTCGATGGAGCCGGCCTACCACGAAGGCGACATCGTGATCTTCTCGCCCAACAGCGAGCCTCGGGACGGAAGCGACTGCTTCGTGCGGTTCGAGGGCGATGGCGGGACGACCTTCAAGCGGTTCTACCAGGACAACCAGGACACCATCCGCCTCCAGCCCCTAAACAGCAAGTACCCCTCGCAGACGCACCCCGTGCAAAGCGTCACCGGACTTTGGCCGGCAGTCTTCCGCATAGAACGCCTGCGGTGAGAACGACATTTACCACAACGACACGAAGAACACTACG
>CAYQJH010000128.1:0-10327 GCA_964417755.1 uncultured Planctomycetaceae bacterium
TGTAGCCTCTCGTTCATCACCCCGCTATCATGTCTGGCATGACAACGTTTCCCATCATGCTGAACATGGCTGGGCGGCTGGCTGTGGTTGTTGGCGGCGGGAGCGTCGGGCTTCGCAAGGCTGCCGCTCTTCTTGAGGCCGGCGCAATGGTCACGCTTATCGCGCCGGACCTATCGCCGGAGCAGGAAGCCCACTTACAGCAGACAGCTGCTTCCGCCAGCGCCGAAAGACTGCCATCGCCCAGCCTGACCGTTATCCGCCAGAGCTATCATGGCGAGCAACTGGCGCGGGCGTTTTTGGTCTTCGCCTGCACCGATGACCGGGCGCTCAACGCCCAGATCGCAGCCGACGCCCGCAAGGCTGGGGCCATCGTCAACGCTGCCGACCAGGTGGAGGATTGCGACTTCTTCATGCCTGCTGTCGTCCGCGACGGCCCGGTTGTCATCGCCGTCGGCACGGGCGGCTCGGCCCCGGGGCTGGCTTGCTTCCTTCGCGACAAACTCGCGGACGCCTGCCCGCCACAGGCCGGCCGATTCGCCAGCGCCCTGGCGGAACTTCGCGCGGAACTGCGCAGCCAGATTGCCGACAGCTCCCAGCGCATGACCCTCCTAAAGAAGCTATCGGATGAGATAGGCTACCGGCGGTTTGTAGCCGATGGCCGGCAGGGGCTGAGAAAACTGTTGGGTGAAATCATCAGGAAGAATGACGAATGACGAAACCAGAATGACGAATCAAACCAGAAACGACAATGACGAAGACGCTATCAGCAAGTTGATGTCCAGCGTTTACACGTCGGGCTTCGGCGTTTCGTCATTGATTCGTCATTCGTGCTTCGTCATTCGGGCTTATCGATATGTCTGACCTGACCATCACCTTCCTTGGCAGCGGAACCAGCCATGGCATTCCCATGATCGGGTGCGATTGCCCCGTTTGCCATTCAAGCGACCCGCGCGACAAGCGCCTGCGCACCAGCATTGCCATCGAACTGCCCTCCGGGCCGCCCACCGATGGCCGGGTGATTCTCATCGACACGCCCCCGGAGTTCCGCCTTGCAGCCCTGGCCAACAACCTGCGCCGCGTGGATGCGATTCTCTTCACGCATTCACATGCCGATCACGTGGTCGGGCTGGACGATATCCGCCGGTTCAACGAAATGGCCGGGCGGCAGATCCCAGCATACGGCGATCCAGTCAGCCTGGCTGTAATCCGCCGATGCTTCCCGTACCTCGACCGGCCGTACATGGGTGACGGCTGGCCCAGCATCGCTTTCAATCCTATTGATAAGCCCGCCGAGGTCTGCGGCGTCACCGTGACGCCGGTGCCGCTGATGCACGGGCGGCAGCAGATACTGGGCTATCGAATCGGCGACTTCGCCTATTGCACCGATTGCTCCGCCATCCCAAGCTCAAGCGCCGACCTGCTTGCAGGCCTGGACGTGCTGATTCTCGACGGCCTGCGAATCACTCCGCACCCGACGCATTTCAATCTGGAACAGGCCCTGACTGCCGCTGAGATGCTCAAACCAAGGCGCACCTTCCTGACGCATATCGCCCACCAGATCAGCCATGCCGCCGTCTCGGCCAAGCTGCCGCCGGGCGTGGCGCTGGCCTATGACGGGCTGAAGGTCGTCTCCGGCCTGAAAACTCGCACCGCATGAACTTTCCACATAAAAAACCAGTATTTGAATATTGACATCGCCTTGGGCGACTGTAGACTTAGCAGGTAACGGCAAGTTCGTCTTTGGGTAGCGGCAGCCTTTTTCCGCGTCATACCTGCGTTTTTCGAAGTTTCCGTACTAGAATTGCTTGGTTTTTTGGTCCTTTTGACCCCGGCTATTGTATTCCTTTTGATGTGTTTGGCGAGAAGACGAGATGAAACTTAGAATCAAAATCACGATGACCCCCGGCGGCGATTTCACCGCCAGTTGCCCCACGCTTCCTGGCTGCACAAGTCGCGGCCAGAGTGCTGAAGAAGCCCGGCAGAAGATCAACGAGGCCATCTGCGGCTACATCGCAGCCGTGGGCAACTTCGTGCCGGAAAATCTCGTGCATGAGGTGGTCGAGGCATAAGACGCCATATCGAAGCGAAGCCCCCAGAGACGCGACGAAATGTCGCGTCTTTTCATTTCATGGCAGCCCTGTTACCGCTTGTCCTTGCTGTGTTTGCAGCCTGCCTATAATGCGACAGCAAGGCAAGGTATGAAGATCGCAATCCCCAAAGAACTCGCAGCCGGCCAGACGCTTGTCGCCGCCACGGCGACCACCGTCAAGACATATGTGAAGTCCGGCATGTCGGTGACTGTGCAGGCCGGCGCTGGCGAAGGCGCGTTCGTCTCCGACGAGCAGTTTCGTCAGGCCGGGGCGGCGGTGGAGGCTGACGAAGCCGCCGTGCTGGCTGGCGCCGACATCATCCTGAAGGTTCACCCGCCGGGCAAAGACGCCGCAGGCCGGGACGAAATCTCCCTCATGCCGGCCGGCTGCGTTCTCGTCGCCATGCTCGATCCAACCAAGCGAGGCAGGCTTCTGTCAGCCCTTGCCTCGGCCAACATCTCAGCCTTTGCGATGGAGCTGGTGCCGCGAATCACGCGAGCGCAGTCCCTCGACGCATTATCGAGCCTGAGCACGGCGGCTGGTTACAAGGCCGCCCTGCTGGCTGCCGATCACCTACCCAAGATGCTGCCGATGCTGATGACGGCGGCTGGCACAGTTCAGCCCTGCACCGTGATGGTCATCGGGGCTGGAGTTGCGGGGCTTCAGGCCATCGCGACGGCGAAGCGACTTGGCGCCAACGTCAAGGCCGTCGACACCCGCCCGGTTGTCAGGGAGCAGGTCGAGAGCCTCGGTGCGCGGTTCATTCACCTGGAGGTCGCCCCGCATCGCGCTCAGACCGCCGGCGGCTATGCCAAGGACCTGGGCGAGGAATTCTATCGGCACGAGCAGGAGACCATCGCCCCGCATCTGAAGGGTTGCGACGCGGTCATCAGCACCGCGCTCATCCCTGGCCGGGCGGCCCCCATTCTCATCACCGAGGCGATGGTTCGCAGCATGCCGGCCGGGTCGGTGATTATCGACCTTGCGATAAACAATGGCGGCAACTGCAGCCTGACGAAGGCTGACAAGAGCGTCAGTGTCGGCGGCGTGACGATCCTGGGCCCGACCAATCTGCCGGCAACCATGAGCGTCCACGCCAGCCAGATGTACGCCAATAACCTGGCCGCCTTCATTCAGGAGCTTGTCAAGGATGGCCAGGTGAAGGTGGATATGAACAACGAAATCCTGCGGGCGATGCTGGTGACGCATGAGGGCAAGGTGCTGTATCCGCCTCCGCCGGCTGTTGCCGTGCCCCAGCCGCCGCCAAGGGAGGGCTGAGCATGACATTGATGATAGCCTTGACGGTTTTCGTGCTGGCGATGTTCGTGGGCCTGGAGGTCATTACCAAGGTGCCCACGCTGCTGCACACGCCGCTGATGAGCGGGACAAACGCGATTCACGGCATCGTCATCATCGGCGCGATTCTCTCTGCCGGCACGGGCGGCACGATGGGCGCAGTGGTCGGTACGCTGGCAGTGATCGCCGCAGCGGCCAATGTGGTCGGAGGGTTCCTGGTTACTGACAGGATGCTCAGAATGTTCAAGAGGAAGAGATGATCGATATGAAAGCGTTTAGCAGGCCATTATTGCGGATTGCGGATTGCGGATTGCGGATTTCATGTTCGCGAAGTCACGCCTTTGATGCCAAGGCCGGCGGGCAAACACGGCGACAGCAAGAAGACTGCGGCATCAACTGGCAACGATCCTGCCCGCCGACCTGCGATAAAGAAATCCGCAATCCGAAATCCGCAATCCGCAATTCGCAATCGGAAGGAGCCGTCTCCACCCACCACACGGTTCATCCATGATCGAACTCTTCTACCTAATCGCTGGCGTGTTATTCATCGTGGCCCTCAAGGCCTTGACCAGCCCGCGGACCGCGCGGGTGGGAAACCTCATCGCTGCCGGCGGAATGCTGCTGGCGGTGGTCGGCACGCTGGCTGTGGCAAAGGTAGTGACATACCAGTGGATCGTCATCGGCCTGCTCATCGGCGGCGGCCTGGGGGCGTTTCTTGCCCTGAAGGTCAAGATGACGGCCATGCCGCAGATGGTCTCGTCCTTCAACGGCTCGGGCGGCCTGGCTGCGGCACTGGTGGCCATCGTGGAGTTCTGGCATCCCTCAGCCGGCCAGACCGGCGGGCAATTCGCCGTCATAGCCGGCATCGGCGGCCTGATCGGCTGGGTCACGCTGACAGGCAGCATCATCGCGGTGCTCAAGCTTCAGGAAATCATGAAAGGCAGGCCCATCGTCTACAAGTTCCAGCGCGAGGGCAACCTTCTCCTGCTGGCGGCGGCGGTAATCTTCATCATCCTGCTGGGCGTGCAGCCAGACAATCATCTGCTGATGATCCCGGTCATTGCCCTTGCCTGCGTGCTGGGCGTGCTGATCGTCATCCCCGTCGGCGGGGCCGACATGCCCGTGGTAATCTCGCTGCTGAACAGCTTTACCGGCCTGGCGGCTGCGGCCACCGGCTTCCTGCTGGGCAATTCCGGCCTGATCATCTCTGGAGCTTTGGTGGGTGCATCGGGCGCCATCCTGACACAGCTCATGTGCAAGGCGATGAACCGCTCGCTGCCCAATGTGATGTTCGGCGAGATAGCGGCTGCAGCGGCGCCGGCCGAGGCCAGGCGGGAACGCAAGACCGTCCGCAACTACACGGCTGAGGACGCAGCCATCGTGCTCAAGAATGCATCGAGCATTGTTGTCATTCCGGGCTACGGCCTGGCGGTCGCCCGCGCGCAGCACGCGCTGAAGGAGTTCTCGGAATTGCTGCAGAAGCAAGGTGTGAAAGTAGGCTATGCCATTCATCCGGTGGCAGGGCGCATGCCGGGGCACATGAACGTCCTGATGGCAGAGGCCGACGTGCCCTATTCGCAGCTATTGGACCTCGATCAGGGCAATGCCGAACTCGAGCAGGCGGATGTTGCCCTGGTTATCGGCGCTAACGACGTGATCAACCCGGCAGCTATTGACGATCCGCACAGCCCGATCTACGGCATGCCGATCCTCCACGCCGACTATGCCAAGACGGTGATGATCATCAAGCGCAGCCTCAGCCCTGGCTTTGCAGGCATCGACAACGCCCTGTTCTACCGGGACGGGACGATGATGCTGTTCGGCGATGCCAAGGAAATGCTGACTGAACTGGTCAAGGCGATGAAAGCGGAGTAACAGCCAGTGGCGAAACAGCAAACAGCGTTAAATGGTTGACTCGTTAACTCGAGCTATCGCTCGCTCAGAAGCCTCTCCTACCCTGCTGAGCACTCGAGCATAGGTGTGGGTTATTGAACCACCCGGCGCGAGTTGAAGGGAATTCGCAACTCGCAACTCGCAATCCGCAATGATCAATATACATCGTTCGCCATCGACTCCGGCACTCGAATCGGCTGGGCCTTCTCGGCTGAGACGATGGCGTTGACAACGTCCGTTGAGGCGTCATGGTGCGCAGCTTGAGCAGCCTGGGATACAAGATGCTTCTGGGTCTGCTCGATAATCTCCTGCGCGGTCTGGTGCTTTCTCCGCGGCGGGACTTCCATGAGCTTATCGCCCAGCCTGGCCGCCGCCGATAGCAGTGCGTCAACCACGGCGGGGTCAAACTGCAGTCCGGCGCCCGCCTTCATCTCCTTCAGGGCTTCTTCGCGGCTCTTGGCCGGCCGGAAGGCCCGCGGCGACGTCATCGCGTCAAATGAGTCCGCAACGCTGAGGATGCGGGCGGTCAGCGGAATGCCCGCCCCTGCGATGCCCTCGGGGTATCCCTTGCCGTCGAAGCGTTCATGGTGGTAGCGGACAGCCGGGATCTCCTGTTCCAGGAATTCCATGCCCTCCATGATCCGCACGCTCAGCAACGGATGGCGTCGGACGAGGGCCATCTGCTGCTCATCCAGCGGATTGGGATTCAGCAGCACGGCATCGGGCATCGCAATCATCCCAATGTCATGCAGCATGGCCGCGATCTCGATCCGCTTGATGACGCGATGCGATAGCTCCATTTCCTTGGCGATCAGCACGGCGTAATGCTGCACCTTGTGAGCATGGTCAGCCATGTGTGGGCTGCGATGCTCCAGAATCACAACCATTTCCTCAATCGCTCGCAGGAAGAGGTCCTTGAACTGGTTGTCCAGGCCGGCCAGCTTCTTGCACATAACGTCGACCTTGTCGCTGGCCTCGCCGAACTGCCGCCAGTTCAGGCCCGTCAGGTCATGGGCCTGGATGATGCGATTTCGGCCCATTTCCTTGGCGGCATAGAGCGCCCGGTCTGCCAGGGCCATCATCGCCTCGGGGCTGTCCATCTCGCCGCTATTGAGGTCAACCACGCCGGCAGATATTGTCAGGGTAAGCCCCATTCGCTTGACGTTGATATTCAGCGCCGCCACAGCCTGCGCCACGCGCTGCGCCACGGCGTAGGCGTCGCACGCGGCTGTCTCGGGCAGCAGGATGGCAAACTCATCGCCGCCGAATCGAGCCGGCAGGTCGGCCATTCGGCAAGCCTTCTCGATGGCGGTCGCAACAGCCTTGAGCACCTCGTCGCCCGCCTGGTGCCCGCCGGTGTCATTGATGGCCTTGAAGAAATCGACGTCCATCACGACCAGCGAGAGCGTGCGGTTGTACCGCCGCGCCTGGTTGTAGAAGCAGGCCAGCACCTGCTCGAAGTGGCGGCGATTGGCAAGGCCGGTCAACTGGTCCGTCTTGGATATGTATGCCAGGCGGTCGAAGGCCGACTCCAGCCGCCTCGCCAGCAGCAGGGGTTCCCCGTGCAGGTCGCGGGCGAGGTCCTTGGCTGAGCCCTGCCCCGATTCCAGCCTCTGCAGGCGCTTGAGCAGGCGCACAACCGGGCCTGTAATGAGCATGTGCGCTCCGACGATCACCAGCAGCGAGAGCCCCGTGGAAAGCGACAGGACAATCAGCACGGTGCGCCGGCCGCTGAGGGTCTGGCGCTGCATCTGCGAGACCGGCAGCTTGATGCGGAAAGAGCCTGTCGGTTTGCCCGAAATATCGTTGGCCAGAAAGGCCACCGCCAGTTGATCCGCCTGCACAAACCAGGCTGAGTGCTGCGCGCTGTCCATCTGGACTTCGCTCAGCGGCAGCGAGGTAGAGTATACATACTCCACTTCGCCGCCGATGCTGCTGCCTATGCGAGCCAGGCACTGCCGATCAATGTATCTTCCCAGGCACAACCGGCCGAGCATCTGCTGATGCCCGGAGTCCTTCCAGATGGTTCGGGCAGAGACCATCGCCAGGCCCTCCGGAAGCGCCATCAGTCCGCAGAGCTCCGATCGCTTGGCGTCAAGGTTGGAGTTGGCCCAGGAAAGCAAGCCGGCCTCCTGGTCCGAAGTGCAGGAAACTACGTTGTTCATCTCCAGTTTCCAGCTTCGGACGATTGCTCCGCGGTCGTCGGTCAGCCAGGCCATGTCGGCTGCCGAGGAACGCAGCAGGTCCTCCGCAACTTCCTTGGCGGCGGCTGAGTCGAGCGGGTCGAGCAGGAGCCTCCGCGTTCGCTCGCTGCGGGCCCATGAGCCCGCCGATTGCTGAAGCGAAAGCTCTTCGCCGGTAAGGCCTGCCCGAACGCCGCGCTCAGCCTTGAGGGCCTGCTCTACAAGCAGGGCCCGCTCCTGCCGGGCAGCATTGGGCTGAAGATAAAACATGTCCAGCAGAAAGATTCCCCCCGAAGCCAATATGGCGATTATCAGCAGTAAACCTGGCGAAGTCAGCTTAAGTCTATCCACAATAGCTTCCTCTCCCATTGCCCGGCGTCTCGCACGTCGAGACGAGCAGAGCGATCTTCGGGCTAATGGTTTATCGGAAATCCAAGGGCTGACTTTAGTAAGGGCATTCAGGCAGAATTATCCTTGCCAGAGCAGCTTGAGTATCCTTAGCCTATCAGTGGACGCATCCCAGCATGTCGCGGGCGTCTCGCAGGCGTGTTGCCGGCGTGTTGCGGGCGTCTCGCCCGCGTGTACCGAGGGCATCTTGCCCTCGTTTTAATGGATCGCCTTCATTAAACAGAGCCCCGCTCTTGCGAAAGGACTTCTTCTTGGACGCCCTTATCTTCGACTTCGATGGCGTGCTGGTCGACAGCGAGCCAATCCACCTTCACTGCTATCAGCAAGTGCTTGAAAGCCTGGGCGTAAAGCTCAGCCGCGAGGACTACTACGCCAAGTACCTCGGCTATGACGACCACGACTGCTTCATCCATGTCCTGGACGACCTTCGCATTAGCCACAACTCTCGTCAAATACAGGAACTTATTGAACGCAAGACCGCCCTGGTCACCGAGTCGTTCCAGAATTCCATCCAGCCGCTGCCCGGTGCGGTCGAGTTCATCCGCCAGGCCGAGATGCTCGTTACGCCAATGGCCATCTGTTCCGGCGCGCTGCGTAACGAGATTGAACTGGCTGCCCAGACCATCGGCATACGCGAAAGCATGATGGCGATCATCGCCGCGGAGGATGTCGAGCGTGGCAAGCCAGACCCGGAAGGTTATGTGCTGGCACTGGAGAGGCTGATTCAATTGACCGGGCGCGTGCTGCGGGCGGATAAGACCATCGTGGTGGAGGACTCGCCAGCCGGGATCTCAGCCGCCAAAGATGCCGGAATGAAGGTCCTGGCGTTAACGACCTCCTATCGGCCGTCGGAACTGACCCAGGCTGACAAGATCGTGCGGAACCTGGCTGACATCAGAGTTGCAGAGCTGGAGCGATTGGTGTGATTGAGTCACATTACAGCGCCAGTGCCTGTGACAACTGATGGGTGCCGTGGTTTTCGAAGTCCCGAAAGGGACGAAGCAACCACGCTGCTGGCGCGAAACGTGGTTACTTCGCTTCGCTCCGTAAACCACGGCACCGGCCTTTTGGGTGCACGGGGCCGTCCTGCCGCCATGACGTGATCTCCGATAGGAAGCCCCCTGCGGAAGCAGAGGGATCCCCCGCCTTCCGGCGGGAGCTTCCAGTTGGTTCAGCGTTGCAGCCAAGGTCAACAATCGGTCATTTCAATCACGTCGATGCCTTCGCATCGCCAGTATTGCAAAGCATCAAATCGCCCTTTGCGGAGCAACTTGAATTGCTCCGGAAGGTGCCGCTTCATCAGGCGTCGCTCAGCCAGGCCGCCGGCATTGCAGCCGAGAATCATCGCATATGCGCCATAGACCCTGGGCCGGCCAATCACGCGAGTGCCCCGGCCCGCATGGCCGTCTTGTGGTGCAGGCGTCTCGCCTGCATGGCTGTTTTGTGGTTCATCCCCGCCCTCCCGGGCGGGACTTCCTGCGGCCTTCAGCGTGGCCGCAGACTCCGCGGCCACGGCACCCATCTTTGTTCTCTTGTCCATTACAAGGTAGCTCACCGGCAGGCTGCGCAGGTCGATGCCCGCCTGCCGGCCGAACTTCACCCACTCGGCACTGCCAAAGATTTCCGCAGGCGGCTGGGCGAAGTGATGGCACCAGTGGCGCTCATTCTGGGCCTCAAGCATCGGACAGATGCCTTGGTGCGTACATGGAGCAACGGTGGCAAATTCGTCGCGCAGGCTGTCGCGCACAGCCGACAGCGCTCGCCCTGCCTGCCGCGTGCCTGGCTCGATCCAGATCACGGCAGTTGCCTTGCGCGCCAAGGACAGCAGGCCCTGCAACTGCTCGTCGGAGAGTTCATTGATGACATGGCTGACCAGCAGCACATCCAGGCGATCCGGTAGCGACGGCCCATCGGACACCTTTAGGCCAGGCAAGTCTCGCCGCGAAAACTTGAGGGCTGCCTGAGTAGCCACGATGGATTTGTCCTGAAGGACAAGCTCGAAATCCTCACCAGAGATCCGCTCGACGCGCCCCGACAACTTCTCCATGCTGCGAAAGAACGCTCGCCCAGCGACGCCGCTGCCGCAGCCCCAGTCCAGCACGACCCCCGCCGGCGGCTGCCAGTTGAGCCTGGCCAGCTCCGCCATCACGAAGTCCCACTTCCAGGCAATACGCCGGCCAAAGGTTCGGTCGTAAACGTCCAGGTCTTCCTGGCTGCGCCAATAATCGCCGCCAGCCGGCGCGGCCTCAATAAAAGTCCGCCGCAGGCGCTCGACAGTATCCCAATTCAGCTTGCCAATATTCATCCGTTACCTCTTGGAGGGATTGTACAACAAAGAGCACGCACTTCGGGCGTCTTACTTTTACCGCGGCGCAAACGAAATCGCTTCCCGCCAAGACTAATATTAAGAGCTTCTAAAACTACCCAGATAAGCTATGGAACCTTCGCCAGCAAATC
>CAYQJH010000129.1:0-10134 GCA_964417755.1 uncultured Planctomycetaceae bacterium
GCTGATCCGGGGAAAGAGTATCTCGTTTATCAGCCGAAGTCCGGGGCGTTCAAACTTATGTTCGGCCCTGGAACTTTCCAATGCGAGTGGTTCAATCCGGATACGGGCACAGCCGTGCCGGGCGAGGTGGTTTCCACCAAGGGAGAAGAGAAAAGTTTTTCTCCGCCATTTGAAGGGGACGCGGTTTTGTATTTGAAAGCGGCTTCCGGCGAGACGTCAGGCAAATAAGCAATGCCGTACATTGAAAATGCCCGCTTCGGCGGGCATTTCATGCAGGCGCGGAATCCCTGTGAGAAACACCGCGCTTATACCGAAGACCACCAGAGGACTTTTGCTGGAACCGACGGAAGTCGGCGGCGTCGAATACGTGCATTACGATACGGAGACCGCAGCGGCTACCGTTCGTGCAAACGGGGCCATTCTTCGACAGATACAGGCGAAACAACCGAGAAGGTTTGCCTTGGTCGAACTCTGGCGCTACGACGTCCAGGCCGGAAGGTGGAACAAGCTGAAGATGTCGGCAGCGCAACCGGTCGCGATGCGTCAAGAAGAACGGACGGTCTACGGCGCCAAGACGGATCAGGTTCTGGCCACGCTGCGCGTTGAGGTCGGGCTGTACTGGGTCAAGTGGACCGAGAACGGAGTCCTTGTCCAGGCACCCGCCTACTGCGGTTCCGTCCTACCGAATGATCTGGACATTCCCCCGGCCCCCATGGGAATGATCATTGCGGCTGTCCCCCAAGCAGAGAGCGGGGAGGCCAAGTATGTTCCAGACCCACGAATCTACTGCAACAGCAACGAGATTTGGCGACACGGCGGCGCGACAATCCGGCTGGGCATGGGCAAGGCCCAGGTACTCAGTGAAATTGCCAAGAGCGGCTACCCGGAGTACGACGGTAAGTTCGGAATACACCAGCCATCGGCCGATGTGCAAGGCGGAGAAATCTGGGACTTGGGCTACGGCAACTTCAGCGGAGCCGCACCGGGCGGAGGTTTCATCCTTCTGGCATTTCGCGAGGGGAGGCTTGTGGCCATCGTCCCGCACGGACCATACCCGGCATAGCTACCAGAGATGCCGATTGGCGAAGGCGTGCCCGGAGCCTTGCTTGAGATAGCGCTCAAAGGCTTCAGCCTTTGCCTTGTTCGCAAAATAGACCGCAGTAACAAGTTGCCATGGGAGATACTTGCTGGTGTGAGAAGACTTGCCGGTATTGTGCTCGGAGAGACGTTTCTCCAGGTCAGCTGTCAGGCCGATATAGCGTTCATTTGGATGCGAGAGCGATCGTAAGAGATAGACGTACATCCGGCTTCCTTTCCGACTGAACGTCCTTGAGGCAAGCCGCCCTGCGTCGCTCGCAAACAGCGCGAGCTATGCAGGGCATCCTGCTTCCCGCTACGCGATTCACAGGACTGCGTCCTGCGAAGCTCCGGCCTTTCGGCCGGAGCGAAGCAGGATGGAGGCGGCGGGAATTGAACCCGCGTCCCGTGACGTTTTAGCGGCGGCCTCTACGTGCGTACTGGCGGATTTTCGGCTCTCGCCCGGTCGGGCCCCCCAGCCAGAGGGTCCCTTTGGGCCAGCCCGGCCTTGGTCTGAGCGGCCGAACCGGGCCACTTGCCGCTCACAAGCCCGCTGTTTGCGTTCGTCGGCGCCCCACGGGCGAGGACACCGCGAACGGGTTGCCTAATTAGGCAGCCATTGCCATCGGTTGATTGGCATGTAACATTATTTCCAAGGTGTTTTACCAGGCCTCCTTGGAACCTGGGCACGCCACCGACACCTCATCCGTCCGGTCGAAGCCAGTTCGCCCCCGGATAGCTGAAGCTCGATCTGTGTCAATTATACGGCGGGAAGGCTGGCCCGGCCAGCAAGATGTTCAGAACCAACCTACATCTCGGTGAGCAACTCGCGGAGCTTCTCTGCCGACATGCCGACGATGCGGAATTCCTTGCGCGGGCTTGTCTGGCCGGCAGCGATTTCCACGCTTCGCTTATCCACGCCCAGGGCCTTGGCCAGGATGGCGGCGATGGCGGCATTGGCCTTGCCTCTTTCAGCCGCCGCCGAGGTGGCTACCTTCAGACAGTCGCCCAGGACGCCGACGACCTTGTCCCGGCTGCTGCCGGGCACAGCCTTGACGGCAATGATCGCACCGCCGGGGCAATCGCGAATGGCAATGTAACTGGCGTCTTTCATTTCTCAGGCGGCTGAGACGTTAACCACAAAGGCACGAAGGCACCAAGAGAAGCAGCCTGCTGCATGGTATCTCGCTCTTAGCGGCCGGTGCGCACAGCCCTGGGGCAGCCATTTGTTCGTGCCTTCTCGTGCGACAAATCGACAAACCGTATTACTTCATCAAACCTGCCTTCTTGGCATAATTGAAGATGCCGCCGGCTGAGAAGATGGCGGCTACGTCGCCCAGCGGATTGAGCGGGTAGATCTGGCCGGTGGCGAGGTTCTTGAGCGTGCCCTTGACCGGGTCGAGTTCGACCTCATCGCCGGTGGTGAACTTCTCCACCAGGCGCTGCGACGTCTGCAGCGGCATGAGGTATGCGCCATTGATGCTGTTGCGGTAAAAGATGCGGGCGTAGCTCTCGGCGACGCAGGCCTTCACGCCGGCCTCTGCCAACGCAAGCGGGGCGTGCTCGCGCGAGCTGCCGCAGCCGAAGTTGCGGCCGCCGACAACGATGACAAACTGGCTGGCGAACTTGCCCTCGACCACGAATGGGATGTTGCCCTTGGGCAGGCCGCTGGCCGGTAGCGGCACACCGCTGAGGGCGAACTTGCCGAAGAATTTCCGCTCGTCGGGATCGGAGGGGTTGTACGTCAGGAACTCCGCCGGGATGATCTGATCGGTGTCGATGTTGTCGCCAAGGACGAACACCTTGCCGCGAATGATAGCCTCTTTCTGTGCCTGTTCCATGTCAAGCATCCTTCCTCTTGGTTTTCCTGATAATGGCTGGCATTCTATCGAAAAGACTGGCAAGGGTCTATGAATTACCGATCACAAAGAAGGCGGCCAAGAACATCAACTGTTGAAAGAAGAACCCCGGCGATCCGATTTTTCGTTTGACTCCAGACGTCTAGACGTCTAGCTTTGTAGCCAAAGGGAACAGAAGCTATGCATGCGCGAAAGAAGCCCGGCGCTGTACGAGACGCGATCTTCGACTTCCTATCTCAGCGTGGACAGGAGACAAGCGTCAGGGAGATTGTGAACGTGACCACCTCCAGCTTTGATGGAGCGCTGGCAGCCTCGTCCGTTCGTTCTTACCTTCGCCTCAACACGCCTGGCATTTTCGAAAGGACCAAGCCGGGTCATTATCGTCTGCGGCTCGCAGAGGAGATGGCGCCCAAACGCCAAGCTCTCTTGCCACTTTCGCCGCTTCACTTGGTTGCATCGCCGGTCTTGGAACATGGGCAATGCCGATTGTTTCACGACGACTGTCTCAACTGGCTTTCGCAGCAACCGGAACGCTCGATTCATGCGGTGGTGACTGACCCGCCCTACGGGCTGGTCGAGTACTCGGCTGAAGAACAGCGCAAACTTCGCCAGTCTTCTGGCGGCGTGTGGCGCATTCCTCCATCGTTCGATGGACATAAGCGTTCTCCTTTGCCACGCTTTACGGTGCTTGATGAGCATGACAAGTGCAACCTATCTTTCTTCTTTCGCCGGTGGGCGCAGGCGCTCCTGCCGGTGCTGGTTCCCGGTGCGCATGTAGTTGTTGCGGCCAACCCTCTATTGTCCTTCCTGGTGGCTGCAGCCATCGTCGAAGCCGGCTTCGAGCGGCGCGGCGAGATCATCCGTCTGGTCATGACAATGCGCGGCGGGGATCGTCCCAAGAACGCGCACCAAGAATTTCAGGATGTCAGCGTGATGTGCCGATCAATGTGGGAGCCGTGGTTGCTGTTCAGAAAGCCGATTGAAGGCCGCGTGCAGGATAACCTCAGAAAATGGAAAACTGGCGGTTTGCGCCGGCCTTCCAAGGATCGACCCTTTGGAGACGTCATCACATCCGCACCGACAGGGAGGCAAGAACGATCTCTGGCCGCCCATCCCAGCCTCAAGCCACAGCACTTCCTTCGGCAGGTGGTTCGCGCGGTGCTGCCCCTGGGCCAGGGCGTCGTTCTTGATCCATTTGCCGGCTCGGGTTCGACATTGGCTGCCGCGGAGGCAGTGGGCTACAACAGCATCGGCGTGGAAATGGATGAGCACTACGTCGAGGTTGCGCGGCAAGCCATCCCTCGCCTGGCTCAGTTGGATGTTCGTTCCAGGCGATAAATCCAGTTCCGCCGGAGCTTGGCTATTCCGTCACGGTCCAGGCTGGCCGTGCGCGTGCCTAAAGGTCCTCGTTCATTCCTGCGGAAGTCAGCGATATCAACCTCGGCCAGATAGACTTCCGTGAACGTCAGTGGCCGGCGATCAATGGCCGGCTCAGTGTCTTCATCAACTTCGTAAACGAAAACGCACAGACATTGCTTTCGAGCACCATGTGTATCGACATTGCCGCCCTTGTGTCGCGTCGTCTTTATCTCAATGCCCTTTTCGCCTGCCTTGACCTCGTTCCGCGGGTAGACATTCTTCACGATAAGATCGGGATGGCCATTGTGATAGAGATTCTGTGTCAACACTCGAGAGTGTTTGGCAATGCTGGCCGTCAGCATGTCCGACAGCAGACCCGACATGATGGCTGGCCGAAGCATCTGCTCCAAACGATCCAGTCCCTTTGAAATGAGCAGCTTGTTTACGTCGAAGAAGAAGTCATACACATCCTGCATGGCTATTTTGAAGTCGTCCAGCCGCAGACTGTAGGGAAGGCCTGCTTCGATGTTGAACGCGTCTTCAACCGGATGATTTCTCTTGATCGACATAACATTCCGCCTTCAGCTTCGATAACAGCTACACGAAACATGCCATCGTTTCAACACGTTTTGCTTACGCAAAGCGACAGCGTTGCTTGTGCCTAATCTTCGCGGTAGCATGACCGGCCAGAAGGAGAATCGGGACGTGATCACGATCAGCGCATTTGCGGATGAAATCGATCCCAGCCTTCAGGTTCAGATGGACGTGTGCGAAGAGCACCGCATCAAGTGCATCGACGTGCGGGCCATCGACGGCGTCAATGTCTCGAAGATGACGCTTGCCCAGGTGGCTGCCTACAAGAAGCAGATGGATGATCGCGGCTTTAGCGTGCCTTGCATCGGCTCGCCGCTGGGCAAGATCGCGATGGATGACGACTTCAATGCCCACCTCGAGTTGCTCAAGCACTGCTGCGACCTGGCCGGCGCCTTCGGAACCAATCTCATCCGCATCTTCAGCTTCTATCCTTCCAAGGACTCAAAGATCGAAGACCACCGCGCGGGCGTGATGGATCGTCTTTGGGCCATGGTGAAGATCGCGGAAAAAGCCAACTGCATCCTCCTGCACGAGAACGAAAGCGCGATCTATGGCCGGACGGCTGAGGGCGTGCTGGACATCTTCGCAACAATCAGGTCAAAGGCCCTGCGTGGCATCTTTGATCCAGCGAATTTTGTTGCGGAGTCGCTGCGGCCTTATGATGATTGCTGGAGCAAAGGCCTGCGCCAGTTGACGGATTACTTTCATATCAAGGACAAGAAGGTCGGCTCCCAGACGTGCGTGCCGGCTGGGCAGGGTGACGGACAGTTCGATTCGATCTTTGCGGACCTCAAGGCCGACAATTGGAGCGGCTGCATGACGCTGGAGCCTCACCTGGCCGCGGCGGGCCAGTTCCAGGGCTTTACTGGGCCGACGCTTTTCGCAAAAGCTGTCGAGGGTCTGAAGACGATGTTGAATAGACACGGAATTGATTATCGCAAAGCATGACAGCAACAAACGCACTTCTCCGTCAGTAGGACACGATTGGAGAGATGAACATGAAAGCAACGGAGCATCGGCAGTGGCGTCGATTGAAGTTGCATTTGCCAATTGTCAAGTTGGGTTGCCCAAAGTCGCTCTTGGGCCAGGAAGGAGCCTTGACGACGGACATCTCAGCCGGCGGGATGTATTTTGTCGCCGACCTTGCCGAACCGCCTCGCTGCGGTAGCAAGATGAGTTTTGAGCTGGCTGCGCCGGCAGGGCAGGGCTACTGGCCCACAAGCGGCCGAGTTGCCGGCGAAGGCGAGGTCGCCCGCGTCTCGATCATCGATGAACAGACCGTCGGCATTGCGATGAAGTTCACCAAGCCCCTGAACCTGGCGTTTTAAAAAACGGCAGCACAGCCTTCCAGGTTGTGGCCTGGACAGCGCAACTTGGTGTTTTTCATGTCGTGGGCGTCTGGCCTGCGCGTGAAAGACGAGGGCAAGATGCCCTCGGTACACGCGGGCGAGACGCCCGCGACACATCGTTGCGATGTACCTTCACGCAAATACTACCGACGCATAGCCCACCGCGGTGTCGTCGCTCTCCTCTGGCGATTGTTCGTGGATGATTCGATAGCTGTTGGTGTAGCTCAGCACCAGGCCCTGCGCCGAGCCCATGACCTTGGCGGCTGCCACCGTTGCGGCAATGGCTCCCGCGCCGCAGGCATTGCCATGCTCGGCAGCCTCTTCAATGATCTCGGCTGCTTGCATATTCTCCATCAGGCTGAGGATTCGCTGATCGTTCTTTTCTGTCCATTCCACGCCTTGCAGGCCTCGCCCGCCGGGGGCTGGAAAATGCCCTCCGTGGTGCGTGAGGTCGCTGCTGCCGACCACCCGGGCATGGGGGAATCGCTCCTTGAGCACCCGGCCGATGACTTCGCCAACTTGCACTGCCTGATTAATGGGTGGAATGCCGATGGGGACGATCTGGATAGAAGGGTTGAGGACTTGGATGATCGGCACCTGCACCTCGAGCGAGTGCTCGTAGGTATGTGCCTTCGGATTGACCCGCAGGCAGCCGTCGGCGCGGATGATGGCCCTTGCCAGCGTCTCATTGACCGGCACGTCGCCAAGCGGGCTGCGCCAGACGCCGGTGTCGAAGACCTCTCCGCGGCGGACCGTGCCGCAATGATCTGCCCCCAGCAGGACAAGCGTGTCGACTTGCGGATCTCTGAGAACCGCCTTCAGCGTCAGGGCGGCCAATCTTCCGGAATACGCCCAGCCGGCATGAGGCACTATCCCGCCAAAGGCTGGCGGAGTGTCATCGGGCACGCTGGCAGACTCGATCAACTTCACGGCATGGTTGCGACAAGAGCTTGGTATCGACTCGTAGAAACTGCCCGCCCGAACCGGCTGTCTTAGATTCATTGACCCACCCGAAGCCGCTAATTCCCTTTATTTTGACTTTCGACCCGTTGTCTGCATTCGTATTATGTATCTAATAGTAGACATTGCAAGAAAGAAAGTTATGGCTGCTGAACAAGAAGACCCTGCCACGATCGGGGCTGACAACCAGACACAAAACACACGCGCCGCTCAAGAGGCCGCCTTGGCGGCCATGGCCTTGGGAGAAGACGCCCAGGAGCCGCGCGAGGAAGTTGCACCCGAAAGCGAACGCCCCTCGGAAGGCCTCGAAGATGATGTGATCGCCGATCCGGCTGCGGTCCAAACGGCCGCTGTTGTCGGCGGGGGGCGGCAGGTGTGGGTCAAGCAAACAGCAGCCGGCCCGGCGATTATGCGGCTGGCTGTGCCTGTACTGGTGGGTACTGGCGTAATGTTGATCTTGCTGGCTGGTCTACTTGTATGGATGAACAGCGCAGGCATGCTTAAGACGGCCCCGGAATCAAATGAGTTCCTCAGCAACCTGCTATATGGCCCGCTGCGAATCTACCTGATTCTGATAGGCTTTCCCTTGGGCGGGTTGCTTCTGGCAGGGGCATTGCTCATTCGCAGGCAATTCAGACGAATCTGAGCGCTGGAAGCCCCCGCCGGAAGGCGGGGGATGTCGTGGAAATCTTCGCCGTGGTAAGAACCTGGTGACAGCATCCCCCTGCTTCCGCAGGGGGGCTTCCTGCCGGCAACCGTGTCGCGGGCATCTTGCCCGCGTGTTCCGCAGGCGTCTCGCCTGCGGTTTGTCCTAGAGTGCGAGGGCAAGATGCCCTCGGTACACGCGGGCGAGACGCCCGCGACACGGTTCGCGACACGTACTACGGAGAAACCGCTATGCCTCATTCCGTCCTGCGGCCTTGGCGAGTACTGAACTGGCCCAATCGCATCAGCCTGCTGCGGTTGCTGCTGGTGGCGCCCTTTATCGTCCTGGTGCTTAATCAGAACGATCCCGAATGTCCCTGGGCGCGCCATGCAGCCTTGGGCGTCTTCGTGGTGATGGCTATTTCTGATTTCCTCGATGGCCTGCTGGCCCGCCGCCTGAATCTTCGCACCCGGCTGGGCGCTATTCTCGATCCGCTGGCTGACAAGATCCTGATCATCTCCTCGGTTATCCTGCTGGCCATACCGCAATCGGCTGTGCCGCAGATACCGGTGCCAAGCTGGGTCGTCGTTGCCGTCGTGGGCAAGGATTTGTACGTAATCCTCGGTTTCCTTGTGGTATACTTGGTCACAGATCGCTTCAGAGTGCGCCCGAGCCTGGCTGGCAAGGCCTGCACTATGGGCCAATTGGTCATGGTGGTAGTCGTGCTGGCCGCGCCGGACCTGAACGCCTTGGGCGCGCCCGCGGGCACGATGGCTGGGCGATTTTGTTTCTGGGTAGTAGCGGTGCTGGTCCTGCTGGCGATGATCAGCTACACGCGGCTGGGCTTAAGTTTCATCGCGGAGGGCCAGAAGCCGCTGGACGAGCACCGCATAAGTAGTTCCGAAACCTCCGTTGTAAAGGCTGTACACCCCAATGAGCCCCATTGAAGAAATTCTCCAGGACCTTCGACTTGGAAAGATGATTGTTCTCGTCGATGACGAGTCACGCGAAAACGAAGGCGATCTCGTCTGTGCGGGCGAAAAAACCACGCCCGAAATCATCAATTTCATGGCAAAACACGGCCGCGGGCTCATCTGCCTGGCGATGAGCGGAAGCCGGGCGGAGCAACTGGCCCTGCACCCGCAGGTGATGGATAACACAGCCCTTCATGGCACGGCCTTCACGGTCTCTGTCGACGCCGCCACCGGCGTTACCACGGGCATATCTGCCGCCGACCGCGCCCGCACCATCCAGGTGTGCTGCCGGGACGACGCCAGGCCGTCCGACCTGGCACGGCCGGGACACATCTTCCCGCTGCGTGCCCGCGATGGGGGAGTGCTTGTCCGCTCCGGGCAGACCGAGGGCTCGGTTGACCTTGCCCGCATGGCCGGCCTGAAGCCCCTGGGCGTCATCTGCGAGATCATGAATGACGACGGCACGATGGCACGCCGCGACGACCTGGAGAAATTCTGCGCGATCCACAATATCAAGATGTGCAGCGTGGCCGACATTATCCGCCATCGCCTGCGGTCCGAGCGGCTGATCCAGCGGGCCGTGGAAATCGACCTGCCCATCGATGCGGGGCTTTTCCACGTGGTGGCCTACACGTCCATTGTCGATCCCGAGCCGCACCTGGCCTTCTGCTACGGCGGCGTGGGCAAACTCGACGAAACCGGCAAGCCCATCGCCCACAGCGAGCCCGTCCTGGTCCGCGTGCATAGCGAGTGCCTCACCGGTGATGTCTTTGGCTCGCTGCGCTGCGATTGCGGGCCGCAACTGCAGACGTCGCTGCGGGCTGTCGCCGCCGCCGGCAAAGGTGCGGTTATCTACGTGCGGCAGGAAGGCCGAGGCATCGGCCTGGTCAACAAGCTGCGGGCGTACAAGCTGCAGATCGAGGACGGCCTGGACACCGTGGAGGCCAACCTGAAGCTGGGCTTCGAGGACGACCGGCGCGACTACGGCATCGGCAATCAGATTCTGCGGGACCTGGGGCTGTCTCGGCTGAGGATTATGACGAATAACCCCAAGAAGATTTACGGCATCGAGGGCTTCGGGCTGAAGATCGTGGAGCGCGTGCCGCTGGAGATCGCCCCGCACGAGTGCAACCTGGATTACCTCAAGACCAAGAAGGACAAGATGGGACATATCCTGGAGAACCTGTAACGAGGAAGCCCCGTGCGGAAGAGGATTTTTTATCTATGCCGTAACCCTTTGTTTTTCACGTTTGGCGTAGATCAAGATAAGCTTGGCCTGTACCCATTGGCGTATTCGGCGAAGGCCTCTGAACCAT
>CAYQJH010000130.1:0-2842 GCA_964417755.1 uncultured Planctomycetaceae bacterium
AAGGCCGGAACACGTGTGTCGCTGCAGGGAATTGGCAGGTTTAACCGCAATCAGCGATTGCAGGGCTTCAAATCAATCGAACGCATCAACATCCTCGATCCGTTGGACATTGCGGCTCGTTTGGACGAACTCCGTACGCTCCAAAGCGGCTGGCTTGATGGAAGAGGCAAAGCACTCTCGTCCGAAGGCCTGAATTGGCTTGCGCAGGCATTTCGTGAGCATTTTCCAGAGGATCTTCAACTGCCGTATATCTATCCTACACCCGAAGGCGGGGTGCAATGCGAATGGGCGATCGGCTCGCATGATATCAGCCTGGAGATCAACCTTGAGAACCACACAGGCCTATGGCACGATGCAGACCTGAAGGATGACAAGGAAACAAGCCAAAGCCTTGATCTAACTTCCAAGAATGATTGGGCTTGGTTAATTGCCGAACTTGGCGGATTGGCCAAAGGTGCGGCATGACCGGTCAGACGTTGCTATTCCGCCAGGTCAATCCTTCCTGGGTCCACGACGGTCGCATCACCTCGCAGGTATTCAGGCCAACGCCAAAAGACGAAAAGCATCTTTCTGTTTATGACGGCGACCTGATAACCGCCGAACAAGCGTGGACCCACTTCACGCTAATCCTCGGCCATTCCTCGACTGGTGTAATGGCTGTGAGTGTGGAGGAATGCCGAAATCAATCACTGCCAGCTATTCCGGACCCCGGCCTATTCCCTGAGCACGCATTCATTGACTTTAGCCAATCGTCTGAAGGCGAGATAAGGAAGAAAGCAAAATACCTCAGGGCTGCAGCCGAATCGAGAGGTTGGCAGCATCATGTGGAAATGTAACCAGAGAAACATTTCCCTGTGACCGCATACGTGTGAATCCTTTTCTATCCCAGGAACCTCTTCAAGTTGCCGCTGAAGATCTTTTCTTTGGCTGAATCGTCCAGGCCGAGGCTGTCGTAGATCGCCCTGTCGCGGTCGATCCAGCTCTTGGCATAGTTGAACGCGCAATGCTCCGTGTTGATGTCCGTGCCGAAGAGCACGTTGTTTTCCACCTTGTAGCCGATGGTGAAGAGCTTGGTCAGGGCTTCCTGGCGGTAGATCGGCGGCGTGCCGGGAGTGGTGTCGATGAACATCTCGCACGAAAGCTCAGGCCGCCTGCGGAAGGCTGACTGGAATTTCCCATACACGGCCAGGCACTCATCAACCCACGGCCAGGAGATATGCGCCAGGGCGAAGCGCAGGTGCGGGACTTCCAGAAGGGCCTCGAACTCGCCGGGGCGATTGAAGCGGGAAGACTCCGTGCCGTCCCACAAGATGCCGGAGTGGAACAGGACCGGCCGGCCGGCTTCGCCGATGGCGCGGTAGGTACCCATCGCTCGCGCATCGCGAGGATAGAAATGATTGCACATGATCTTGAAGCCCTTGACGCCCCGGTCAACAGCCTGCGCCACTTGCTTGACGGCGTCAGCCTCCGTCGGGTCGATCCAGTAGAACGGGATCAGGCTTGGCTGGCCCTGAGCCCACTCGAAGAGGTTGTCCAGGCGCGCGCTCGTGCCGCGCGGGCCCGGCCAGATGCCGCATGAGGCCGGCGAAAGCGACAGCAGAACCGCCCCCCTGATGCCCGCGCCGGAGAGGCCCTCAGCAAAACTGGCTGATTCGACCGGCCCGGCATGAATGTGAATGTGCGTATCAAGAACCATTGCTGCTCCTACTTCCCGGCTATGAACCTTTGCAGATTCCGGGCGAAGATGTTGTCCCGCCGGTCCTGGCTGACGCCGAGCTTGTCGTAGATCTTATTGTCGCGCTGGACAGTCTCGCGGACCCAATTGACCATCGAGACGTGCGTCTCGCTGTCGCTGCCGAAGATGATGTTGGTGTCGCTGACAAGCGTCAGCAGCTTGAAGAGCGCCTCCTCGCGATAAATCGGCGGCGTGCCGGGTGTAACATCGATGAACATCTCGCACGTCGCATGGCCGGCCTTGCGGGCCTGGTCGATCTTGCCGAATGTCGCCACGCACTCGTCAACCCACGGCCAGGAAACGTGAGCACACGTGAAACGGAAATTCGGCACGTCCAACATGCACTCGAACTCCACCGGGCGGTTGTACTTCGAGCTGACCTTGCCATCCCACAGGATGCCCGAGTGGAACAGCATTGGCTTGCCGGCCTTGGCAATCGCACGATAGGTGTCCATCGCCCGGCCGTCGCCGGGATAAAAGTGATTGCAGATGGTCTTGAAACCCGCCACGCCTCGGGCGCAGGCCTGGGCGACCTGATCGATGGCGTCTTTTTCAGTCGGGTCTATCCAATAGAATGGAAACAGGTTTGCAGCCCCGCGCGTCCATTCCATCAGATTATCCAGCCGCTCGCTGGTGCCCTTGGGCCCCTCGAAGACAAACGCCGCCGGCGACAGCGATATCAGCGTCGCGCCATCCAGCCCCGCCTGCTTGAACTCCGCCAGCAGCTTGGCCTGATCGACGGGATTGTTATGAATGTGAATATGTCCGTCCAGTATCATGCTTTGTTCCTCTGTGTTTATTCGGTGCGTTTAGTATTTCTATCCGGCGGGACCTTCTCAGGCAAAGAAGATTTCTCGGCGGGCATACAAACAAAACCTTTGTACTCAAAGGTTTGTTGCTGTTGGACTCATGGACGGCGCCAGCCACGCGCCAATCAGGTGCGGAACTTGCCGGCGATAGGTTCAACGTATGCCCGCTGAGAAATCTTCACCTCGACTCCGCCAGGACCCTCAGCCTGCCGAAGATCCCCCGCCTTCCGGCCGGGGCTTTTGGTTGGTTCGTGACTACGATTTCTTCCAGATGAACCGCTGCAGCAGGTTCTGCGAG
>CAYQJH010000130.1:2942-4700 GCA_964417755.1 uncultured Planctomycetaceae bacterium
GTTGGTTCGTGACTACGATTTCTTCCAGATGAACCGCTGCAGCAGGTTCTGCGAGAAGACCTTTTCTCTTGCCTGGCGGCTCAGGCCGACCGATTCAAGAATCGCGTTGTCGGTAGTGACATGTTCCTGGTAGCCATCGGCGAAGTCGGTGCTCGAGCGTCCATCGGTGCCGAACATCACGTTGTCTTCGATCTTGTAGCCAATGGTGAACATTGTTTCCAGCACGTTCTTGCGATAGATCGCCGGCGTGCCGCGCGTGATGTCGATGAACATCTCGCAGGACAGTTCAGGCCGGGCGCGAAAGGCCGCCAGGAACTTGCCGTACACCGCGATACATTCATCCGTCCACGGCCAGGACACGTGCGCCAGGGCGAAGCGAAGTTGCGGCACGTCAAGCATGGCCTCGAATTCGCTGGGCCGGCAGTACTTCGACGATGCGGTGCCATCCCACAGGATGCCCGAATGAAACATGATCGGCCTTCCGCTTTTGGCTATTGCGCGGAAGACGTCCATTGCCTTTGCGTCGCCGGGATAGAAGTGATTGCAGATGCACTTGAAGCCCACCACGCCGTGCTGGACGGCCATCTGCACCTGCTGCAGAGCGTCTTGTTCCGTCGGGTCGATCCAGAAGAACGGGAAGAAGGTCTCCACGCCGCCGGTCCATTTGAACAGATTGTCCAGCCGGTCGGCTGCCGCCTTGGGCCCCTTGAAGGTGACCATCGACTCCGGCGGCAGAGAGAACATGGCTGCGCCGTCCATCCCGATGGAATTGAGCGACTTTAGCAGGCGCTGCTGCTGAACAGGCCCATCGACAATATGAAGGTGACAATCAAGGACCATGAAATCCGACTCCTTTTGTTAAACGCGAGACTCTCGCTAAAGATGCGGGCTGTTTCCCCACTGAAGCTTGTCGCGGAGCGTCTGGTAGAACTGCCTGCCGGGGTGCGGGATGATCTTCAGCGGGCAGGTGGCCTTGCGAACCTCCACTACGTCGCCCTGGGAGAGACTGCTGCTGACTTGCCCGTCGATGATGACGGCTGAGCCTGCATTCGTTTTGGCCAATGTTACACGTATAAGTCCGTCAGCCCGCACAACGATGGGGCGGACGGTCAAGCTGTGTGGCGCGATGGGCGAAATCGCGATGGCGTCCATCGTCGGATCCATGATCGGCCCGCCGACCGACAGGTTGTACCCGGTCGAGCCGGTCGGCGTCGCGAATACCATTCCGTCGCCAACGTATCGAGCGATTGCACTGCCGCCCTGCTCGACGTTCAGGTCGATCATGCGGAACGGCGGCCCGGCCGAGATAACCACGTCGTTGGCTGCCAGGCTGCAGAAGGTGCTACTGCCGCTACTGATCACGCAGACGTCCAACATGATTCGCAGCGTCGGCGGAACAGCCCCCGCGATGATGTCGCCCAGATGCTTCCGCAGGTGCTCGACGTTGAACTCCGCCAGAAATCCAAGCTTGCCCATGTTCACGCCCAGCAGCGGCACGCCAAGCGGCGCGAGTTTGCGGGCTGCCGCCAGCAGCGTGCCATCGCCGCCAAAGACGATGCAGAGGTCGGCCTGGCTGGCAGAGGTCGGCAAGTCGCCCCGGCTGGGGCAAACCGCCAGCACTTCCGCCTGCTGGCCGAGCCATCCACGCAGGGCCTCGATCTGCTGCGAGACGCCCGGCTTGATCATGTTGCCCAGGATGAGAAGCTTCTTTCGGCACATGGTTATCAATGGTACCCGGCCGGTTGAGGAATGAAAAGA
>CAYQJH010000130.1:4800-10019 GCA_964417755.1 uncultured Planctomycetaceae bacterium
ACTACTTCCCGACGCAGAACCGCTCGAAGATTCGCCCAAGCACGTCCTCGCTGACCACTTGGCCGCTTATCTGGCCTAGATGCCCCAGGCATTGGCGCAGCTCGATGGCCGCCAATTCTGCGCGGTCCGACAATTGCGATGTGCCTGCGACCAATATGCTGGCCTGCGTGGCGGCGGCTGAGGCAGCCAGCAACTCCCGCTTCTGCCGCCGATGCAGCCCCAGCCCATCGCCACTGCGGGTTGCATGCAACTTCAGGCCCTCAGCCAGCCCGCGCCGCAACTCCGAAAGCCCGCTGCCGGTCACGGCCGAGATGGCAAGCCCCTCAAGCCCAGCGTGATCGCTCCAGCGCTTGAGTCTTCGGGCGACTTGCGCTGCCGCCAGCAGATCGGCCTTGTTCATCAGCAGCATCATTGGAGCCTGTTCATTGACCCGCCGGACCTCCGCCAGCAGGGCCAAATCGGCCTGATGGGATTCTTCCGTCGCATCGACCACAAAAGCAATCATGTCGGCGGCAGCCAGGGCTGAGCGGGCTGCGTTCTGGCCGGCTTGCTGGAGCGGATCAGCCAGCACGCCGAAGCCGGCTGCGTCCTGGAGCGTGACGGCTGTGCCTTCGAGACTAATCTCTGCTGAGAGCACGTCACGCGTGGTGCCCGCCATCGGCGAGACGATGGCGCGCTCGAACTCCGCCAGGGCATTGAGCAGGCAGCTCTTGCCGACGTTGGGCCTGCCGGCCAGGATGATCCGCAATTGGCCTGCGGCGTCGCTGAGATCGTCAGCCTGGCGGGCGAATTCCGCCAACTGGTCAGCCAAGCTTCGCAGCCGCCCCGCCACGGCCAGCGGCGAGTCTATCTCGATATCCTCTTCAGCCAGGTCGATTGACGCCTCAACCGCAGCCAGCGCGTCGGCGGCCTGCTCGCCGGCCTGCTTGCACAAACGCCAGGTTCGCCCTCCCAAGGCAGCCAGGCCGCTGCGCAATTGAGCGTCGTCGGCTGCATGTATGATATCCGCGACACCCTCAGCGGCTGACAGGTCGATCCGCCCCGAGAAGAAAGCCCTGGCGGTGAATTCGCCCGGCTGGGCCTGGCGGGCGCCCAGCGAGATCAATTCATCCAGCAAGGCAGTCACCAGCGGAATGCCCCCGGCAACGTGCAATTCACAGACATCCTGGCGGGTGTAGCTTCGCGGCGCGCGAAAGACATAGACGCGGGCGGGCAACTCCACCGCACCGGTGCTCGATCCGCTCAGGCGCAGCAGGCCGTCGGCGCTGCGAAACGCGCCAAGGCTCTGCATGGCCCCTGCTGGGCTTGAGAAAACTTTGCCAGCCAGCTCAAGAGCACGCTGGCCGCTCAAACGCACGATCGCCCGCGCCGCCGCTCCAGCCGGCGTCGAGATCGCAACAATGGTATCCTGCGTGTTAAACAGCATCATGGCATCTTAACCAGCACACCTGAGGTATGTCGAACATGTTGCAGGCGTGGGCTTCGTCGTCGTACACTCCAATGCATGAGCCGATCTCTCCTGGCCTTTCTACGTCAGCACCCTTGGCAGCGCCGGCTGTTGACAGCCTTGCTGGCTGTCACGCTTGGCGTGCTGATAGCGATGCTGGCCATTCCGCGAATTCAAACGCACCTGCTGTTGCGAGACCTGGGAAGTGGCGATGTCCATACTCGCCAAAAGGCTATCCTCCGCGCGGTGGCGATGGGCCGAGCCCGACCGCAAACCGTGAGCCGCCTGGAGCGGGCGCTTAAGGACGCCGATGACGCCAAGTTCTCAGCCGTCGTCACAGCCTTGCGAAACCTGGGCGTTTCAGAGGGCCGAATAGAACCAGCCTATAGCGACCGCATGACTTCCATCGAACTGCCCATAACCGAGTCAGCCTCCACGCGAGCGGTGCAGCTCTGGCAGATGATCGCCGCCAGGCGCGACAATGTTTACGTCCGCAAGACGCTGCAGG
This sequence comes from uncultured Planctomycetaceae bacterium, assembly GCA_964417755.1. Lineage (GTDB taxonomy): Bacteria > Planctomycetota > Phycisphaerae > SM23-33 > SM23-33 > CAYQJH01. The sequence continues at coordinate 6,756 of CAYQJH010000130.1, forward strand.
CTGCCATCGCCGACCCGACAGCCCAGGTGCGAAGCCTCTCAGCCGTGCTGGCTGCTCGACTGGCGGACGATGCCGCGCTGGCGATTCTGCTGACAGACAAGGACCAGGCGGTGGCGGGGTCGGCTGCCCTGGATGCAGGAATCGCGGGTCGGACGGCGCTGGTTGGGGCAATCAGAGACCTGCTGTTGAGGAAGCAATCGGCCGGCGCGGAGACTCATTGCGGATTGCCCGCAAGGAAGCCCCCGACGGAAGCCGGGGGATCGCCCCGAAGGAGCGAAACAATGCCAACGGCAGGCACAGCCACCGCAACCGCATCTGCCCCGCCCGCAACCGGGCCACAATCAGCGCCCGCCATCGACGCCCTCTCCGGCGCAGCCTTCGCCTTGGCAACGCTCGCTCCGCGCGAAAACTCTAGTCTGCTTACCCAATTACTTCAAGACGCCGACGAGCCGATCCTGCGCGACCGGCTGATCCACGTGATGACGTTGCTCAATACTCCGCAGGCTGCCGCAGCCGTCGAATCGCAGCTTGCCGCTTTCAAAGAAGATGAATACCCGCCGGCAATGCTGCTGGCAGCCTGCGGCAAACTCAAGGTTTCATCCGCCGGCCCAGCCGTCCGCAAGGTGCTTGCCGCAGCCGCAGCCAGGAATCCCACCGTCACTATTGCCCAGGCCCTTGCCGCAATCCAGTCAGCCGACGCCCTGCATCTGGACGTGCGGGCTGAGACCATCGCCCTATGCCGCAACCTCTGGACAGGCGACGAGCGATACATGCTCATGCTCTCAGCCGCCGCCAGGTTGCTGGGCCATCAGGCGAAGGACGATGAAGATGCGGAGATCATCGACCTTCTTCAACAGTTGGCCCGATACGAAGGTCCCGCGATTCAGTCAGCCACAGCAGCCTATTCGCCCGCAACGCCGGTTCCCTCAGCCGCGGCGGCGGTGGCCTTGTGGGAATTGCGCTGGCCGCAGGCTGAGGAACTTCTGCGGCTGTGCGCCGGCGGCGACGACTTCCACGCCGGCGATTATATTGCGTGGCATCTCTCTCGCTCCAGCCGGGCCGATGAGGCCTTCGCCCTGGGCCTGAAGATGCTGCCGCCCCCAGGCGCGCCGCCGGAGCTTCGCGTGCGAAATGACCGCGAGCGGACAGCCGGCGCGATGCTGCTGGCCCTTTCGGCTGGCAGCGACCAGCAAAAGCAGCAGGCCGTTGAGCGTATTACGCCCAGGCTCACCGGCAGCGAGGACGAGGTGCTTATCAAGGGTTCATATCGCTGCGCCCTGTTGATCCTCCAGGCAAAGATGGGGCATCTTTCTTCCGCATCGAATGACAATGCATCACTAGCGCAAGTCGCTGATCTTGCCGAGGCTGACACGCCTCTGCGCCAGCGGGCGCTGATGGCCTTGCTTTGCGCGGCCGATACGCATGCCTTGGAATGGCTGCTTTGGAATGCATCGCGAAGCCCGCAGGAACTGGCCGACCTGCTGCTGCGTGGCTGTGGAGAGGTGCTGGCCGCTATGCACCCCTCGCTGCCGGCCATCGACCCTACCGCCGACTGGCCGCTGATGTTCTGGCAGGTGCGGATCCTCCAGGACACCTATGCGATTCGCAATGGTGCAGGGGTTCAGCCTGCTTGTAGTGCAGGCGTGCCGCCTGCTTGTGGTGCGGGCGTCTCGCCTGCTTGTGGTGCAGGCGTCTCGCCTGCGGAAGTGTGGAAGCCCCCTGCGGAAGCGGTATGGAAGCCCCCTGCGGAAGCAGGGGGAGGTGCAGGCAATATGCCTGCACCACAAATCCACGCGCCCTGAGGAGCAATGGCCGTGCTCAGTACAATTCACAACCTCGCCCGGACATGCATGCAAGGCCTGCTGGAGCTTGTTCTGCCCGGCGTCTGCCCGGCATGCCAGGCGGCGCCGGCTGAGGATGGCTGGCTGTGCCCGCAGTGCCAGGCTGATCTGCTCGCACTGGTGGCCAGGCCCTACTGCCCGCGTTGCGGCTGTTCGCTTCCGCTGGGAACTCAGGGCCGGCCAGACGGCTGCCCCGCCTGCCCCGCCACGCTGCCGCACTACGCGCAGATGGTTCGCCTGGGCCCATACAGCGGGCCGCTGCGGCGGATTATCCGGCAGATAAAGTATCGCTCGCACGATGCTGCCGCACGACGCCTGGCCAGCCTGCTGGCGACGGCCTTGAGCAACCATCTCCAAGGCAGTGCCGCCGTCGACATTGTTTTGCCGATTCCCGCGCACTGGCGGCGACGGCTGGCCCGCTCGTACGATCATTCGCGGGCCATCGCAAAGGCCCTTGCCCGCCATCTGGACGTGCCGCTGGGGAATGAACTGATCCGCACCCGCCACACTCCGCCGCAGGCGCACCTGCCCAGAACGCGCCGGCTTGAGAACGTCCGCAATGCCTTCAAGGTAACCTCCCCCGCCACCATCGCCGGCGCAACCATCGCGCTGGTCGATGACGTAAGCACCACCGGCGCAACCGCCGATGAAGCCACCCGCACACTACTGAAGGCCGGCGCTCTGCGAGTGATAGTAGCGGTAATAGCCAAAGCCGACCCGCCCAAGGCGTACGCAAAACAGGAAGTGTGAACGTGTGGAGTGCGGCGGCTGCTGCCGCCGCTTTGGCTTGGTGTAAGCTGGCGAGAATCGCGCTTATTCAGCTCTTGTGCTCAGCCAGCCAAGGCGGTGCCGTCGCTCCTGCGGAGCTAGTCGCCGCACTCCAAGAGCTCCGTCTTCCTCTCTCCCGGCCTTCTTGACGAAGGTGCCAGGAATTCCTTTAGCAGTTCATCCTGCCGGCTGGCCATCTTGGCGTGGTCTCGCACGGAGAGGTCGTCGTAGCCCATCACGTGCAGCAGGCCGTGGATGATGTAGAGCATGAGTTCCTGCGCCTTGGTCAGGCCGTGATGTTTGGCCTGCCTGGCAGCCACGCTTGCGCAGACGATGATCTGGGCGGAGACGCCCGGGACGGCTGAGTCGCTCAGGTCAAAGCTGATCACGTCGGTTGCGCCGGCATGGTTCAGGAAACGGCGATTGTGCCGCGCGATCTCGGTTGTGGCGACGACGGCCAGGTCTATCCGCCCAATAGAGAAGCCCTCGCGCGCCGTCACAAAGCGCACGAGGGCCTTCAAGGTATGTTGCGGCACTTTGACTGACTTGTCCGAAAAGCTGATAAGAATCTTGCCGGAGCGCCTGGCTGACTGAGCCTTCGCTCCCAGATTCTTATGCCTGTCGGGCACCGCCGTCAAAGCCTACCTATCGCAAG
>CAYQJH010000131.1:0-10010 GCA_964417755.1 uncultured Planctomycetaceae bacterium
CTGGCCAAGACGTTCGGCACCTCCATCACAGCCACAACCCTGCGATACGTCGATATGGACCTCCGGCCCTGCGCCGTCGTCAAGTGGAACTGGCGAGGTTACGCCTGGAAGCTGCTGAGCACGTCGGCCTTTCAAGCATACTTCCGCACGACGTTCCAGTCACCCGACGATCTGCCAACTGATTGTCCGACGCGCCGAGCACTCGCTCACGAAGCACCGCCCGAATGCGGTTACTTCCGGGCCGGCACGACGGCCGCCGCCTGGTTCCCGCGGATCGAAAGCGGCCAGTGGCGCGACGTGATATTCATCGAAGAGGCCATCCCGCTTGGCCGCTACGGCGTGCTGACGCTTCTTTACCCAGAAGGACGTTCGCCATGCTGATCCCAAAGCCCGTGAACTTCACGACAGATACTTCGGTCGGAGGTGTCGCTGAATAGCCCCTTCATCGGACTATGGGAATAGCAGAGTGGCGGCCGTTGGTCATCAGGATTCTAATGACTGTGGCATCTGTTACGGCCATCGAGCGAATCGGCGATTGCTGTCACGCTTCGGCGTATATCTCTCCAGCGGGCGTTTCATAAGCAAGCTGCGCGCTGAAGGGAGAGCTTTTTGCCAACGGATTCGCCTCAAATTGTCGTCGAGAACCTGGTCAAGACGTTTCGCGTGGCCGAGAGGTCGCGCGGGGTGCTGGGCAGCATGGCTGGCCTTGTGCATCGCAAGCATCGCGTCGTCCGGGCGCTGGATGGCGTGTCGTTCTCGCTCAACGAGGGCGAGTTGCTCGGATATATCGGGCCCAACGGCGCCGGCAAGAGCACGACGGTCAAGATACTCTCTGGCATCCTCGTGCCCGAGGCCGGGCGGGTGGAAGTCCTCGGGCGGACGCCGTGGAAGCATCGCATCGAGACCGTTCGGCAAATCGGCGTGGTCTTCGGCCAGCGGACGCAGTTATGGTGGGACTTGCCGGTCATCGAATCGTTCGATCTGTTGCGTGACATCTACCGCGTAAGCCAGGCCGACTACCGCCGCAGCCGGGATGAACTGGTCGACCTGTTGGACCTGACGCCGCTGCTGGACACGCCTGTGCGCCAACTTTCGCTAGGCCAGAGGATGCGGTGCGACCTTGCCGCCGCCCTGCTGCACAGCCCGCGGATCCTCTATCTCGACGAGCCTACGATCGGCATGGACGCCGTCAGCAAGCTGGCGGTGCGGGAATTCATCCGCCGCCTCAACCGCGAGCGCGGCGTGACGGTAATCCTCACCACGCACGACATGGACGACATCGAGGCCCTCTGCCGCCGCGTGATCGTGATCCACCACGGCGGCATCTTCCTGGACGGCACGCTGGACGAACTCCGCGGCCGGGTGACACGCGAGCGGCGACTTATAGTAGACCTCGCCCGCGAGAACGGCCAGATTGCCGACCCTTGCGCCACGGTCATTTCCCGCCAACCGCGGCGTGTGACGCTGGCGTTCGACCCGCAGCAGGTTGCCCCGGCCGACCTCATCGCCCGCATCGCCGCCAACCACGAAATCCGCGACCTGTTCGTCGAGAACCCGCCCATAGAAGAGATAATTGCCCGCCTCTATGGCCAGACCAGCCAAGCGGCGGCTCAGTCATGATGCGGCCCTACTTGGCCATCTTCGCGGCGCGATTCAGGTTGCTGCTTCAGTACCGGGCAGCCGCGGCGGCAGGCGTCGCTTGCCAGTTCTTCTGGGGCCTGATCCGCATGATGATCTTCACGGCCTTCTACGAGAACGCCGATGCGGACGTGCCGATCAGCCTGGAACAAACCATCGCTTACGTTTGGCTCAGCCAGGGCTTCATGATGCTGCTGCCGTTCCGTGCCGACGGCGAAATTGCGGGGATGATCGCCTCAGGCAGCGTTGCCTATGAACTTCTGCGCCCGGCCGGCCTGTACAACCTCTGGTACGCCCGCGAGATCGCCAATCGCACAGCGCCGGTCGTGATGCGTGCCGGGCCCATGCTCATCGTCGCGACGCTCGCCGGCTGGCTGCACTGGCCCGGGGCGGCCAACCTCGCCGCCTTCATGCTCGTCCTGCTGGCGGCGGCGTTGCTGGCGTCGGCGGTGAGCCTGCTGATGACCATCAGCATGTTCTGGACCATCTCAGGCCGGGGCATCTCGCTGCTGTTCTCCCCGGCCATGTTCCTGCTCAGCGGGATGATCTTACCCATCCCGCTGTTTCCAGATTTCCTCCAGCCGGTGCTGAAATCCCTGCCATTCGTGGGCGTGATTGACCTGCCGATCCGCTTGTTTGTGCAGCAGATACCGGCCTCTCATGCGGCAGGCGTGGTTGCGTACCAACTGGCGTGGACGGCGGGTTTGATCGTCGTCGGCCGGTTTCTGATCCGTCGGGCCATGCGACGGCTGGTTGTCCAGGGAGGATGATAATGAATGCCGCCGGACTCTATTTGCGATACGTGGGCGTTTCCATCCGCAGCCAGATGCAGTACCGGGCGTCTTTCATCATGCTGACGATCAACGGCTTTCTGGTGGTGTTCTTGGAATTCGCCGGCGTGTGGGCGCTCTTCCAGCGATTCCGGTCGCTTCGTGGCTGGCATCTGGCGGAAGTTGGTCTGTTCTTCGGGCTGGTCACGACTGCCATTGCACTGGGCGACATGTTCGGACGCGGCTTCGATGTGTTTGACCGCATGATCCGCTCCGGTAACTTCGACCGCCTGCTCCTTCGGCCGCGCGGCACGGCCTTCCAGGTAGCCGCCCAGGAATTGACGCTCTTCCGCATCGGCAAGCTTACGCAAGGGCTGATCGTGCTCCTGTGGGCAGCCGCGATGATGGGCGTGACGTGGACGGCCGGCCGGGTGGCGCTGGCGGCACTGGCGATCCTCGGCGGCGCGGCGCTCTTCTACGGCCTGTGGGTGATCCAGGCGACCATCGCCTCCTGGACCATCGAGTCGCTGGAGGTGATGAACGCCTTCACCTACGGCGGGGCCGAGACCGGCCAATACCCGCTGCCGATCTATCGCCCGTGGTTCCGACGGTTCTTCACGTTTGTCGTGCCGCTGGCGTGCGTGAGCTACTTCCCCGTCCTGGCCATCCTCGGCCGTGAAGACGACGCCCTCGGCTCGCCGCGATGGTTCCAGTGCGTCTGCCCGCTGATCGGCATCGTGTTCATGCTCCTGTCGTTCCATGTATGGAACTTCGGCGTGCGCCACTACCGTTCGACGGGATCTTGATGTAGACTGACTCGCACATTTGGGGTCATGGCATGAGCTTGAACAACTATCGTGATGAGGCTGGCGAGTTCCTGCGGATGATCGGCAATACGAATGAGCCTGTCGAGAAGATACTCGGCTGGCTCGACGATGAGTTGGCCGCACTGCGTGCATCCATCGATGACATGCCGCAACTCGCCCACCAAGTCTACGACGTAATGTTCCTGCTGTTCGAATTGGCCGCACGATACGGCCTGAATATAGACGAACAGTGGGCGCAAGGACGACAGCGGAAGCAGGAGAAATACGGGCCGAAGGACAATGATTGACGACCTGCTCAATTTTAACATCGGCCTGGGCTTCGACATGCACGGCTGCCCCAATCGCTGCCGGCACTGCTGGTATCCGAATAATCAAGGTGTGAACGAAGGGACCGTGCGTCATGTCACGCGGTTGTTCCGGGAATACGTGCCGCCCGGGGAGACTGAGCCGATGTTCAGCAAGGTGTGGGTATCCACCGCCATTCGAGAGCCGGACTTCTCAGACGACTACCGCCAGCTGTACGATCTGGAGTGTGAACTCAGCGATGGCAAGCCGTGGCGGTACGAACTGCTGAGCATCTGGCGGCTGGCGCGCGATCCGAATTATGTGGCTTGGGCGAAGGCCATCGGCCCGGACACATGCCAGATCACCTTCTTTGGCGAAAAAGAGACGACAGATTGGTTCTGCCGACGAAACGGAGCCTTCGCGGATGCTATTGTCGCGACCGAGCGGCTGCTGGATGCCGGAGTGAAGCCGCGATGGCAGATCTTCGCAAACACGCGCGGCCTTGGCGAGTTCGAGAGCCTGCTGCGGCGGATCGACGCCATGCGCATTCGCCAGCGGGTCGAACAACTCGGCGGTCGGTTTGATGTATTCGTGCATCCGTGGGGAGCCAACGGCCGGAACCTGGCCATCGCACACCTCCGGCCAACAGAGCAGGAGATGCAAGCCCTGCCGTACGATTTGATTGAGTCATCCCGCCGGCATTTTGGCCGTGACGTCCTCTGGCGGACAGAAGCGAACCTCTACAAGGAGATCATGGAGCGCCCGGCCTGGCATCCATATGCACTGGAGCCAGGCCACATGCCGTGGTTCCTCATACTCGGCAGCCTGGACGTGTACTTTAACGCCTGCGGCTTGGACCCATGGTGGCGGCTGGGCAACATCGACTGTGATGATGTTGGCACAATTATCAGCCGGCTGCTGAACCACGACACGCCGGGGCTACAACTGGTGTACTCTATGTCACCCCAGGAACTGGCACGGGTCTATGGCAACAAGGATGGCCATGGGGTATTCTCAGACACGGACAGCTTGTTGGCCCTATACTTGGCCCGGCACTTCGAAGGACTGAGCGAAGATGCCAATCGTCGACCTGACTGAAGAACACGAGCCAATCTTCCTCGCCTGCATGAAGGGCTGGTGCAATGAGCATCTCGAGGCCGGCGACCGCAAGGCGAACTGGTGCCGCAAGATGGCGGCGCGAGGGCTGCGGGTCAAGTTGGCCAATGACGACGCGGGTCAGCCTGCCGGGCTGATCCAGTACCTGCCCATCGAAGAATCCAACGCCGAAGGCAGCGGCCTGGATTTAATCCTGAGAGCGTTTTTCGAAACGCTCTTTATGTTTTGCCGGTCCGCTGAGTCGATTCGGCGGCCTGTTGCATTACCTCTGCACTGGCAAAAGATTGCTTGCTCGCCCCGATGAGTCCGTCGAGGCTTCGTGTGATTTGTACTGCTACCCGTCGATCTCCTTGCAAACTGCGGAAATTGTTCGGCGGGCATACGAACTCTTGACATGGCAGGGAATTTGCGTCATAAATGCGCCGCAGCACAAGTTTGGCATTTTCCAGATCGGGGCTCTTTGGCTTTTTGGGAGCATCCTCAGGCCCGGTTTGCGAGGATTCCAGGGCAGCTATCTACCTTCACTTTGGGAGAGCGCAATGGACTGTAGGAATCACCCAGGAGTGCCCGCCGTAGACCGCTGCACTGGCTGCGCTGAGGGCTTCTGCGCCAACTGCCTGGTGGAAGTCCAAGGCCGCCGGTACTGCGGAGCGTGCAAGGTGCTGGCGGTGCAGGGCCAGCCAGTCGTCGAGGAGGCTACCATCCCCTGCAAGCAGGCCAAGGAGGCCCTGACGTACGGCATCATCGGCCTGTTTTGTTTTGGCGTGATCCTCGGCCCCATCGCCATCTCCAAGGCCCTCAAGGCCAGGAAGATGATGGAAGCAAATCCGCGGCTCAGCGGCGGCGGCATGGCCACGGCCGGGCTGATCCTGGGCATCCTCGCCCTGGTCTTCTGGGTGCTGGGCATCATTGCCCGCATCTCAGCCATGAGCGGCGGTTCGGGCTTCTGATCGCAGCAATCCTCTTGTGAATGTTTGCTGCACCACGAGGTAATCATGGAGATGCTGTGCCCCGAGTGCATGTCGCAGCTTAAGCCCGCCGGGCCCACAACGGCAGTCTGCCCCGGCTGCAGCGCGCAGTTCAACGTGCTCTTCAGCAAGTCGGATCCAATGCCGTCGCTTGCAGGCATGCCACCTCTGCCGTCGTCGGTAGCCGCTGCATCGCCGGTTGCGCCGCCCGTCGCCACTGGCGACAAGATCACTGTCGTTTGCCCATCCTGCGCCGATTCGTTCCGGGTGCCGGCAGGCTCGCTTGGCCGGCAGGCTCGCTGTCTGTGCGGCAACGAGTTCATGATCACGATGGCTGCACCGCCGGCGATACCGCCGTCTGTGCAGATAGCCGCGCCTGTTGCGGCCATCCTGACGTGCAGTTTCCACCCGGGTGTGCCGGCCACGTGCGCTTGCAACCGTTGTCGGGCCCTCATCTGCACGACGTGCGGCTTTGCAATGGGCGACGGCACAATGCTATGCCCCACCTGCGCGGTATCGGGGGCCGCTGCGGCGGCCATTTCCACGATCGCTCCCGCCGGGCGCAGGTGCCAGCGCCACCCGGAGGTGGCGGCCGCATTCCTGTGCCGCACATGCGGCGCTTCGCTGTGCCCGACGTGCGACTTCGTGTTCCCCGGCAACATCCACTTGTGTCCCACATGCGCCACGTCGACTCGGCGGCCGATGTCCTCCAAACGCAAGGCACTGGTCGGCTGGGCTCTGGGCATGGCCGCCTGGAGCACGATCGGGATGGTGCTGATGTTCAGCGGCCTGCTCGCCAGGGAATTTACCAATGAAAAGGATCTCCAGGCATTTGGCGTGCTCATCGGGGCGCTAGTGGGCCTGCCGTCTCTAATCGGCGGCGGTCTGGGTATATCGAGCCTTGACCGGCGGCTGGGCAATCCGCCGATCGTGTGGGTGACGGCCATCTGGAACATCCTGCTGCTGAGCGTCTGGTTGCTGCTGGTCATCATCGGAAGCTTAAAGGGATGACCTTATGGAACTGACGATTCGCGAAGATGGATTCCTGAGCAAGCGCATCATGCGGCTGGACGACAGCGGCGTCGTCTGCAAGACGGGATCGATCTCGATGGAGGAATTCTCGTTCGGCTACAAGGAGATCGACCACATCTTCTTGCGGCGGGATCAGTTCTCGGTGCAGGTCGGGCAGGACGTTTTCACTATTCGCGTCAACGTGCGGCACCAGAAGTTTCAGCAGTTGCTGACGATACTTTCGCAGCACCTGGGCTGGCCGATGCAATACTGAAGGTGGCTCCGCCTTTCTAAGTTGCGGGCTGGTTGCTCTGATAAAGCATACACGGGCGCCAAGGCCTTTGCCACCGGCAAATTCGGAGAGATTCATGGGAATGATCAGCGTGCGAATATGGGATATCACGAGCAGCCGCAGCCAACTTGTCGAGGCACCCGATGATGTGCCGATCGCCCGGCTGCTTGTGATCCTGGTGGAGAAGATGAACCTGCCGATCAACAGCCCCGACGGACAGATCATGAGCTACAAGCTCCACCACAAGCGCAGCGGGCGGCAATTGCTGGACGTGCAGAGCCTGGGCGAGTCGGGCGTGCTGAACAACGACGACCTGCGGCTGCAGCCGGAGATCACCGCAGGTGGATGGGCCGATGAGCCATAGGCCTGAAAGCATCAGCCTGGGCGAGGGCCGGTTCTCCCGCCTGGAGGCGATCAAGTGGTGGGACCAGTCGCTCTTGCGCGAGGCCCGCGTGCTGGTTGTTGGGGCCGGCGCGCTGGGCAACGAGGTTATCAAGAACCTCAGCCTGCTTGGCGTGGGACGGCTGGCCATCGTCGACATGGACCGGATCGAGGCCAGCAACCTCAGTCGCAGCGTGCTGTTTCGCGAGGCCGACGAGGCCCAGCCCAAGGCGGTCGTTGCAGCCCGCGCAGCGCAGGAGATCTATCCGGACCTTCGAGCGCACCCGATAGTCGGCAACCTGATGAGCGACGTGGGCCTGGGCTGGTTTCGCTGGGCGCAGGTGGTGGTGGCAGCGCTGGACAACCGCGAGGCCCGTGTCTTCGTCAATAGTGCTTGCGCCAAGGTTGGCCGGGCGTGGATCGACGGCGGCATCGACATCCTGAATGGCCTGGTGCGGGCGTTCGACCCGCCCAAGACAGCCTGCTACGAATGCACGATGGGCCAGGCTGACTGGGACCTGCTGGCCAAGCGACGTTCGTGCTCGCTGCTGGCGCGATTCGCCGCCAGCCATGGCGGCACGCCGACCACGCCGACCACCGCGTCGATCATCGGCGCGATCCAGGCACAGGAAGTGGTCAAGCGGTTGCACGGGCTTGAAAGCCTTTCGGGCAGCGGCTTTGTCTTCGAGGGGCTTTCGCACCAGTCCTACTCCGTCAGCTACCCGATCCTGGAAGAATGCCCCTGGCACCAGCGGCCGGCGGATATCGACGCCTTCGACCAATGGGGCAGCGACACGCCGCTGGCGACCATCGCGCAGGAGGCCCGGGAGAAACTTGGCGGCCTGGACGCCATCGACTTCTCGCGAGAGTTGGTTGAGCGCATAGTGTGCCCCAGGTGCGGCCTGGAGATCGAGGTCTTCCAGCCGCTGGAAAGGCTGACGCAGGAGCAGGCGCGATGCGCTGCCTGCCAAGGCGAGTGCGTGCCGGTGTTCCTGCACAGCCTTGCATGTTTCAGCCCCCTGATGGGCCGCACCGCGCGGCAACTGGGCCTGCCCGCCTGGGACGTGGTCTGGGCCCGCTATGAAGACAAAGCCATCGGGATCGAACTGGCAAAGGACAGACTTGCGGAAACTCAAGGAGACTGGCGTGGGCGGCAAGGATAGGGATTCCTCATCAAAGAACATGAAGAAGCCCAGCGCTGACGACGCTGACGCTGACGTGAAGGCCTCCGGCTGGGAGCCGTCATCTTCCCGGCCACGGTGGCAGAAGTTTCCCGGCCCGCAGCAGGTGGGCGAGCCACTGCGCATCAACTTCTCGCGCTCGGCATACGCCGACGTGGTCGCACACGCCAAGGCGCATCTGGATGTGGAGATCTGCGGCGTGCTGGGCGGGGAGTTATGCGAGGATGAGGAGGGCCTGTTCGTCAGCGTTCAGGCGGCCGTCCGCGGCGTGGCGGCGCAGCAGAAGGGAGCGCGCGTCACTTTCACGCAAGAGACCTGGAACAAGATCCACGAGTCGATGGAGAAGGACCACCCCCGGCTGCAGATCGTCGGCTGGTATCACTCGCACCCCGGGTTCGGGGTTGAATTCTCGGACATGGACCTGTTTATCCAGAAGAACTTCTTCTGCGCGCCCGGACAACTGGCCCTGGTGACCGACCCGCTGGGCGGCGACGAGGCCGTCTGCATCATGTCCGAGAGCGGCATCAAGCATGTGGGCCGATTTTACGTGGATGGCCGGGAGCGGCGATGCTACCTGCCCGGTAGCCAAGGCGGCGAGGCCTCTTCGTCGGGCTCCTCGGCGCAGACCGAGCAAGCCCTGCGGGCGATGGAGGAGCGGCTGAGCCAGGCCCTGGCGGCCATGGACTCTCTGCGGAACAACATATACCGATTCGCGACATTCATCGGGATGTTCATCGCGCTGAGCGTGGCAGCCTGGATCGCCTACAGCATCTACAAGCAGTCCACCAGTTCATACAACCCCCCCACGCTCGGCGCGTTGGCACAAAGCCCGGTCAAGATCGAAGATCATTGGTACTGGGTCGGCAGCCAGGCCGTCACTTGCCGCGTGGCCACTGAAATGGAGGCGGCCCTGTGTGAACTTCAGCAGAAGCAGCAGGAGGCCGCACACGCCCAGCGCAAGGGCCAGCAGGCGGCCGCCAGCCAGGCAGCCGCCACGAGCCAACTGTCCTCTTCGTCAGCAACCTCGGAGAAGCCAAGTCATGAGTGAAGACCATCTCCAGAAGACCGAGTCCATCCGAATCTCCTACGAGGAAGCCAACAGCCAGCACGTGGATGACCTGCTCAAGCGGCAGCTGAGCCTGCGCGGCGAGAGCGTCAGCCGCCAGATGCGTGGCAGGTGGTACTATCGCAACTGGTTCCTGTTCATGATTGCGGGGCTGTTGGCCAGTATCGGAGCCTGGGCGATCATCGAGCCGTACTTCGATGACATGTTGTACATTCAGGGCACGGTACAGTCGATGGGCATCGCTGCCGACATGCCCAAAGCACAAGGCGGCCAGAACAACCCCATCCAGGAGGCGCTGAGGGCCAAGGCCCAGGGCTGGATCAAGGTCAACGGCCAGACCGTTTGGATCATGGAGCAGACTGGCGCTTGGGGAGCCTCCGGCCACAACGAGAAGCTTGATCTCTCGCAGATCAGCGTTGGCCAGCAGGCGGGGCTGTATGTGGATACGGAGTCCGTGGCTGCGCGCGACATGCCG
>CAYQJH010000132.1:0-10003 GCA_964417755.1 uncultured Planctomycetaceae bacterium
GCATGGACCTGAACCTTGCTGACGAGCGGGCCATAGGGCCGGAGGAGGCTGCCTCGGCGGAGGATGTCCGCCGGCTGATCGGCGAGGCCCTGGCGGACCTGCCCGAGATGCAGCGGCAGGCCCTGGTGCTTTTCAGCGTCGAGCAGATGCCGCAGAAGGAAGTGGCTGCAATGCTCGGCTGTAGCGTCGAGGCGGTGAAATGGCATGTTTTTACCGCTCGCAAAAAGCTCAAGGAGCGGTTAAAAGATTACCTGTAGCCGCAGGCACAAAACGCTTGCAAGCGAGGCGGCACATGGCTGCGAAGATGGACAATCAGGACCTGGAATTTCAGATCAGCCAGTACATCGATGGCCAGCTCGATCCGCGCCAGCGGCAGGAGTTGGAGGCCAGGCTTCATGCCGACCCGGCGGCCGCTGAGTTGCTGCGGCAGTATAAAGCGCTCCAATCGCATTTGGGCCAATTGGATGCGATGGGTCTGGATGGCATTGATTTCGATTCCCAGCGGGCGACGATCATGGCCAGCCTGGAGCGAAAGGCCCTGCTTACCTCGCGCCAGCGGCGGGTCTTCGTGCTGCGACCGGCCTTTATCGGCGCGGTAGCGGCGGCGGCTGTGGTATTGCTGGCAGTAACGGTGGGCGTCAAGTTCCTGGATTTCGGCTCGCTGGCCACTGATGGCGGCGCAGCCATCGTCAAATGCCAGATTCTGCCGCCGGCCGGCGCATCGACCGAAGATGGCAAGCCCATCGTTCAGGCGTACGCTATACAACTGGACGAGGCCGAGGAAGATGAGACCGTTGCCGGCCTGCCGTCGGGCACGGTGCTGGTTTCCATTCCGCAGAAGCAGCGAGCGGACGAGCCGGTTATGCCGTACATGCAGTTTTGAGCAGCGGGCATACGCTGAACCAGTTGAACCAGTTGGAAGCCCCGCCGGAAGGCGGAGGGCCCTCCTGCTTCCGCAGGGGGTCTCCCAGGAGATTTGCTGATGAGAATGCCTTTGATGACTGCGGCGATGGTGCTGTTGCTTACATCTCTGGCCGTCGCTCAGGACGCTGCCAGCGTACAGCGAGGCCTGGATAAGACTGTTGATGTTGATATCTCCGACTCCATCGTGCAGGTCTTCAAAACCCTCCAGCAGCAGACCGGCGTGAAGTTCGCCATCCCCGACAGCACGCTGGCGATGCTGCCATACGGCGACCAGACTCGGCTGAAGGTCGAGCTGAAGCATGTCACGCTGCGAAAGGCCCTCTCGCCGATGCTGGCTGGGCAGGCGCTTGATTGGTCGGTCGAAAATGACGCGGTCGAGATCCAGCCCAAAGAGGCACTCTTCCGCCTGGGCCGACGCGCGACCTATGACGAACTGCGGATGCTGGGCCTGATCTACACGACTTCGCTTCAGCCCACAGCCGCCGGCGGCGAGGTCGTCAGCCAGTTGCAGAAGATAACCGGCGATAGGGCGTTGCATATCGTCACGCCGGCTGGCGCCGACATGCAGGCAATCTTTCAGCAGGCGGAGAAATCCCTGCCCTGCCTGGCCAGCGACTACCTTGATGCCGTCTGCCAGGCTGGCCAGTCGTGGACATGGTACCTGGCCGGCGACGAGATCAATGTCATCGAGTGGCGGGTGCAGATCGAACGGCAGCTTCAGAGGCAGGTGCCTCTGCAATACCAGAACGCCCAGTTGGTGAAGATCATCATCGAACTGGCCCGCGAGGCCCGCGTGAAGCTCACTATGGAACCAGGCGTGTTGGACTTGCTGCCGACTGAGGTGAAGGAGAACTTCAATCTGAAGATGAACGCGTCCATCGCTGATGCGTTTGAAGTAATCGCCGGCTCAACGGGTCTGCGGTTCATCCGAGCAAGCGACGGCATCAAGGTCGAGGCCTCCGAGGCCCTTAAGCGCAAGGCTGAGGTTTCCTCCACCCAGCCGGCGCCACGGCGCAGCAGGCCATTCTTCGTTGTCATGAGCTTGCCCGCTGCTGATGGCAATAATGTCCAGATTTTCTTCTCGCCCGATGAACTGCCGCCGGATGTTGTAGATGCTATACAGGCCCAGAAGGACCAGTACGTCGAGAAGCTGCGGGCGACGCTGCCCAAGGCGCCGCGCAAGCCCGCAACAGCCTCAGCCCCGGCGGCCGAATGATGACGACCGATCAGACCCGGGCGCAGATCATACAAAGGCTGCGCGATTCCAGGACGATCCTGGCCATCACGCATGCCCGGCCCGATGGCGACGGCCTGGGGTGTCTGTCGGCCCTGCGGGCTGCCCTTCAGACAGCCGGCAAGACCGTTCATCTGCTCATGCCCGACACGATGCCCCAGCGATATGCATTTCTCTTTGACGCCGGCGCACCCGCTGGCGCCGCCGAGTTGCCTGCCCTGGCCGGCCGGAGCGACCTGATCGTCATTGCCGATACCTGCGCGTTCAACCAACTTGACAGCCTGGAGGCGACTCTGCGGGCCAGCCGCGACAAGATCGTCGTCATCGATCATCACCTCACAGCCGACGACATCAGCTCGACCTGCTGGATAGATTCCTCAGCCGCCGCGGCTGGCATATTAGTTGCGGAGTTGCTGGAGGAGATGGGCTTGCTGGCCGCCAGCCCTGCCGCTGCGCACGCACTGGCGACGGCCATAACGAGCGACACGGGTTGGCTGAGATATTCCAACACGGACGCGCGCTGTCTTGGCGTCATGCAACGATTGCTCGCCTTGGGCGTGCGGATGGACAAGCTTTATGCCCAGTTGTACCAGGGCGACCGCCCGCAGCGAGTGCGCCTGCTGGCCAAGGCGCTTTCGAGCCTGGAACTGCACCACGGTGACAGCCTGGCTGTGATGGAGCTGCGCAAGGAAGACTTTGCCGCCAGCGGCGCGTCGGCCGATGAGACGGAGAATTTCGTCAACGAGGCGCTGCGCATCGGCTGCGTGGAATCGGCGCTGCTTCTGGTCGAGCAGGGCGACCTGGTCCGCGTAAGCCTCCGCAGCAGAGAGCATGTCGATGTAGCCGCCATCGCCAAAAAGTTCGGCGGCGGCGGCCATGCCAGAGCTGCCGGCCTGCGAAGCAGCCTGCCGCTGGCGGAGATCAAGCAGCAACTGATTGCCGAATTCGCGGCTGTCGCGTCGTAGGCGGCCGATGTCCACGAATTACACGAAACGCACGAAGCTACGCGAGCATTCATCTCCTGGGCCTTGCCTGTATTGCCGAAACGTCTCCGCGCGGATAGAGTAGAAACTTCATCTATTACGAAGACGGCCTGCAGCTTGAAATCTCAAGTGTAAAGCCTGAAGCCCGTTTTCATGGAGAATACGAATGCCTCGTGCTGGCAAGAGTGAATTGTTGATTGGCGTGATTGGCGCAGGTGGTCGCGGGGGTTTGGCGATGAATGCACACAAGCCGAAGGCCGGCGTGCGTATCGCAGCCATCGCCGACAATCGGCCGCAGGCCCTGGACAAGTTCCAGGCTGTGCACAAGCTGGATGGAATCTTCCGCAGCACTGATTATCGCCGGTTGCTGGACCGCAAGGAGATCGCCGCGGTGTTCATCACCTCCAGCGATTTCTGCCACGAAGAGCAGGCCGTTGCCGCCCTGCAGGCCGGCAAGGCGGTGTACCTGGAAAAGCCGATGGCCATCAGCATCGCCGGCTGTGACCGCATGCTTGAGACCGCCTATCGCACCAAGAGCAAGCTGTACCTCGGGCACAACATGCGTCACATGGCCATCATCCACAAGATGAAAGAAGTGATCGATAAGGGCATGATCGGCGAGGTCAAGACCTGCTGGTGCCGGCACTTCATCGCCTACGGCGGCAACGCGTACTACAAGGATTGGCATGCCGAGCGGAGCAAGTCCTTCAGCCTGCTGCTTCAGAAGGCGGCGCACGATATCGACGTGATTCATTGGCTCTGCCGCGGCTACAGCAGCCGGGTGGTGGGCATGGGGGGCCTGGGCGTGTACGACAAGATCAAGTCCCGCCACGGCAAGGACGAGTACGGCGACGCGACGTGGGGGCAGGAGACGTTCCCGCCGGCAACGATGAAGGGCCTGAACCCCGTCATCGACGTGGAAGACCTCAGCATGATGATGATGCAACTGGACAACGGCGTGATGTGCTCATACCAGCAGTGCCACTACACGCCGGATGCCTGGCGGAATTACACATTCATCGGCACGGAGGGGCGCGTGGAGAATTTCGGTAATTCGCCGGGCAATGCGGTGGTCCGGGTGTGGAATCAGCTGAACTATTACAATCCTTACGGCGACTACCAGTATTTCATACCGGAGGCCGATGGCGGGCACGGCGGGGCCGATCCGAGGATCGTGGATGAGTTCATTCGGTTTGTCCGCGAGGATGCCAAGGTAACAACCTCGCCAGTGGCGGCCCGCTACAGCGTGGCGGCTGGCTACCTGGCTGCGCAGTCGCTTCGCAACGGCAACAAGCCGATGAACGTCACGCCCGTGCCGGAGAGAATCGTTAAGTATTTCGACGCGCAATTGTCGAAGGAAGCCAGGTAACGACATTGAGGATTGCCAGTTGCGAGTTGCGGATTTTCCCCGGGCCAGGACGGGTGGCATGGCGGATTTCATTGAGCGTCGCCGAACTGCCGTCGTTCGCCGCCATGTCCGGACTTGTCAGGGCCAAAGGCCCTTAGTATGGAAGCCCAGGGCGTAGCGATAGCGCAGCCCTGGGGAACAGGAGCGCGGAACACTAAGCCCTGAAAGGGCGAAACAACCCGGCCTTCTCATGCTGGAAACATAGGCGACCTTTGAGCACTGTATTAGTCACAGGAATTTTGGGCTTTGCAGGGCGAGCGCTGCTCGATGCGCTGGCTGACACCGGCCATCGGATCTTCGGCGCGTATTTCGAGCCGGAGGCGCCGGCGGCTGACGATCCTATCCGCCGGGCGGTCGAGATGGTCAGCCTCGATGTCTGCCGGCAGGACCAATGCATCGATGTTCTGGCGCGAATCAAGCCCGATTTCATCTATCACCTGGCAGCCGTCGTGCCGATTCACCTGGCCTTCAGCAATCCCTCGCACACGCTGGAGGTCAATGTCCTGGGCACAGCCAACCTGCTGGAGGCGGTGCGCAAGAGCGGCCTTTCGCCACGGATTCTCCTACCGGGCTCAAGCGAAGAGTATGGCCTGATCTATCCTCACGAGGCACCGGTAACCGAGGAACAGCCGCTGCGGCCTAGCAATCCGTATGGCATCAGCAAGGTGGCGGCGACGCTGCTGGGTCTGCAGTATTTCCGCAATTTTGGCCTGCAGGTAATCGCCTGCCGGCCTTTCAACATGACCGGCCCCGGCCAGGCGCCGGACTACGCATGCCCAGCCTTCGCCCGGCAGATCGCGATGATCGAGGCCGGCCTCTGCCAGCCGGTAATCCAGGTGGGCAGCCTGTCGTCCAAGCGGGACTTCAGCGACGTGCGCGACGTCATGGCTGCGTGCGTCAGGCTGCTGGAGAAGGGCACGCCGGGGGAGATCTACAACATGTGCAGCGGCCAGGCGGTTTCCATCCGCCAGATGCTCGACCGCCTGCTGGCGATGAGCGATGCGAAGATCGAAGTGAAGGTAGACAGCGACAAGCTGAGGGCCAGCGAAAACCCGCTGATCGTCGGCGACAACCGCAAACTCGTCGCGGCCATCTCGTATCGGCCGCGCTACAGCCTCGACCAGACACTGCGCGACGTGCTGGACTACTGGCGGGCCAGGATAAGGGCCAGCCATGAGAAATAGCGCCGATCATGGCGGGCAAATTGTGGTGCAGGCGTCCCGCCTGCATCTGCTCTTCGTCGAAGAATGTGCAGGCGGGACGCCTGCACCACAAAACGGCAGGAACCTTGCATGTTTGCCTACCACGGCTGAGGCAGGGCGATGAGGATCGCGATAAGTCTGCTGAACTTTCGGCCGGGGATGATTGGCGGGGCTGAGACGTACATGCGCCAACTCATCCCGCGGATGGCAGCAAGTGCCGGGGCAGACCAGATTGTGCTGGTGACCTATCGCGATAATGCCAATCTCATAAAGTCGGCGGGGATGCAGAACATAACGATTGATCGCAGCGACAGCCAGATCGTGCGGGCACGGATTCTCGAAGCGTACACGCCGTATCGCTGCCGCTACATTGAGCGGGCATTGGAGGAGATTCAGCCTGATGTTGTCTTCTTTCCGCAGCAGTCGATCTTCCCCAAGCAGACGCGCTTCCCCAGCGTGCTGACGGTGGTCGACGTGCAGCATTTGTTCTTCCCGCAATACTTCAGCCTGTTCGACCGCACGTTCCGCGCCCGCGCGTACCCGCGCAGCCTGGCGCAGTGCCGTCACGCCATCGCCATTTCGCAGTATACCGCCGACACGGTTATCCAGCGGTGCGGTGTCGAACCGACCAAGATCACGGCTGTGCCGTTCGGCGTGGCCGGCATAGACGTAAGCAAGATCAAGCCCGCCGATGACCTGCCACGGCCTTATCTTTATTATCCCGCAGCCACGTTTCCGCATAAGAACCATGCGGGCCTGCTGCGAACATACGCGCAGCTTCGCCGCCGAGGCAGCTTTCCATACAAGCTCGTGCTGACGGGCAAGCAGACCGAGCACTGGCCTGCACTTCGCAAACTTGCCGGCGAGCTTGGCATCCCCGACGATGTGATCCATCCTGGCTTCTTGCCGTTTGAGAGAGTGCAGGGCATCTACAAGGCGGCCGACGCAATCGTCTTCCCAACGCAGTTCGAGGGTTTCGGCCTGCCGGTGGTGGAGGCTGTTGAGTTCGGCAAAAAGATCATCACGTCGCGGCTGAGCGTGTTCGACGAGATCGGCGTGCCGCGGAAGTATCAGATTGATTTCTCCCAGCCGGATGAACTGCTGGCAGCCCTGGCGATTCCAGGCGCGACCGTCCTGGAAAAACCGATTCGCACGTGGGACGACACGGCCAGGCAGACCCTTGATATCCTGCGGTGCGTGGCCGATGTGTGAGAGATTTGGGTGCCACCCCCCAAGTACTCTTGGGGGTGTGCTCCTCCACGAAAGCCCACACCCCCAAGCAAACGGCAGCGGCGCTTGGGGGTGGCACCAAAGTTGCGGCTGCGGGTGCCGTGGCCGCGGCGTTTGCGGCCACGTTGATCGACGACTGGCAAAATAGAACAGCATGCAGGCGAGATGCCTGCACCACAACATGGGAAGAAATGCTGAAGATATCGATCATCACGCCCTCGTATAACCAGGCGGCCTTCATCGGCCGGACGATCCAATCTGTCCAGGGCCAGCGGGGTCCGTTCGAGTTGGAGCACATCGTCGTCGATGGCGGATCGAGCGACGGCACGCTGGATATCCTTCGCAGCCACGGCCAGGCCATCCGCTGGATCAGCGAGAAGGATGAGGGCCAGGCCGATGCCCTGAACAAGGGCCTGGCAATGGCTAGCGGAGACATCATCGGCTGGCTCAACAGCGACGACCTGTACGAGGCCGGCGCGCTGGCAGCGGCGGCCGAGGCCTTCGAGGCCCGGCCGGCCACGCAGTGGGTGTACGGCAAGGTGCGGATTGTGGACGATCACGACCGCGAGATCCGCCGCTGGATTACGCGCTACAAGAACCGGATGATGCGTCGGTACACCTACGCTCGACTGCTGGCGGAGAATTGGATCTCGCAGATGGGCGTCTTCTGGCGGCGGCAGGCCGGCCTGGAAGTCGGGCCGTTCCGCAAAGACCTGCACTACTGCATGGACTACAACTACTGGCTGCGGCTGGGGGCGCACTGGGATGGGCAGTTCATCGACCGCTACCTGGCGGCCTTCCGGTGGTATCCATCGAGCAAGAGCGGGGAGGGGTTCGCGCGGCAATTCAGGGAAGAGCTGGAGGTAGCCAAGCAGGCCGCCGCCGGCAAATACCCGCTGGCGATCCTCAAGCATCGCGTGAACTACATCAAGATCGTCGCAGCATACGGGTTGATGCAGATGCTGCGCAAAAAGTCAAAATAACGACGATTGTGGTGCAGGCGTCTCGCCTGCATGTTGTTGTGTTTGCTCTTTATCTTTTAGGATCAACGCAGCCGCCCTCGGCATGCTCGCGGCCCTAAGCAAGATCGAAGGCAACCGCCGTGGCCACGGCGCCCACCATTGTCCCCCTGCTTCCGCAGGGGGCTTCCTAACAGCCAAGTTCCATTATGGCCGCCACAGAAGCGGCTGGACATCATTGCTTCCGGCGATTCGCCGCAGCATTTCCAGGTGCGGCCAGAAGCCGCCGATAGCTGACAGCGTGTGTGCATCACTGCCCAGGGCCAGCTTTACTCCGTGCTGTGCGCAGAGCGCAAAGAACTCCTCGTTTGGATCATTGTGGTGGAGGTTGATTTCGGCGGCTACGCCGAATTCTGCCAGCATGTCCGCCAGTGGCTCGAACACGCTGGCCGGGGTCGCCCGCTTGGCCCAGCGAAACAGCCGCAAAGGGTGCGCCAGGATGTCGATCCCGCCGCGCAGCAGGCCTTCTGTGGCGGCCAGGAACTGCCGCTTGAGCTGAGCATCGCTCAGCTTTTCCGCAGGCGTTGGCAGGAAGTGCACCGCGCCCAGCAACAGGTCCAGGCCGTCGCGGTCTTCCTCGTGCAGCGTGATCTGCCCATCGGCATCCAACTCCACCTCCAGGCCCACGCGGACGAAGCTGCTGCGAAGCGGCAGGATCTGCCGGCGGAATTCGCTCATCCGGTCGGCGGTGCGGTTGCGCCACAGCGAGGGAACGCGGATGTGCGTGCCCGGCCAGAAGTCTTCTTTGGTGCAATACAACTGCGGTGCGTGTTCAACGAGGCACAGGCCGGCCAGGCCCATCGTGCCGGCCCGCTGGATGGCCTGTCGGGCATTAACGCCTGCGCCGCAGAATGCGAACTCGGTGTGAACATGCGAGTCGATCAGGCCGGCCTCAGAGGGCATCTCAAGCCGGCGAAACTCGAGACCTATCTGCCGCCCTCGCAGGCACACGATTGCGTAGGAAAAAGGCTTCTCGCACAAAGCTGGCACAGTGACATAGGATACTTCGCCATGACGGCTGAGGGCCTGGCCGCCGTGGTAGTGCCCGCTGATGGATAGCAGCACTCCGCACTGGCGATAGGCCTCCATGACCTCATCGCGATTGACGAGCATGTAAGGGTAATCGCTGACGATGTGCGGATTCATCGGGTTGTGCTGAAGCGCGACGATAGGCCCGCCGCCGGCGGATGCCAGCTCGCGAAGCCGCGCCAGTTGCCTTGCCGGGCGGGTGGCGAAGTCCCCTTCGGCGTACACATCGCTGAAGAGAATAAAGCGATAGCCGCCCAGTTCCACCACGTCGTGCGATTGGCCAAAGATCGTCTTGAACCGTTGAGCGTCGCCATCGTGATTGCCTGGCACAGCCAGGACTGGCACGCCTGGCGCAGCCTGTGCGATTGCGGCTGCGACGGCCCGCAGGTCATCGGCGGCAGTGGAAAGCTGACCACGGTCGATCATGTCGCCCATGATCGCAATGGCGTCGAAACCGCCCAGGCGAAACGCATCATTGATCGCGCGATGCACCAGTTCGCTGCCAAGTTGGCAATGCCGGCCAGTCGGCGCGGACAGATCAGCAAGACTATCGTGGTGGGCATCTGTCAGTACAAGCAGTCGGAATTCATCCATCTGGTCTACAACTCCAAGTCAATGCGGGCCTGCATCATTGCAGAGCGGCTGATGATTATACACACCGAAGTTTGCGGCCATAGCGAGCATACACGCCGCAGGGTCTAATTCAGGAGCCCCCTGCGGCGGCCGTCGTCAGGAAGCCCCCTGCGGAAGCAGGGGGGGCGGGCAAGATGCCCGCGATACGCGCATCGGCACGATTGCATAGCTTCGCCGCTGGAATTGACGTATTATCAGGCAATGGTAACCCGCTTTAAACATGCTTATGTGCTGGACGTTCTCTCGAACGACCACCCCGGTATCGTGGCCGCCGTCGGCAACGCGGTGCAAGGCCTGGGCGGTAACATTGATTCATGCAGCCAGACCGTTCTTGGCGGGTA
>CAYQJH010000133.1:0-9970 GCA_964417755.1 uncultured Planctomycetaceae bacterium
GCTCGCGCCGCTTCGGGGGGAGCGGCGCGGGCGACATTTCAACTGTGCTACTTGACGGAGGAAGAAGGGGGATCCCACGCCTTCCAGCGCAGGCTTTTCCAGTTCAAGGTGTTGGGTTTAGAGGATTACGTGCCGGGCCATCTTTAGCTGCTTGCCCAGTTGGTGCGTGATGTGATACGAAAGCAGCCGGCTGGCCTTGCGAGCTTGGGCTTCGCTCAGCGGCATCTTTCGCCGCACTTCAACCGACAGCAGCACAGCCAGGCCGGCCTGCGTTTGTTCGTCCAGCAGGAACTTCTCGACGGCTGATCCTTCGCACGCACGGCAGAGCAGGCCGCCTTGGCTTGAGGTAAAGTAAACTTCCTCCGCAGCTGGGTTGGCCAACTTGATCTGGCAGCCGCACGAGACGCACTGCGTCATGTCGCCAAGCAGGCCCACGCACCGAAGCAGCCGCCACTGGAAATATGCCAGCACGGCCGCAAGCGGCGCATCGGCCTGGCCCATCCTCGCCAGGCTGTTGTGCAGCAGGTCGAAAACCTCCACGTGCGGGTCAGCCTCAGCCAGCATGTCGCCAACCAGCTCGATCATGTACAGGGCGATGTTCAAACGCTGGGCATCGCGCCGCAACGGACTGCGGCTGACGGTTTCGCTGAACTCCATCAGGATGCCCAGGCTCTCTCGCGAGGTGGTGGAGTAGACCAATTGTCCCTCGCTAAGCAGGTCCATCGCGCCGCCGGTCTTGCTCTTGGGGCGCTTGGCGCCCTTGGCCAGCAGGCGAACTACGCCGCCGCTGCGCGTCAAAAAATGAACCACCTGCGAGGTCTCGCTGAAGTCGGCTGTTCGGATGCAAATTGCTGAATCTGTGCTTCGCATGACTTTTCACGCTTCGTTCATTTCCTGTCAAGACTTCATAGTGCTTATAGGAAGCCCCCTGCGGAAGCAGGGAGATAGACCTCACCCACCGATTAACAACATCCCCGCACTCCCGTGCGGGGCTTCCTGGAACCTCCCTGCGGAAGCAGGGGGATCTCCCCTTCCGGCGGGGGCTTTCAGTCGGTTCAACGTGTTACCTTAGTCCGTCTCTTCCTGCGGCCGCAATTCAACTCTGATGCGGTTGATCTTCCTCTCATCGGCTGAGAGCACCGCGAAATGTGCTCCATACGCATCCAGCGACTCGCCGGAAGCCGGAATATAGCCCAGCTCCGAAAACAGCATGCCGGCAACGGTATCGTAATCGGCATCCTCAGGAACATTCAGGCCCATGGCCTCGTTCAAATCGTCGATGTACATCCGCCCGTCCACCTCGGCTGACTTCTCGTCGATGCGCTTCATCAGAGCCGGCTCGGGCCGGTCGTATTCGTCGCTGATGTCGCCGACGATCTCCTCCAGCACGTCCTCGAAGCTTACCAGGCCGGCTGTGCCGCCATATTCATCCAGCACGATGGCCACGTGAACCTTGCGGGCCTTGAACTCCCGCAGCAGGCTGTCCAGCCGCTTGGTCTCGGGCACGAAAAAGGGCTTTCTCATCAGCGCCCGCAGATTGATCGAATCTCCGCTATTGACGTGCTGAAGCAGGTCCTTGGCGTAAATGATGCCGATAATGTTATCCAGGTCGCCCTCATAAACGGGCACGCGCGTATGGCCGGCGGCATAGATGGCACGGCAGGCCTCCTGCCAGGGCGTCGAGGCCGACAGCGCAACCATGTCCGTCCGCGGCGTCATGATTTCGCAGGCCTGGCGGTCGCCGAATTCCATCACCGATTCGATCATGCGGACCTCATCGGCATTGACGCTACCTTCGGCCCGGCCTTCACTGGCGGCTTCGAGAATCTCCTGCTTGGCAGCGTCACTTTCGTTGCCGGCCTCGGCAGCGCCGCTGAGGCGGCGGATCGGCAGGTCAAACGCCTGCATCACCGCAATAATCGGATAGAGCACGTATCGCAGGCCCAGCAGCACGCCGCTGGTCCTGGCCAGCACCTTCTCGCCGCAGTAATGAGCCCAGGCGTGTGGGATGGCCTGGCCAAAAATCGCCAACGCCGCCCCGGCTGCCGCCATCGCCTCAGCCAGCCGAACCCAGTCGTGCTGATACACCTCGAACAAATAAAGCACGGCCACCACGAAGACCAGGTTGGCGACCGATCGGCAAAGGGCTGCCGTCAGCCGCAAAGCGGTAAGCTGCTCCTCCAAGCGATCGACCCTGTGACTATGGTTGGGGCCAAAGGCTTCCTCCAACTGCCCGCGACGAAATTCACGCAGAGAGTACCCCACCAGGGCGAAGAAACCGGAAAGGGCCAGAGACGCCAGCACTGTCCAGACAAGACCTGTCATTCACGCTCGCTTAGTAACTCGATCCAACGGATGGGCGACGGCCGCCACTAAACCATCGGTTCATATACCATGATACGAATGAACATTCAAATCGACGCATCGTCGACTAACTGGCGAAGTGGGCGTCGCCTGTGAACCAAAGGAGTCAGTTGCGTCAGCGGCAATCAGGTCGATGACGGCTAGAACAAAGACGGTTCGGCTGAGGCGGCAATGCCTGCCGTCCAGAGATGCGTGCGTGTGTTGTAGCTCCATCCACGTTCTGTTAGCCGTGCGGCAAATTCACGACGATCAAGACTAAGACAGGTTAGCGCCTTTCGCCGCCACAGTTCGATCACCAGGCGATTGAACAATGCTTCGTTCGTAAAACTTCTGGTCCCATTGCCCAGGCACGCATCGAATACCTCCGACAGAATCTCAGGCACGGGCACAGCGAGTTCTTGTGACGACACAGCAGTACTTCTCTTTCGAGCCTTCGCAGGTTTGTAGAATGTGATGATCAACTCACCGGCCAAAACGCTGGCGGAGTTCTTTTTCTTGTGCATAGACCATATGACGTCACCGGTCTGTGTGACTGCCGCCTTCAATTGGGCCCCGCATTCATCGGCTGTCTCCAGGATCGTCGCGAAGTAACTGAGATCCCAATGTTGAAAGACAATCGAACACCACCGGTCGCCGCGGAGAAGTCCTAGACAAGACCGTATGCTTGCCCCAAGGCTGCGCTTGTAGTGATCTTCGCCATGGTTGCGCTGTCCCCCAACAATCGTTTCGCAATCAAGATCTCTATCCGTAATCGGAAAGCCCAGCCAATGATTCCAGAGAATCGATAGATCGAGATAGCTTATGAACGCGCCATACGGCGGGTCGGTGAAAACGTAGTCCACGCTGCCGGGCTTGAGGACTTTGCCAAGACTGCCTGCGTCGTGTGCCATGACTCGAAAGTCGCGTCGGCTATCAATGGTTCGTGATTCGGGCAGCGACTGCCAGTAAGCGCATGTCTGAAGAATCTCCTCTTTCGCGGAAAGCACATTCAGGAACCGGCCGTGGAAGGTATGCCAGATGGGTAATTCCACGCACTGTGAAGCCAGCTTATAGCGGTAGATGCTGAAGATGCTCGATCCGCCGCGGCTGGCGGCGCGGCCTTTTGCCGATAAAAATGTCTTGTTGAGTTTTGCTATGGAGGCTGACCACGCCAACAGGAGCAAGTCGCGAACAACGCCATGGGATTCAATCTCAATCGCGTGCTTTATCAGCGCCAGTCCCGCTAGTTGGCGGGGGGTGAACATGTCGTGAAAGAACTCGGCATCGGACGTCTTGGGCAAGCGAATGTTTTCTGGCAAGGGAAGCCGTTTGAGCCATCGCCGAGCCACATCTTCATCCGCCTCTATCTCTTTGAGAGTTGCGCCGCAACGCTCATGCACACGATGGAACGCTTCCCGCAGAGGCAACGTTGAGCGAATAGTAGTGTCCGCGATATTTCTAGCGATGAAGTTGGCGAAGGGGTTTAAGTCATTGTGTATTGCCTGCCGTCCCAGGAGCATGGCTTCAATTGCGGTGACGCCTGTGCCGCCAAATGGGTCAAGCACCACGTCGTCTTCCCGGGAGTAGTGCTCGATATAAGCCCGCACGACATTGGCCGGGCGTCTGGTGAAATACGGATGCACACCGTAATGCCTGGCGTCCTGCTGGCGGGCAGCGGGAATGGCGTCGATGATCGGCGAAATGTTGCTGCGGCTCGTCATTGACTTAGGTACTTCGCCAAAGTTGGGACTTCGACTACATCGATTTGCGGCGGTGGATTAATCAAATCATGCTTCATGCACAGGACGACTGCACGAGGCAATTCCTTGTACTTTGTTATCTGGTAGTTGAAGCCGGATGATCGCTTTTTGATCTCCACCGGGCATGGGTAAATTGGCAACGCGTTGAACTGGAAATGACTGTCGAGGCAGTCATAGCCTTCAACTAGGTATGCGCTAAGCTTCATTCCAAGGATCGAAAGCGCACTGCCTGCCCGCAGTAGGTCCGCCTCATGAATACTTCGCACCTGCTTAACAAGATGGTCTTGCACCAGTTCATTGAGCATCGTGGCCGCCAGTCGCACGTCTGACGC
This sequence comes from uncultured Planctomycetaceae bacterium, assembly GCA_964417755.1. GTDB lineage: Bacteria > Planctomycetota > Phycisphaerae > SM23-33 > SM23-33 > CAYQJH01. The sequence goes on from CAYQJH010000133.1 coordinate 4,436, forward strand.
CGATTCTTGCCGCTTGATCTCAATCTGTTCCCGCCACAGCTTGCTCTGGTGGTCGGCGTGAAACGACAGAGGGAATGGAATCTTCTCCAACGGCATCAATCGCTTGGTCTCGCGCATCTTTACCGCAGTTGGAAGCAGGATGAAATGGCCCTTGTCATCGATACTGATATCGACGTCAATTCGTTCAAACTCGCGCCCAGGCTTAAGGCCGTACCAGTACCGAATCTCTTCGCCGATAGACCGCTCACTGGTTCCGGCCTGGATTCGATCATGCCCGACTTGGCCCGCGACGACCTTGCCGTCCTTTGCAAGCTTGTGATCCCTGTCTACCGCTATGAATGGGCTGCGGGCAACGCCGTATGGCGTCTGAAGCACGACAGGGCAGGCCCCTCGCCTTCTGAGAAACTCCTTTACGTGATCCGACAGTGAATGAAAGAAGTATTGCGGGCCGCCTGTGCTGCGACTGCCAGCCTTTGTCTGCTGTAGATGCATTGTGCAAATCTCTTTCCGGCGAGACCCAGGTGCCGCAATAGTCCTCGCAATCAGATGTAGTCCCTCGGGTCGGTCACCTTGCCGGTTAGCGCGCTGGCGGCGGCTGTCAGCGGGCTGGCGAGGAAGACCTGGGCGCTCTTGTGGCCCATCCGGCCGGGGAAGTTGCGATTGGTCGTCGAGATGACCGAGATCGGCTCATTCGCGCGGCCGAACGTGTCCACCGGGCCGCCCAGGCACGCGGCGCAACTGGCTGGGCCTACTGTGCAGCCGGCCTGAGTGAACACCTGCCGCAGCGTCTGGCCGCCGACCTTCAGGCGGTCGAGGTCCATGTCCACCTCGACAGTAGCCGGCACGATGAATGTAGGAATCGCCACCTTCTTGCCGGCCAGCACAGTCGCGGCAGCCACGAAGTCGCTTGTCTTGCCGCCCGTGCATGAGCCGATGTACGAACGGTCGAGCTTGACTGCCTTCAATTCACCGGCCGCTGCGTGTCTGTCGGGCGAGTGCGGCTGGGCGACAGTGGGGCTGATCTGCTCGACGTTGAACTCCATCACGCGGGCATACTTGGCGTCCTTATCGCTCTGGTAGGCCTGGAATTTCTTGTCCGTCCGGCTGCAGACGTACTCGATCGTCGTGTCGTCGGCTGCGATGATGCCGCTCTTGCCGCCGGCCTCGATGGCCATGTTGCAGATCGTCATCCGCTCATCCATGTTGAGCTGGGCGATGGCCTGGCCGGCAAATTCCATCGCGGCGTAGTTCGCGCCGTCGACGCCGATTTGCCCGATGACGTGAAGGATCAGATCCTTGGCCATCAGGTACGGAGGCATCTTGCCGTTGAAGATGAACTTCATCGAGTGCGGCACCTTCAGCCAGAGCTTGCCCGTGCCGAAGACAAAAGCTGCCTCGGTATTGCCGATGCCCGTGGCGAATTCGCCGCAGGCGCCATGCGTGCACGTGTGGCTGTCGGTCCCGAGCAGGATCTCGCCGGGGCGCGTGTGGCCGTTCTGCGGCAGCGCCAGGTGGCACACGCCGCGATACTTCGTCTTGGCGGCGTCGGCGTAGGCCTTGGGCATTCCCTGCAGGCCGGTCGGCATGAAGTCGGGATCGTAAAAATACTTGATGCCCTGGCGCTTGACGAAATCGCGCAGGATCTCCACGTTGCGATGGGCCTTGGCGTCGGCTGTGAATATGTAGTGGTCGGGAATGATGACCACCTTTTCCTTGTCGAAGACCTTCGCGTCGGCGCCGAATTCCTCTTCGAAAATGCCAATGGTGCCCGGCCCGCAGACATCGTGCGTCATCATGATGTCCACGTCGCACCAGACATTCTCGTCAGGACTCACTCTGGCTTTGCCGCAGTGAGCGGCCAGTATCTTTTCCGTAATCGTCATGCCCATCATTTACTCCGAATCCTTACCGCCAAAGGCCTCCGGCACTCCTGCCGGCTTCCGTCCTGGATCATGGAACTGCCGTAGGTTTCATCTGTGCTGGCAGACTGATGATCCTTGTTCATCAACTGCGCCCGGCGCGATTCGAACGCACGACCTGCGGTTTAGGAAACCGCCGCTCTATCCTGCTGAGCTACGGGCGCAATGCTATGCAGTGAAATGACTTAGCGAAAAGGAGCTATGCAAGAGACAGCAATATTGCCTCTTGGCAGCCCGTCCGTCATGCGGCCACTGCAACAATATATAGGATACTGCCATGACAGCTAGAATCAAGAGTGATGCTCCGCTGTCAGCCGCCGGCCAGATTCCCACCGTACTTCGTCGCATCCGGCCAATCTGCCCGAATCGCTTGAACTGTGTATACCCTATGGTATACTATGATCATGGCAAGCGAGATGAGATTCTCCGAGGTGCGAAAGATGCTGGAAGCCAAAGGCTACCGCCTGGCTCGGATAAACGGATCGCATCATATTCTTGCGAAGCCAGGCGCTGTCCACCAGAGCATCCCGGTTCATCATGGAAAGGTAAAGCCAAACTATGTACGCAAAATCGAAAAGCTCTAATCAGGCATTGGACCGTCCTTTTGAAAAGACCATTCTGGCCCGCGCAAAGGAGATCGTAAGCCAATATAAGATCGTCCTGGAATTCGAGGACGATGAATGGTACGGCCACGGTCTGGAACTGCCCGGCGCTCATGGCGACGGCAAGACGCCCCAGGCGGCCGTAGCCGATACCCGCGAGGCTATGACAGGGGTCGTGGCCTACATGCTGGAAGAGGGCGAGGAGCCCCCAGCCCCGGCCCGCGAAGGTAACAGATCAGTGCAGATCAATATCCGCGTGACACCGGAAGAAAAGGCCGTGTTGGAGAATAAGTCCAGAGCCAAGGGCTTTCGCGGCTTGAGCGATTTCATCCGCGCTGCCGCACTAGTGGAGAAATAGCAGCGCCAGGTGCATCACATCGCTGAGGTGCGGGGTTTTCTGCCGTTGGCCTTGCGACCGTTGTTCCTGACGAAGGTCTTCCTGGTCCTGGCCTGGCCGTTGTCGGCCTTGGGGTATTCCTGGGCCGGGTAGCCCAGGATGGTGCCTTCGCCGCTTGGCGCAAAGCCGCGCCTCGGCGCTGTCAGTTGCACGTTTCGGGCCTTCTGGATGATGGCTGCCGCCTCTTCCAGATCGTCAGTAACTGTGAACAGGTTCATGTCTCCGCCGTCGATCTTGCGATAGCCGTTGGACAGCATGTGTTCGCGGACCCAATCGACCATCCCCGCCCAGAATTCGCTGCCGATGAGTATGACGGGAAACTTCTCGCTCTTGCCGGTCTGGATCAGCGTCATCGAGTTGAAGAATTCGTGGAGCGTTCCGAAACCGCCTGGGAAGCAGACGAACGAACATGCGTACTTGACGAACATCACCAGCCTGGCGAAGAAGTAGTGGAAGTCCATCCGGAAGTTTGCGTAGGGGTTGGCTGACTGCTCGTGCGGCAGCGTAATGTTCAGCCCCACTGACAATCCGCCCACGTCATGCGCGCCGCGGTTGGCAGCCTCCATTATTCCTGGGCCGCCGCCGGTGATAATGGCAAAGCCGCGCTCGGCAAGCATCCGCGCAAGCTTGCGGGCCTCGCCATAGTAGAAATCGCTCTGGGGCGTGCGCGCCGAGCCGAAGATGCTGACAGCCGGGCCGAGTTGGCCCATCGTCTCGAAGCCCTCGACGAACTCGCTCATGATGCGGAAGATGCGCCACGTGTCCTCGCGGACAAGCTCAACGGAATTGTTCATCGCGAACTGCGGCCCGTCTTGAATTCGATTTGTCACGATCTTAGGCTCCAGTTTCTGCACCCCGAATCTATCATACGTTGGCGCCAAGACCAAGATGATCTTGCCGCAAGTCAGTTGCTATGAAAAATGCGCGCAATCTGGGACCGCTTCCAGGCGGGGGCGCTTTCATATCGCCGGGGACACTTTCTCAATCCGGTAGATCTCTTCCTGGTTATCGATCTTGAGCGGCAGTTCGATGCCAACCGGCCGGCCCATTAGTTCCTGTGCGATCGCCGTCTGATAGCTGAAGATGTTCTTGTCGATGTCGCTGTCCCAGGGGCCAAGGAACGAAAGCTCTACCTCGGCGGAATCTCTCAGCCGTCGCAGCAGCACCCTGGAACCTACGCCCACGGAATCGGCTGGAACATCCTCCGGGCGAATTACCTGCGCCTTGGCCAATTCATCCTGCATCTTGGCTGCGCGTGCGCGAAGAAGGTCGCGCTCTTCCAGGGCAAACTTCCACTCGCTGTTTTCGCTGAGATCGCCGTGGTCGGCAGCGGCGCCAATGGCCTTGGCGTTGGCCAGCATCTTCACCTCGGTCAGATCCTTCAGTTCCGCCTCCCGGCGCAGCAGGGCAGCCTCCGTGGTCCAAATGACGTTCTCGTCCAGCCAGGCGGGCAGCTTGGCCTTGACGAAGAGATTATAGAAGTTCTCCCGCAGGATGCTCATCAGGTTGTCGTGAACCGTAACCGACAGCCCGCCCGCCCGCTCGATCAGCCGCTTGATCGTCCCAGCCACCGCCTCGTCCATCTGCGAGACTGCGGAACGATACGAACCATATTCGCCGGCTGACAGAGCGGCTCGAAGGCGCTGCGTGGACGACTTGCGGACCGAAGGCGGAACGTTCCAATCGTGCTCCAGTTCGATCAATGCCTTGAGCAATCGCGAGAGCATCTCGACCTTGCCGGGCGTGTTGGTTGGCGGCACAGCAGGGCCTCGCCACAGCCAGACGAACAATTCAATGTGTGCCAGCGGCTCGCTGACGGCCTTGGCGGTCCATTTTTCGACGGCTTCGCCTCGAGCAGCCTCCACGAGCCTGGCGGCGACGTCATCGATGTTGCCCGCCGGCACAAGGCGCAGCAGGGCCTCCAGTTGATCGGCGCCGTCCGGGCGGCTGGACAGCGCGTCTACGCCCCAATGCCACAGCGGTGTTTGGGCCAGTTCTGCCGCTGCCTCGGCAGGCTTGGCGGCCGAGCTGATGATGTCCTTCGCGCTGGGATAATCCGCCTTTGGGCGCTCGATGCCCAGGTTGGCTGCATAGTCTATCGCAAGCGCAGCGGCCAGAGCGTCTGCGGGGCGCTTGGCCTGGAAGCTTGAAGCCTGCTGGGCCAGGCCCTGCATGAGAGAATCGGTAAAGGCCGGCGAAAGGGCGAGCTTGCGGTCCTTGGCGTCTCGAACATACTGCTGAAGAACAGCCAGCTTCTCCAGCGGAGTCTTGGCTGCGTTAGCGGCCGCGGCGAGTTCGTCTTCGAGCGTCAGTCCGTCGGCGTGATAGACAATCGTGACGGGATTGCGCCCTTCGAGGTTAAGGTTGCGGCATCGCTTGGCGGCTGTGCGTGCGCGGCTCCACCAGTCGCTCCACTTGCTCGAGTCGATATACCGCGGCACGAGCTTATCCTTAAGTTCCACCGAATCTATCTGCCCGCCATGAACCATGCAGATGCCGATGAGCACGGCAGCTGGGTCGCTCTCCAGACGCTTGCTCAATTCTTCTGGCCGGTGCTCGCACATCACGCGGAAATCGTTTTCGTCGACAAGGTCGAACTCGTCAGCCAGGTTCTTGG
>CAYQJH010000134.1:0-9909 GCA_964417755.1 uncultured Planctomycetaceae bacterium
GGTGCGAGTCTACATGGTCTAATCTTCAGAAACAATCGTTGCGTGCCATGCGTACAAACGCCGATACTACAGCAGATTCCAGATCCTGAGTTACAGGCGCGACATTTCGTTGTTGTCGTTGTCGTTCCTGAAGCCTGGGGTCTGAAGTCCGGAGCCTGCTGTTGCTTGATTCCGTGCTGAAAAACCCGCTTCTGGGCAAGGCTGCCAAGGCCGTTGCCACCGGCACGACGACGCGCATTGCGGGGGTGTGGGGTTCGTCGGTTGCCCTGGTTGCTGCTGCGCTGGCGGAGAAAACGCACCGGCCCATCCTCTTCATTACCACGCACCTGGACAATGCCGACGAGCTGGCCGACGACGTGGAGGTGCTCCGCAGCCGGCCGGCCCAACTCTTCCCAGCCTGGGAAGTTGACCTGCCGCAGACGCCCCAGCCCGGATTGCACGTCAATGACGAGGTTACAGGCGAACGGATTCGCATTTGCAGCCTGCTCAGCCGCGCCAAGAGCGGCAGCGCCGGCCCGCAGAGTACGGATGAGCCTATCGACTTCCTCGTCTGCCCGGTGCTGGCGCTGTTGCAGGGCGCGCCGAGCCCGCATTCGCTGGCTGCGGCGCGCCGGCCGTTGCAGCGAGGGCAGAACCTCGACCCGGAGGAGTTGGCCAGTTGGCTGGTCGATGCGGGATATGAAAACGTCGAGCAGGTTGACCAGCAGGGCGAGTTCGCCAGGCGCGGCGGCATCATGGACATCTTTCCGCCGGGTTCGAGCATGGCTGTTCGCGTGGAGTTCTTCGGCGACGAGATCGACTCGATCCGCCGCTTCGACCTCGACAGCCAGCGAAGCACAGAGGAAGTCAGTCAGTACGAGGTGACTGGCTATGCCTCGCCGGCCAATGAGCAGAGCAGGGTCAGCCTGCTGGAATACCTCCCGGCTGAGACGATCATCTGCATGAGCGAGCCGTCTGAGGTGATGGACCTGGCGCGGGAAATCTACCGGCGGACGAGCGAAGACCGGCCGAATTGTGGTGCAGGAGTCTGCCCTGCATCCTCTCTGCTTTCGCCCGATGAGGTATTCATCAAGCTATCGAACTTTGCCCTGGTTGAGATGCATGCCTTTGCGCAGCGCACGGAAGCTGACGGCAATGTCTTTGACTTGCGCATTCAATCGCTCCAGCGGCTGTCGATGAATTCGGTCGATGCGCTGAACGAATTGCAGGACCTCTCTGCCGTCGCGCAGGTTCACGTTTACTGTGAAAACCCAGCCGAGGAAAAACGATTCCGCGAAGTGCTTTCCGCCGGCCATGCCGAGTTGGCCGGCCGCGTCAAGACAGCCATCGGGCACATCAACGGCGGTTTCTACTGGCCGGCGCAAAAGCTGGTGGTTGTCGGGCATCACGAGATTTTCCACCGCTACACGAAGGTTCGCCGCATCCGCCGCATCCGCGCGGGCAGGCCAATCGAATCGCTGCTGGACCTGCACGAGGGCGATTACGTCGTCCACGTCGCCCACGGCATTGCCAAGTTCGAAGGCCTCAAGGCCCTTCAGCAGGACGGGCGAAGCGAGGAGTACCTGGCCCTTCGCTTTGCCGACAACGCAATGCTGCACGTGCCGGCAAGCAAGATCAACCTCGTGCAGAAGTACATCGGCACACCGGCCAAGAAGCCCAGCCTGAGCAAACTAGGTGGTGCGGGCTGGCTAAGGCAAAAGCAGCGCGTCGAGGCAGCCGTGCAGGACCTTGCCGCCGAGATGCTCCGCGTGCAGGCGATGCGCAGGGCGATGCCGGGCATGAGCTATCCCGTCGACACCGACATGCAGCGCCAGTTCACCGAGGAGTTTCTCTACAGCGAGACCGAGGACCAGATCGTCTCGATGCACCAGATCGACCAGGACATGCTCGCCCCGCGTCCGATGGATCGCCTGCTCTGCGGCGACGTGGGCTACGGCAAGACGGAGCTGGCCATGCGGGCAGCCTTCAAGGTGGTCGAGGGCGGACGCCAGGTGGCCGTGCTGGTGCCGACGACTGTCCTGGCTGCGCAGCATTACCGCACGTTCAGCGAGCGGTTCGCCGACTACCCCATCCGCGTCGAAGTCATCAGCCGCTTCCGCTCCGCCCGCCAGCAGAAGGACGTGCTCGAGCGCCTCCGCGGTGGCCAGGTGGATGTGCTTATCGGCACGCATCGCCTGCTCAGCTGCGACGTGCATTTTGCCGACCTGGGCCTGGTCATCATCGACGAGGAGCAGCGCTTCGGCGTGGAGGACAAGGAATACTTGAAGAGCATGCGTTCCAGCGTGGACGTGCTTACGATGACGGCTACGCCAATTCCGCGAACGTTGCACATGTCGCTGCTGGGCCTGCGGGACATCAGCTCGCTGGCTACGCCGCCGATGGATCGCCGGGCGATTCATACCGAGGTGGCGCAGCTGGACGACGGCGCACTGCGCCACGTTATCCTGCGGGAGCTTAATCGCCAGGGGCAGGTCTTCTTCGTGCATAATCGCGTGATGGATATTGACTCGCTTGCAGCCCGCGTGAAGGAACTGGTGCCCGAGGCCCGCGTCGCAGTCGGCCACGGCCAGATGGCTGAGGGCGAGCTTGAGCGCACGATGCTGCGATTCATCCGCCAGGAGATCGACGTGCTGGTCTGCACGACCATCATCGAGTCGGGCCTGGATATCCCCACCGCCAACACGATCATCATCCATAATGCCGACCGCTTCGGCCTGGCTGAGCTTCACCAGCTTCGCGGGCGCGTTGGCCGGTACAAGCATCGCGCGTTCTGCTACCTCGTGCTGCCGCCGGATCGTCCGGTAAGCCCTGCGGCGGCCAAGCGGCTCAAGGCCATCGAGGAATTCTCCGACCTTGGGGCCGGTTTTCAGATCGCGATGCGCGACCTGGAGATTCGCGGGGCCGGCAATATCCTGGGCAAGGAGCAGAGCGGGCACATCGCGGCGGTGGGCTATGAATTGTACTGCCAATTGCTGGAGCAATCGGTCCGGCAGCTTCGCGGCGAGAAGGCCCCGCCGCGCCAGGACGCGCATGTCGAGCTGGGCCTGGATGCTCTGATCCCCAAGACGTACATCCCTGTCGAGCGGCAGCGGATGGAAATCTACCGCCGCCTGACGCAGTGCGCCAGCCAGGCCGAGCTGAAGCAACTGGCCGGCGACCTGGCCGATGCCTACGGGCCCGTGCCCGGCGCGGTGCAGACGATGCTGGACATGGCCGAGGTCCGCGTGCTGGCCGGCACGCTGGGCATCGAGAGCATCATCCGAATGGACCCGGATATTATCTTCCGCGCGCGCGACTTTGCGCCGATCCGCAGCGCGTTCGATCAATCCATCGGCAGCGTCCGCCTGGCTGACAACCAGACGATGCACTGGCGGCCGCCGCCTGCCTACCTCCAGGCCAAGACGCTGGTGAATGTCCTGCTGAAACGGTTGAGGCAGGCGCGGCGAGACGTATAATGCAACCGAGAAATGACGAATGACGAAATCAGAATGACGAAACAAGCCCGGATGATCTAATGACGAAGACGTCGGTTTCGCCATTGATGTTTCGTCATTGTTTCGACATTCGGGCTTCGTCATTCGTCATTAGAACCGTTGGACGGACCTTTATGGCGCACAAGCCCAATCTTCTGTGTTTAATGATGGCCTTCGCCCTGGCTGCCTGCCTGTGCGGCTGCCAAGCGCCCAGCGGCGATGGCGCTATGGGCAAGAAGGCCGTCCCGCTGACCGAACCCGAGACTCTTGCCCCGGCCGGCGATGTTGCGCCAGCATCCCAGCCCGCAGCAGAAACCCCGGATGAAGCCGACGCCCAGCCCAGCGGTGATGCATCAATCCACCTTGAGCCGATTCCAGCCAAAACCCGCTCCCGGCCTGAAAGCTGGACGCCTTCGCCCTCGGCCGGCCGACAGATGAGCGTCGGCGGCAGGGAGGTCGTCAGTTCCTCCGTCATCCAGGTCAACAGCCAGTTCATCACGGTCGACGACATTGTCCGCAGCGCCAACGTCAAGCTGGGCGCGATTCCCAAGGATGCCTCAGCCGCCGTCTTCCGTACGCGGGCGACGCAGATCCTCACCGACGAAATCTACCGGCAGATGTCGGAGTACATGGTGATGGCTGAGGCGAACAGCCGGTTCACCGACGAGCAGAAGAAACTGCTCGAAAAGGAAGTGGACCAGGCCTTGCGCGTGCTCACCAGCGACCTGGGCGGCGGCAGCAAGAAGAAGCTCGAAGAAGTGCTGGTGCAGCAGGGAACTTCCCTGGAGGCTGTGCTTGGCGATCATCGCCGCAGGGTGACGGTGCGGGCGTTTTTGCACGAGAAGATCGTGCCGCAGATCAAGATCAATCGCCAGATGCTGTGGGATTACTACCAGCAGCACTTGGGCGAATTCACCCAGCCGGCGCAGGTGGCCATGCAGACGATCTCGCTGCCGGTGGCGAGCTTCCTGCCGGCTGGCGGCGTAGTCAGCGAGGCTGAGAGGCAGGCCGCCCGACTGGCCGCCCGCGAGGAAATCGCCAAGGCCCAGGCGGAGCTGCAGGCCGGCAAGAATTTCGCCGAGGTCGCGACGGCTTATTCAAAGGACAGCAAGGCAGGCGCCGGCGGCCTATGGCCGGCCATGCCATCTGGCAGCTTCAGAGAGTCAAAGGTCGAGGCCGCCGCCTTCGCAATGAAGCAAGGACAGGTCAGCGACATCATCGAGACCGACAGCGGGTATTACATAGTCCGTACAGCCGCGATCCAACCCGGCAAGACAACCAGCTTCGAAGAAGCCCAGGACAAGATCGACGACACGCTAAGAAAGAACCAGGAACGCGAACTGACGGATGAATACTTCAGGAAACTGCAGGAAGGCATGAGCGTCGTCCCCTACAGCAATTTCCTGGAACTGGCGGTGGAGAAGGCGGCAGAGAAGCATTTCAAGAAGTAGCAATCCTAAACAACCTGCCGCAGAGATCGCTGAGAGAGAAGAAATAATTCCTCGCGGGCGCACAAGCCTGCAGTGGCCAGCCAGCCTTGAGCCCAGGATAATATTGCTGGTGCTCGTTGCTTGTGTTCAGCCCCGAAGGGGCGTCTTTCTTAGCCACGGGTGGAAGCCCGTGGAAAGTGAGCTGATAAGGAAGCAAGCTCCGTAGGAGCGCCTTGGAACTTCCTGATCGAAGAACCGGCTCTCCAAGACCGCCCGCATGTGGCGATTGATGCTGCCGATGTAATTGCTTATATTGTTCAGCAGCCACAGCCAAATCTTTGCACCTGCGGCATGAAAGGGCAGACCATGAGAAGGAACGGGAAGTCAGTTGGGGTCTTTCTGGCGATGTTGTGCCTTGCTGGCCTCGCGCCGATGGCAAGGGGCGTTGAAACACAGCCCGCGTCCACACCGGCCGCGGCAAACACTCCGCGCGAAATCGCCAAGCGTGTATCCCCATCCGTGGTGCTGCTGGTTATGGAAGACAGAAGTGGCCAACCGCTCGCGATGGGCAGCGGCTTCGTGGTACGCGAAGGCGTGGTGGCGACAAATCTGCACGTCATCGAGGGCGCGGCGCGAGGGTACGCAAAGCTCGCAGACCAGAAAGCCAAGTATGACATTCGGGGCATTGTTGCCTCCGATTCCGCGCGAGACTTGGTGCTTCTCGCTGTGGACGGCCTTAAGGCCGCTTCCTTGGCTGTCGGCAACAGTAGTCAGGTTGCGGTCGGCGACGAGGTCTTTGCCGTGGGCAACCCACGCGGCCTGGAAGGAACGTTTTCCGCGGGGATAGTCAGCAGCATTCGCAAGCGGGGCGATGATTCATTGCTCCAGATCACAGCCCCAATCTCCCCCGGCAGCAGCGGCGGGCCAGTCGTTAACACCATGGGTGAAGTCATTGGCGTCGCGGTTGCGACGTTTAAGGGCGGCCAAAACCTGAACTTCGCAATTCCCAGCGTGTACGTTTCCTCGCTGACATCAACAATCAAAGCGGCAGTGCCACTGGCCAAGGATAGCAATCGCCCGAAGGACCCTAAGACGAAATCTCTCTTTGATGATCTGGGAGGGCGAAGCATCGAGGGAGTGGCGGTCGGCTCATTCTTGTGGACGTACCCGGGAAGCCCAGTCGGCTTCTTCAGTTTCTCCTTGCGGAACCAACTGCGCGATCCCATCAAGAACGTGCTATGTGTCGTCGTGTTCTACGACAAAGATGGGGCGCCAATCGAGACGCACTCTGTCGCTTGGGAGGGCATCATTCTCCCAGGCTTGGCGAAGCGCATGACCGGCCAAGTGGATGGCAGCGTGCAGAAGATCGCCGGGGGCGACAGCGATGCAGTGCGAACAAAGATTGAGTACCGTGTGCTCTACTTTGATCTCGTGACGGATGACGAGCCGAAAGACAAACAAATCATCGTTGCACCGGAAGCCAAGCCGGATGTCGGCTCAAGTGTAATTGATCTCGGCCCAGTGGAGACAGATGGCTTTGACAAGCGCGGCTCAGGTGGAAACCATTAGCTCGTAGTGCCCGAGTGGCCCTTCATCCGAGGAGGCCGAATCTGCCGCGAAACATACCCCCGTAGCCTGCCCCAGCGGCGAGAGCATCTATGGGTTCAATGACAAGTACATAGGCTGGTATCGCAAGAGTTCAGTATATGACCACGAAGGAAAGCTTGTGGCAGCATCAAGGGCCAGGTGCTCATGAACGCAAAGCCGTTGCGGGGCGTCGGTGCCTGCGACCTTCTCGAGTAGGCACTCTTCGCTCAGGGCAAGGAATACAGCGAGTTCGATAGATGAGGGACCACACAATGACCGAGACTTCCGCTTTCAACTGGCCTCGCAAGGGCGACAAGGCATTCCGACCATCCGTAACTTCAGCGAACCGGTCGCAGATCGAAGCATTTGTCATGCCCTCAGCTGGGGCATATTTGTTTGGCTTCCAGCGGGCCGCAGACATGGTTGTGGACGCGGCGAAGAACGACGACCAGAATCCTGACGCATTAATCTTTCCTGTAGCCTACCTCTATCGACACCATCTTGAGTTGACCCTGAAAGAATTGGTCCGACTGGGAGCACACGTTGGCGTGATTGCGACATCTACCGAGTGCCTCTCAGACTCATGCCCGTGCTGCGGCCACGTGACCGAGGTAACTAGGGACGTTTTATCGCAGCACAACCTTCACAAGCTATGGAACAAGGCTAAGCAGTTGATCGATGCTGTCTGGCCTAATTCGCCCGACGATGACCTCAAAGTTGTCGAACAGGTAATTCTTGAGTTTCACAACCTCGACCCGTCAGGCCAAGCCTTTCGCTATGCGCGCGACAAGGATGGCGAACCGCACCTTCAAGACGCCCCGCGGCGCATCGATTTGGACAATCTAAAGGCAGCGGTCGATACCATTTCAGGCTTTCTTGACGCCGCATACGGCGGGATCGAGTACTGCGTTCCCTGAGGGCCTTAACGGACGCGGCCTCGGGATTCAAGGCATGCAGGGTTTGAGGCCTGAATGGGCAGGATTAACTCATCTGATTCCGCCCCGTTGGGGCTTGATTGCTGCCGGGTAACAGACCCAGGCCGGCGCTTCGCTTGGCTTGGGCTTCCATATCTCGCCCCGGACGGCAGGACTGCGGCGGCTGCCTGCCGCGGCGCAGGTTTAGCGAAGCCGGGTGACGCCGCTTTGGCTTTGGCCTATGGTGGTGCTTTGGTTCATGGACAGTCCTCCCCCTGTCAGGCCAGTCAAAGCGGTGCCGTCGCCCTGCGGGCTAGTCACCGCAGTCCAAAAGGCCTTTGGTTCGGGCATCCAGTCTTCCGGTAGCCCGTCCTCCGATCTTCCGGTTTCCGGTATTCGGTCTTCCGGTATCCAGTCTTACCGGTATCCGGTTCCCGGTCATCCGCCTGGCTCACTTCGCCGGCGCGGGCTCTGGCTTTGGCTGCTTCTCGGCCTTTTCTTTGTACTGCGCCTTTAGCTCTTCGAGCTTCGTCCGCTGCTGGGCCGTCAGCACCTCGTTCTTGATCTTCTCCCGGGCGGCCTTGAAGATCGCCTTCTTGGCCTCTTTGTCCGGGGCCTTCTTAGCATCTTCGCGGGCGGCGGCCATGATCTCCTTGACCTTGGCCTTCTGCTCTTCCGTCAGGTTCAGTTTCTTAAGCACCGGGCAGCGGATCTCCTTTCGCATCTGCTCCAGCTTGGCCCGCTGCTGGGCTGTCAGAACCTCGTTCTTTATCTTCTCGTTAGCGTCCTTGAAGATGGCCTGCTTGGCTTCTTTGTCCGTCGCCTTGGCGGCGTCGGCCTTGGCCTGCTGGCGAATCTCCTTGATCCTGGCCCTCTGCTCGTCAGTCAGGTTCAAGCCCTTGTAGCCGTCGTCGTGATGGCCTTTCATCTTCTTTTCCTGCGGGGCCGCCGCCGGCTTGGGCTGGGCCAGACTTGTCCCTGCAAAAACCAGCCCCAGCGTCGCGGCCGCAATAACCATTGACTTCCTCATCGTATCTTCCCTTTCACAAAATTCCCCTCTGGGATCCCTCTGCGTTGCCGTGCCTGAAGTCCGCAGCCGGGAGCCTGAAGCCCGCCATCTACAGATGAATCGCCAGGTCGCAGACGTTGGGCTCGACCAGTTTGGCGTAGTCGCCATACTTCATGCGGATGGCCTGGCGGTGCGTGCCGGCCTGGAAGACGATCTCGTCATCCTCAGCCAGGTGCTCATCGACCAGCGTCGGCATGTTGTAGAGGTTGCCAAACGGCGGCTCAGCCCCCACTTCACTGTCGTCAAAGAGCCTGGCCATCTCCGACTCATCCGCCAGGCGAACGTCTTTTGCGCCCAAGGCCTTGCCGACCTTGGCCATGTCCAGTTTGAAGCTGGCCGGCAGGACGCACATTGCAAAGCCCTCGCTTGAATGCACAACCACCGCCTTGGCCAGCATGTTGCCGCTGATGTGTTCCTCGGCGGCCACCTCCTGGGCGGTGTAGGCAGGCACGTGCTCGTGGCTCTTATAGGCGACCGCCTTTTCTGTGAGGTATTCAGCGATTTTCATTGGCATGCCCTTTCAGCTTGTGGTCTTTCGCTTCATTGTAGCGCAGAGGGGCCATTGCGACAATCTCAGATGGCGCAAGATGCTGGCAGGGCGGAGTTTGGAGTTGACTTGCGGTCGCCACCAGAACCAGCGGCAAGATTTCGGAAAACTTGCATCGAATTTATTGATCATCTCTTGACAGATTCAAAATCTGTGGTAACATATTCAAATCATCATGAGATTAGCGATGCAGCATTTCCCGCCCGCAAAGGGCTTTTTTTATGCGCGGAATTCCTTGGCAGCCAAATAGTTCCATCGCAATCGCACAGGTACGAGCAGTTTTTCGGCGAAGTGAACGGAATGGGCCCTATCAATCCTGAGGCATCCTTTCTTTGGATATTTCAGGAAGAATCTTGAATTACTGATCTGTCGGGGCGGCCATCTGCTCGCATTTGCCGCAGGCGTCTCGACTGCGGCGCTGCCAGCAGATCGCGAGGGCAAGACGCCCTCGGCACACGCGGGCGAGATGCCCGCGACACGAAAAACATGCGATGTGCGGTTAAGGCGCCCCCGGTGTGCTATTTCTGTTCCGTCAACTTCTGCTTGGTTTCCAGTTGATGCACATATTCCATCGCAGCCTGGAAGGCGATCAGGTCGCCGGCCCACTTCTCAGCCTCTGCCTGCTTGACCTTGCCAGCCTGCACGAGATTGGCCAGGCACCGCTCCATGGTAATCATCCGCTCCTCGGCCGTGTCCTTCGTCCGCGTCTGGAGTTGCGTGTAAACCTGTTCAAGCTTCCGCAGGCGGATCAGGTTCGATACGGCGTAGGTGTTGTTGAGGATTTCCATGGCCACTACGCGGCCTTTGCCGTCGCTGCGCGGCACGAGCTTCTGCGAGATCACGTACGCCAGGCCCAGCGATATCTGGTTGGCTACTTCGTCCTGCTGCT
>CAYQJH010000135.1:0-9892 GCA_964417755.1 uncultured Planctomycetaceae bacterium
GTACCTACTGGCAGAATCATTGATATCACTATCAGCGCCACAAAAAGGGACATTGCGTAAGGTGTTCAACATGTTCAAATATGGGACGTTTACTCAGACATAGTCGTAGACGAACAGCTTCCGCAAAAGACACGAAAACATGGTATCTGGCCACGGGCTCTTTGCGTCGTTCAGGGCCGAAGGCCCGAAATGTGGAAGCCCAGGCTGGAGCGAAGCCCGCAGTGCGTAGCGCAGGCCTGGGGTAGCGACATTAGGTATTAAGCCCCATCGGGGCGCAATTCGATCGCCGGATTTCGCCCTTTTAGGGCTTATCCATATCCGGCCAACTCACCCAGGCCTTCGCTTCGCCGCGGCCTGGGCTTCCTTATCCCGGCCATTCAGGCCGCACGGCTACAACGGGCGACGGACTGATATGATTCTTGTTGGCATGCGCCCGGTTTTTGCGCACGAATCGGTTCCATCCAAACATCGCATGATGGATTTCAGAAGAAGTTCTATATCTCGGCTGGCTGGCGACTAACAGCACTCTTCCCCTCTTGTTGGCCTACTTTGCGCGCACGAATAGCTCCACTGCCGTAAAGATAGAGGCGCAACCGATGCGCGCCGCAGCTGACGGCGGATGTGCCCACAATGTAATCCCAGCCCTCATCGGCTGGGCGAGTTCACCATGTGCAAGCGGCACAGCCGGGGGGGCTATGCCACACATAGCTTTGCCACACACAACATTACTTGCGGCAGATGTCAAAGATATGTAAGGACCAACAAAAACACCGCCAATACCGGCAGAATCGAACAGAACCAACAGAACTGAACAGGCACAAAAGACACAAATGAAATACCGCCAGGATGTTACAACTTTACGATGCCAGATTGAACACGCGCGCCTTGTCCGCCCAGGGTCATTCAGGCCGTATGCCAACAAGCTGTGGCGTCCTCAGGTTCCAGCGTTGCCTTATCTGGCATCTATCGTAAAATGAATCGTGATGAGGCTTGATACTTCGCAACATCTTCGCCTTGAACAGAGCATGAAGCTGGCTCCCCGGATCATCCAGGCCATGGAGATCCTCCAGCTTCCGATGATGGCGTTGCAGGAACGCATCGAGGCTGAGATGGAGTCCAACCCGGTGCTGGAGATGCACGACGAGGGTGTCGACGAACAGGCCCCGCTTCAGCGAGAGGAAGAAGGCCCGCCACCCGAGCAGCCGCTGGTTGTCCAGGGCGAGAACGGCCATGTGGAGGACTTCCAGCGCCTCGACGAATTTGAGAACGAGAATGAGCCTTGGGATTTCCGCGGAGAGGCTGCCCCTCATGCGGCGGCTTCGGGCGAGCGCGACAAGAAGATGGACGCGATGGCCAACACGCCAGCCCCCGAGCAGTCGCTCGATGAATACCTGCTGGATCAGTGGGCATTCGTCGAGGCGCCGCCGGCCGTTAAGGAGGCCGGCCGGCTCATCATTAATCATCTGGACGATGACGGATATCTGCGGGTCTCCCTGGAGGAATTGGCCCGGCGGGCCAACGCTCCGACAGCCGACGATGAAGGCCTTCAATCCTCGACGGCCGCAAACACGATAGATATCGGCTCGCTCACGGCGGCGCTGAAGCTCGTGCAGACGCTGGAGCCCATTGGCGTGGCAGCACGCGACCTGAAGGAATGCCTGCTGCTGCAGTTACGGGCTGAGGCATCGGCTGGCCGAGATGTCTCGCTGGAGCAGTTGCTCGTCGAGCGCTACCTGCGGGACATCGAGATGAACCGTCTGCCAAGCATCGCCAAGAGGGTCCGCAAGTCGGTGGAGCAGATCAAGGCCGCCATGGCGGTAATTTCCCACCTCAACCCCAGGCCCGGCCTGATGGTCGGCCAGCGGTCCGTCCCGGTCATCATGCCCGACGTATACGTGGACCTGGACGAGGATGGCGACGTTGTCGTCAGCATGTCGGAGGGCAATCTGCCGGCCTTGTACATCTCCAAAAGCTACCGCAAGCTGGCCCGCAACCGTGGTACCAGCCGGGACGCACGCCAGTTTCTCCAGCGCAACATCCGCTCGGCGCAGTGGCTGATCGGGGCGATCCAGCAGCGGCGCGAGACCGTCCGGCGGGTCACCGAGGAGGTCTTCAAGGTGCAGAAGGACTTCCTGCTCCTCGGGCCAGAGGCCCTTCGTCCGCTTCCCATGATGGACGTCGCCAACAAGGTCGGCGTTCACGTCGCCACCGTCAGCCGGGCGGTGGCCGGCAAGTATGTGCAGACGCCGCGGGGCATCTTCGCGCTGCGGATGTTCTTCAGCGGCGGCACGAAGACATCCGAAGGTTCAGACGTCTCCTGGGATGCCGTTCGCGTCAAGCTCAAGGAAGTGGTCGATGCCGAGGACAAGGCCAATCCGCTTAATGACGACGAGCTTGCCGAGGCCCTCTGCAAGGCCGGCATAACGGTGGCCCGCCGAACCGTGGCCAAGTACCGCGGACTTATGGACATTCCACCGGCAAGGAAGAGGCGGCAATTCTGAACGGCCATAGTGATTCAAATCCTTTCAACATATGGGGTTCTTGTCAACTCGGCAATGTCGTCGTCTGACTGCATATACTTATTCAGAATACGAATGGCGCAAAATGGGAAAATGTCTCCTTAGGCAAAGGAGCAAGCATGTTTGGCAGAAAGCACAAAGAAGCGACAGCCAGCCCGCTGGTCAAGCTGGAGTGCGAGCCGTGCAGCGCCGGCACGCCGGCCCTGGAAGGCGAAAAGCTGGAGCAGTACCTGGCGATGGTTGAGGATTGGCAATGCCAGGATGGCTGCAAGAAGATCACCAAGACCTACAAGTTTGCGGACTGGGCGGGGGCGGCTGATTTCGTGAACCGAGTCGCGATGCTTGCCGATCAGCAAGGCCACCATCCGGATATCTTGCTGACCTGGGGCAAGGTGGAAGTGACCTGCAGCACGCACAAGATCGGCGGCCTGAGCGAGAATGACTTCATACTGGCGTCGAAGATCGACGCCATGTTGGAAGGAGCGTCGCTCGAATAGCTGCGGTGGGTTGCCGCCTTCCCCTGCGGCAACCTTGGCTAGAGCAGACGCACGTGCGGACGCACGGCAGGATGCAGACGAGCCGTGCGCCCGCGCTTATTTTGGATTGGATCTGGGGTGTTGAACCAACTGAAAGCCCCGGTCGGAAGGCGGGGGACCCCCCTTCCGCAGGGGGCTTCCTGTTGGGCGACTAAACTATATGCGATATCTCACCGCTGATCTTCGAGAGTCTCCATCAATCGCAGGTAGCTGGCGAAACGCTGCGGCGGGATCCTGCCTTCTTCCACAGCCGCCACGACGGCGCACTGCGGCTCGTGGGTGTGGGTGCAATCATTGAACTTGCACCCTGCCGCGAAGGCCTCGAATTCCGGAAAATACCAGGGCAGTTCAGCAGCGTCCATCTGCATGCCAAGCTCTCGCACGCCGGGGGTGTCAACCAGCAGGCTTGTCTGATCCTGCGACGGGCCTTCAAGAAAGTAGACGCTCGCCGAGGCTGTAGTGTGCCGGCCTCGCTCGTCCTTCATGCGAATGGGCCTGGTGGACGCCCCCGCCTCTGGAATCAGCGCGTTGATCAGGGAGCTCTTGCCCACGCCCGAGGCGCCCGCGAAGATGCTCCGCTTACCGAGCAACTTCTCGCGCAGAAGATCGAGCCCTTGCCCCGTGCCGGCCGAGACAAGAATCGGCGCCATGCCGACGGCTTTCAGATCCGCCAATACATTGCCATCCACTTCCGCCAGGTCAATCTTGTTGATGACCAGGAGCGGCTGGAGATCACCTCGTTCGGCAATGATGACGAATCGCTCGATAAGAGCCGGTCGCAACGCCGGCTGGCGCGTGGAGGCCACGATAAGCAATTGATCCATGTTTGCGGCGATGACCTTCAGGAAATTCTCGCCTTCGTAGATATCGCGCCTTTTGCCGGACCGCGGCTGCGGCCGGGCCAGCAGCGACCGCCTGAATTGCCGCTGGACTATCTTGCCGTCGGCGCGAAGCTTGTCTGCCTGGGCGGCGTCGGCATGCTCTGCCCGCGTCAGCGCGACGATCACCTGGTCGCCCACGGCCAGCGCGCTGGAGCCTTCCGGCGGGCGAAACGTGCCCGCCAGGCCGCAGATCATCTCCCTGCCGGCGCCGCGGACTATCGCCCCAGCGGGAAACAGCCCCACCACCATGCCTTCCTGGCGCGGCAGATCGGGGAGGCTTTCCTGGGAGGAATCCACTCGCCATGAGGCAACCTTGGCAGCCTTGGGCGTTACCTTCTGACGCTGGATGCCCAGATGGTCAATCTCATCGGCAGACTGCTCGTAGCCCCGGCCCCACCCTGTGCCGAAATCCTTCTGCCTGCGCTGTGCTTTACCCTTTTTTCGTGCCATCGCCGGCATTATATACGAAAGTAGACGAGTTGGCGGAAGCGGACATGATAATGCTTAGAGCAAAACCATCCCGGCGTCTGCGGCGGCCTTTCTTTGCCACCTTGTTCGTCCAGCGCGGTGAGGAATGATCTTCCTGGAAAACACAACATATCTGGCAGCCTTGCCCCTGTGCCTTTTGCCGCTGGCGTGGGCAATATGGGCTCGCGGACGAGGCAGGAGCATCTCGCCGATCAGCACGACGATCCGGTGCATTTGCGTCATGTTGCTGATACTGGCGCTGGCCCAGCCGTCGGCGCGACTCGGGAACAATGCCAACCTGCCGCTGCTGGTTCTGGAGGATGTTTCCGCCTCGACGGCCGGCCAGCCTCAACGCCTGCGAACTCTGCCGACAGGTATTGAACCCGAGGTCATTCGTTTCGCGCAGGGCATCGAGCAGCCGGCTTCCACACAACCTGCCAGTCAGCAGCAGACCAATCTGGCCCCGGCGCTGCGACTTGCGGCGGCAAAGGCTGGCGAGAATTCAGGCCTGCTCGTCATCAGCGATGGCCAATGGCATGATGAATGGCAAAGCGCCGCCCAGGCACTGGCGAACAAAGGCATCCGCCCGGCCATCATCCCATTGGAAAGCCCGCCGCGCGACGGGCGGATCGCCAGCCTGCAGTGCGTGCGAATCCCTGGCCGCAACGCCGTTGCCATCCAGGTCACCGCACGCGCCAACGCGCCAATGAATCGCCGCTTGGTCTTGCGGCGAGATGGCGTGATATCGCCACTGCTGGAGCGCACAATCGATCTGCGCGACCTGGCGAGTTTCAGCGTCAGCGATGATGTACCGGCTGACGCCGCCGCTGTTTATCGGGCCGAACTAGCGCCGGCTGACAAACTGCCGCAGAATGATTCGATGTCCTGCGCAGTGCCCCCGCAGCAGGTCAGCTATGCTCTTGTAGCCCCAGGCCAGCAAGCAGCATCGTTGTCGCGATTGACTAACCAGATGGGCGGATTTCAGCCGGTACAGCCGGCCGATGCGCCGCAGAAGGCGGATGACTGGCTGAAGTACTCAGCCGTCCTGCTAATCAGCCCGACCGGCCAAGAGCTTTCATCGCAGGCACGTATGGCGTTGGCCGCATATGTCCGCCAAGGAGGCGGCCTGGTGCTGCTGGGTAGCGGCCCACGCCAAAGCCCAGCCGACCGCGATGACCCGCTCAACCAGGTTGCCGCCCTGCTGGCCAATCCTTTCCAGCGCCGCCCCATTGACCTTCGCGTCGTGCTCGATGCTTCCGGCTCCATGGCCCAGTCCGATGGCGGCGGGATCAAATTCCAGACCGCACGTCAGGCCGTGCTATCGCTCCAGAAGCACCTGACCCCCGCGGACAGTCTTCAGGTGATAACTTACAACGATACGCCGCGGATGCTGTACAGCAGTGGCGGCGGGCAGATTGATTTTTCAACGTTGCAGGCGGCGCTGCTGGCGGTTCAGCCGGCCGGCCCAACCAGGGTCATGCCCGCATTGAGCCTGGCCGCCGACGCGCCGCCGGGCCAGGACAAGATGGGGCTCATCGTGCTCGTGAGCGACTTGCAGACGGAAGGCTATGACTCCGCGATGGTGGACCAGGCCGACGGATTGCTCAGGCGGAATGACTTGAAACTGTCGATTATTGCCACCGGGTCAGCCAGTTCATCCCAACCGGCGCAGACATCTTTGGATGCCCTTGCCCGCCGGCTTGGTGCGCGGGTCATCCGCCGCGCCGACCTGGCCGGTTTGGCGGAGGTCTTCCAGCAGTTGCTGCTCAACTTGCGCGGCCAGGCGATTGTGCGCAACAATTTCAGCCCTGCCTTTATTCCGTCATTTGGCCTTGGCAATATCTCGCTTGGGCTGCTGGATGCCTACATTGTCTCTGCCCCGCAGGATTCCGCGGAGGTGCTGGGCACCGTGCAGGGAAATGCGATCCTGGCCCGGCGGGCAGTGGGCCTGGGCCGTAGCGTCAGCCTGGCGATACCCGCCGGCGATGCGGACAACAAGGCGGCCCTGGAATCGCCAGGCATGGCGGAGTTATTGCTGGCCTGCGTTCGATGGGCGGCCCGGCCGGCGGCTGACCCGCGATTTGCCCTCGATATTCAGCCTACCGCCCCAGGCCAGCTGCTGGTCGTCAGCGCTCGCGATGGCGACGGGCCGATGAATCTCCTGAACCTGCGGGCTCGCCTGGCGAGCGATGATGCCGCCTCGGACATTCCACTGGCGCAGACTGCTCCCGGGCGGTACGAGGCGACCCTCCCCGCAACCATCGGCACGTCGGCCCTGTCCTTAGTCGATCACCAGGGCAGGACGCTCCTCCAGCAGGCATTGAGTCAAGGCTGTAGTCCCGAGTTTGAAGCCATTGGGGCAAACATGGAGAACCTGACCTTGCTGGCGCGGATCACCGGCGGACGGGTTATTGCTGCCGGGCAGGTCGACGATATTGAGAAGTCGGTTGTTGCACAGGGCAGCACGCCCTTGTGGCCTTACGGCCTGGCTGCTGCACTGCTGCTGATGCTGATCGATTGGTGCGTCGCAAGAGTTCTTCGGCATTCATAGCACCGCAGGGGCTTCCTATGGCCGTTGCCTGCCGAAGAGTTCTCTGCTTGAGAAGAAACTGATGGATAGTAGCACATGAAGTCAAAAGGCCCTGGCGCGGGGCCAGGGCCTTTTGCATTACCTTCGGGTCAGGTCCGAGGCTGAATTATTCGGGCGCCGCAGTCTTGGCTGGTGCCTTGGGGGCTGCGACCGCCTTCGCCGCCGCGGGTGCTGCCGTGGCTGCATCGGCAACACCGCTGCCTTCGCTCAGCGTTCCGCCGGTGACCGTGAGGAACCGCTCCGGCGGCAGAATCCAAATCTCCACGCGGCGATTGAGCTTGTTGCCCTTATGCCCGGCGGCATTGGCTTCGACGGGCTGGAACTCGCCAAACCCAACGGCAGCCATTCGTTCAGGCGAGACGCCCGCATTTTGAATAATGCCTTCAACACTCACAGCGCGGTGGACTGACAGATACCAATTGGTTGGATGAATGCGCTTGGTTTCGGGCTTGTTGATCGGAATGTCATCCGTATGCCCGGCGATATACACGTTGTATCTCGCCGCTTCGGGCGTGTTCATCACCTGGGCAAATTCCTTCAATCCGGCGGCAGCCTCGGCAACTACATCGTCGCTGCCCGGATCGAAGGTCAAGTCAGAGGAAAGCTTGACCATTCCATTCTTGTAGATCCAGCCGTACCTTGTCGCCAATTCTTCCAGAGCTCGATCCAGGGAGAGCGGCAATTGTGGCGGCGGGGCAACGACAACTTCGCCCTGCTTTCCGCGCAGCTTGTCAACCAATGCTAGGAGCTCCTGGCGAGCCTTCGTCAACTCGGCGATTACGCCGTCCTTCCTGTCAGATTCTGCCTTGAGGCGATCATATTCACCCTTCAGGGTCTCGTACTGGCCTCGCAAAGCCGCCAGTGCTTCCTGGGTTCGCGCCAGTTCGGCATTGGCGTTGCGGCCCTGAGCCTGAAGTTGATCGTACTCAGACTGGGTTTTGCAGCCGCTGGTCAACAACACGCTGGCAAGCAGGCATGCAACAAGTGGGATACCTAGGTAGGTCTTCATTGGGTCCGTCCTTTCTAACCTGGCCTTTATTGAAGTTCGCTGAAATGTCTTATGCAGTCATCCCTTGGCTGCTCATCTTCTTCATAGCCGCCTGGCGGGCGATGGCCTTGCCCATCGTGTAGCCAGCCACCGCGGTAATTGCGATCACGACAAAGCACGCCACCAGCATCAGCGCGAGATTGTCTTTCATTCCTTCAAGATAGCCCGGCAGCGTATTGTACATCGCCGCCACCATCACCGCGCCCACCAGCAGCATTATCAGCGTCGCGCCGATTACAAACCCGTTGTAAAGCCCGCTGCCGGCGTCGATGGCCTCGACCGGCTGCTCGACCACTGTTACCGGCTCAGGGGCGGCCGGCGCATAGGCGGCCGGCTCGGGAATTTCCGCTTCCAGGCCGGAACCCACCGCGCCTTCAATGTCGATATGATCCAGCACTTCGGCGCCCAGAGAGGTGTCGTCGCTTTCGCGCGTCAGGTCAAGCAGGCCGCTGCCGCTGCCGACGCCCTCGATGGATGTCTGGTCTTCGATGCTCGGCGAAATCTGCGTCTTGGCCATCGGGTCGGCAGCCTCGATCTCCAAGTCCTCATGATCGAAGATGCTGATGCCCTCAGCCGTGATTACTGTGTCTTCCTTCGTCGGCTTCATGGTGTCAGCCTCGGTGAGGCTGATGGTGTCGGACGTGTCAGCCGGCGAGAGCTCGATCTCGGCAGTCTTGGGCGCAGCAGCATCGACTTCATCCGCGCGGAACATCTTCTTGGGGCCGTCCATGTACACGCGCAGCTTCTGCTGGCTGACCATGGCCGATAACTCTTCCGCACTGACCTTCAGCTTGGCAGCGGTTTCAGCTTCCGTGTAATACATCCGCTTACTCATTTACTGCTCCTTGGGGGCTCTTGGACCCGCTAAGGCTGCGACGCAGGAAGCGTCGTCGAGATCCGCCGATGCTCCTCGACGTATCCCTTGATTTCTCGCACCGAAGGCTCGGTGTTGTATTCGTCCAACTGCCGGTCGAACGCAAAGCTGCGGCTGGCCATCAGGCGAAGCTTGCCCGACTTGGCCCCTTCCGGCAACCACTGGTACATACCTATTGTACTGTTATCGAGGTCGACAAGATACAGGCCGTACGTGTCCTTTGTCACCTGTCCGGCGATAGCGACAACATTGCCAGCCCTGGCTGAACCGGTTGCCTGTGCGACGGCGGCGGGATGATCATAACCGAGTTGGACAAACAGGAAGGCTGCGAAACCGGCAAGGCCAGCCAAGCCCAGCCACTTGCCGAGTGAGGCCTTTCGACAGCCATGTCTGCCGGCCAATGTTTCCGCCATAGTACGTCCGCCATGCTCTTGCACTACGCCGCGATTATAGACGCGCCGCAAGCCCATGCAAGAGATTTTCCAAGACAATTAGTGCGCTAATGCCACTGTGTCAAAAAGACCGGACCCCGAAGATATGCAAGGATCTTGCATATTTTCGGGGTCGCTTTTTGTCCCTTCGGGACTATCCCCCGGCTTTCCGCCGGGGGCTTCCTGAACAGCCTCGTTTCCGGCCATCCGGTATCCGGTCTTCCGGTAACCGGTCATTCGGTAGCCGGTCTACGTTCCTTCGTGCACTTCCTGCAATTGGCCGGCTGGGCCGGTTTCCTCGGCTGTCTCGAAATGCAGATGCTTGGGGTCCTCTTCGGTTCCAGCGCCGCGGACCACAACGGTAATCTTGCTCTTGCCCTTGTAGTTGCCGCGGAGCACGTCCTCGCTGATGGGGTCTTCCACGTACTGCTCGATAGCCCTTCGCAGCGGGCGGGCGCCGAAGTCCGGATTAAAGCCCTTGTCGATCAGGAACTGCTTGGCCTCATCGCTAAGCTCCAGCAGCAGTTCGTGCTCGTCGCCGAGGC
>CAYQJH010000136.1:0-9241 GCA_964417755.1 uncultured Planctomycetaceae bacterium
CCGCCGCTACGGGCTGACGATGAAGGGGATAACGCTGTTCCTCCTTGGCGGCATGGCCGAGATGGCCGAGGAGCCTCCTCGCGCCAAGAGCGAGTTCTGGATGGCCATCGCAGGGCCTATCTCCAGCTTCATCCTTGGCGGGCTGTTCCTTCTGTGCACGATAGCGGTGACCGCCCTGAGCGGCCTGCTCGCGCTGCCGGCTGTGCTGGGCTGGCTGGCGTCAATCAACGTCCTGCTGGCGATATTCAACCTGGTTCCCGCATTTCCGCTGGATGGCGGCCGGGTGCTGCGGTCAGCCTTGTGGGGCTGGAAGGGCAACCTCCGCTGGGCAACCAAGGTCTCCTCTCAGGCCGGCTCGTTTTTCGGGGCAGCCTTGATCTTCCTGGGCGTGCTCCACGTGCTGGCGGGGGCGTTCATAGCTGGCATGTGGTGGTTCCTGATCGGCATGTTCGTCAGGTTCGCCGCCCGGCAGGGCTACCAGCAGGTCCTCACCCGACAGACGCTCTCAGGTGTTTCCATAGCGCGGGTGATGAACCCAAACCCGGTTGTCGTGCCGGCGGACCTGAGCATAGCCGACTTCGTGGAGGACTACGTCTACCGCTATCACTACCAGATGTTCCCCGTTGCCGCTGGCGATGGTCAGTTGGCCGGCTCGATAGCCACGCAGAAGATTCAGGGCATTCCGCGCCAGCAGTGGGGCTCCGTTGCGGTGGGTCAACTGGTGCAGAACATCGGGCCGCAGAACACCATCAGCAGCAGGGAGGATGCGATGGCTGCTTTGTCGGCGATGAACCAGAACAATGTCAGCCACCTGATGGTCGTGGAAGAGGGTCGCCTGGCGGGCATAGTCTCAATGAAGGACCTGATGAAATTCGCCTCGCTGAAGACGGAGCTGGAAACCAGCCGGCAGCAGACCCAAGATTCAGGCAGCCATCTGCCGCATCCGACTTAAGAAGGCCCGCGCGCCAGGGGTGGACGCATGATGGCGGTAGTTCAATCCATCGGTCCGCGAACAGTGATTTTCCCGGCAGGGATCAGAGACGGCTTGAGCGGGCGTTGATGGAATGGAACGGGCGTCCTCCAGAGTGAACATCATCCAAAGATGCCGCGTTGCTATTGGATGTATGGACAATCACCGGGCAGCAAGGTTCCTGAGCAGCCAGGAACCTGGCCGCCCGCGTGGCCTGCGTTCGCTCCTCGTTAAAAAGCGTCTTGGACACGAGGCACCTCGAACCGCGTGAAAACTGAAAGAGCCACAACCTTTTGGGGTCATGGCTCTTGGATTTACTGGGCCGTACTTGACTTGAACAAGTGACCTCCTGCGTGTCGAGCAGGCGCTCTAGCCAACTGAGCTAACGGCCCGGAGATTATTGAATGTAGTGCTTGGGGCGAGGACTGTCAAGGACGTTTTCCTGCGGGTGCCGCGCAACGGCGCTTGACAGGACTGGCCTCGTACAATAAGGTAGTTTTCGCATAGGATGTTTATGCAGCCTTGCCCAGGTGGCGGAATTGGCAGACGCGCCAGCTTGAGGGGCTGGTGATCGCAAGATCATGCAGGTTCAAGTCCTGTCCTGGGCAATTCGCTCATCCCGCAGCAATTGATCCTGCTTTTCCTGTGTGAATTGGTTGGTGTACAGTTCGTAGTACCGCCCGCGTTGCAGAATGAGTTCGTGATGCGTGCCTTGCTCAACTATCCTGCCGTGGTCTATCACCAGGATGTGGTCGACGCTGCGGATGGTCGACAGCCTGTGCGCGATGACGAAGCTCGTCCGCCCCTTGAGGATCATCTCCACCCCGTGCTGGATCAGGCGCTCGGTCTCGGTATCGACGGACGAAGTGGCCTCGTCCATCACGAAGAGCTTCGGGTTGGCCAGCACAGCCCGCGCCAGCGAGATAAGCTGCTTCTGGCCGGTGGAGAGCCTGCTGCCGGCCTGTCCGACCTGGCTGTCGTAGCCGTTCTCGCTTGCGAGGATGAACGGCTCGGCATTGACCAGCCGGGCCGCCTGGGCGACCTCGTCATCATTGGCACTCAGCCGGCCGTAGCGGATGTTCTCGCGGATGGTGCCGCTGAAGAGGTGCGGTGTCTGGAGCACGATGCCCAGGTTGGATTGCAGCCAGTGCAGGCTGCGATGGCGATAGTCAACCCCGTCGATAAGAATCTCGCCTGACGTAGGCTCGTAGAAGCGGCAGAGCAGGCTTACGATGGTGCTCTTGCCGCCGCCGGTTGGGCCTACCAGTGCGACCGTCTGGCCGGCCCGCACGGTGAGGCTGAAGTCCTCCAGCACATTTCTTGCCGGGGACGTCTTGTCGTAGGTGAAGCTCACATTGCGGAAGACAATCTCGCCGATGCGGTCCGGCAGGCCGTCGATGGCAAGCTTGTCATTGCGTGTCGCGGGCGTCTCGCCCGCGCGTACCGAGGGCATTTTGCCCTGGGTGTTTTCGGATTCGCGGGCGAGACGCCCACGCCACGATTCCTCTTCGCGGGCGGGACGCCCGCGGTACGCGCGGGCAAGATGCCCGCGACACGATTCTTCTTCGCGGGCAGTGCGACACACTTCGTCGCAAGCAAGATGCCCACCCTGCGCCGCAATGGCTGCCTTCACTTCCGGCAAGTCCTTTATCTCCGGCTGGGTTTCCACCAGGCCCATCACGCGCTCAGCCGATGCCTGGGCCGCGTGGACCTCGGTCAATACACGTGCCATTTCCTGAACCGGATCAAAGAACCTGGCTGCGCAATTGATGAACAGGAACAGCGTGCCGATGCTCATCATGCCCTGCATGGTCGATATGCCGCCGAACCACAGCGCCAGGCTCATCCCCACCGACCCAAGCGTCTGGACGATCGGCAGATACTTGGCCGACTGCGTCGCGTTGAGCAGGGACTGATCGTACATCTGCGATGTCAGTTGCTGGAACTCGCGAAGGTTGCTTTCCTCGCGAACGAGCGTCTTGGTCGTGCGGACCGCGACAATGCCTTCGTTGTAGGCGCCCGTGATCAGCGAGTTGGTCTTGCGCATCTGCCGGGAGCTGCGCAGCAGCAGGGCCTGGAACTTCTTGCTGACCAGCGCTAGCGGTGGCACGACGCAAAGCACGATCATCGCGAGCTTCCAATTCACGGCAAGCATGACGATCAGGAGTGCCACCATCATGCATGACCCCCAGCAGAGGTCCAGCATGCCCCAAGCCAGCAGCCGGCCCAGGCGCCCGCAGTCGCTTGTGGCGCGGGCCATCAGCCAGCCGACCGGCCGGCGGTCGTAGTAGCTGAAGGAAAGTTCCTGCAAGCGGGCGAACACGTCTCGGCGAATATCGTGGGTGATGCGCTGGCCGGCGTTGCCTCCCAGCACTATGAATGCCCATACACATACAACCTGCGCGGTAACCATGGCGACGAACAACATGCCGAATCGCCATACTCCATCGGCATGCTTGGCAACGGCCTCGTCGATCAAGCCGCGAATGGCCAGGTACATGGCCGCGTCCAGGGCGGCTGTGGCGGCTGAGACGATCAGCAGCGGGATAAAGTACTTCCGCAGCACCCAGGCGTATCGCAGAACGCGCTTCCACAGGCCGAGGTTCAACTGGCCGGCGAATTCCTCTTCCATCAAGGTGGCTTCAGGCATGGCTGCACCTGCCTTGGCCGTTGGCCTGAAATTCCTCGCGAAGGTCTTCTTCAAGGCTGCTCTGGATTCGCCACAGCCGGCCATACAAACCTTGCTCGGCCAGCAATTGTTCATGACTGCCGGACTGAACAACGCGCCCGTGTTCGAGCACGATGATCTTGTCGGCCTGCATCAGCGTGGAGAGGCGATGCGCGATGACCAGCGTTGTGTGCTTGCCCCGGCGGTTGTGCAATGCGCCGAGAATGACCGATTCGGTTCGAGTGTCAACGGCGCTGAGGGCATCGTCCAGAATCAGGATCGGTGGCTTCTTGAGGATAGCCCTGGCCAAGGCAACACGCTGGCGCTGGCCGCCCGAGAGCGTCACGCCGCGCTCGCCGACGATGGTGTCGTAGCCCTTCTCGAATGTGAGGATCGATTCGTGAATGGCGGCCGCCGAGGCAGCCTCGACGACTCCATCGTCGCCGACGTGGGCGGCCAGGCTAATGTTGTCGCGGACGCTCTTGGAATAGAGGAAAGGCTCCTGCAGCACCACGCCGATCTGGCTGCGCATGACCTCTCGGGGCATCTGGCGCAGTTCATGGCCGTCGATGGTGATTGCCCCATGTTGGTATTCGTACAGCCGCAGGAGCAATTGGATCAGCGTGCTCTTGCCGGAGCCTGAAGGCCCAAGGATGGCCAATGTGGAGCCAGCAGGCACGTCGAAGCTTACATCGGATAGCACGTTGCGCTGGCCGTCGTAGGAGAACGTCAAGTTTTGGAATGATATTGCGCCGGCATATCGCGGCCGGGGCAAGACGCTTGATGCGAATGCGTCGCCCATTCGTCCTGCAGATATCTTTTCCGAAAAGATGCGGCTGTCGTTGGTGTTGCTGGCAGTACTACTACACGCGGACGAGACGTCCGCGCCACTTGCCATACATGTGGGCGAGACGCCCACGCCACGTGCAACGGCGTCCGCGGCATTGGCCTGTATCACTTCGGGCGCCGGCTGGCCAATTTCGTTGTGCTGGCGCAGAATCTCCGCCAGGCGACCCATCGAGACCATCGTCTTACCCAGCTCGGTCAGCAGGCGTCCCAACTGGCGGATCGGCCAGAGCAGCATGCCCTCGTACAGCGTAAAGGCGAACAAGGTTCCCACGTCCACCTGGCCCTGCATGACCCACAGCCCGCCCATCACCAGCACCAGGGCGTTCTGCAGGTGGCAGGTGTAATCCGAGCATGACCAATACCAGGCCATCAGGTTTATCAGGCGGATCGTCGTGTCGCGGAAGTGGGCGTTGGCCTTGGCGAACTTGCCGCACTCGAACTCCTGCCGCGCGAAGGCCCGCACCACGCGAATGCCAGTGAGGTTCTCCTGCAGGACGGTGGTCATCTTGCCTTCAGCCTCGTCGGAGATCTTGAAGGCTTTGGTTACGCGCGACAGGAACACCACAGAAAAACCGATGATCAGCGGGAAGAGCGCCATCGCCAGCAGCGTCAGTCGAACGCTCAGCGCCAGCATGAATGGCAGGACCGTCAGGACCATCAGCACCGCGCGGGCCAGATCTACCACCTGCATCGCCAGGAACGAACGGACGGTTTCCACGTCGCTGGTGCAACGCTGGACAAGATCGCCTGTGTCAGTGCGATCATGATAAGAGCAGGGCAGGCGCTGCAGGTGCTCGTACAGGCGATTACGCAGCCGCCGCGCAATGGCCTCGCTGGCCTGGGCGCTGAGGCGCCCCTTGAAATAGTGGAAGAGCCCGCTTAGAGCACTCAGCGTAACGATGGCTCCCGCAATCAGAAAAAAGTACCTCGCGAGCATTTCGCGCCCGCCCATCGCAGCCACCAGTTCCTGAAGCCACGACGGGGCGTTCAGGGGCTTGCCCTGGATTACGAAATCGATGGCGGCTGCGCCGATCAGGGGCGGCACGTACTGGATGAGCGTTGCGATCAGCATCGCGCCGATGGCGCAGAAGTAGCGCAGGCGCTGGCCTTGCATGAACGCCCAGAGCAATTTCAACTTGGCAGTGTTCTCTGACATCGACGGCCTTACGTCATAACAAGTGGCTGGGAAATTCTATCGAGTAAAACGTCCCACCGCGATAGTACGATGGCGGAAGCCGGGTGTCGAGGCATTGCCGGTGCCTCTTGCATCTTTGGCCCATCTGACGATAATCCAGCAGCATGTGATGAATCATTTGGAAGCCCCCGCCGGGAGGCGGGGGATCCCCCTGCTTCCGCAGGGGGCTTCCTGTTCAGATTGACAGACAATAATAGGGAAGCCTGAAATAAGCTGTTTCCGCAGGCTGAATTCACAAGTGTTACTCTAGCGCCGCCTGTGGCGGAGGATTGTGAAAGTGATTGACGAACGTTGCCTGGCTGCGGATGTGGATCGCTCGAAGATCGCAAAGGACGCCGAGATTTCAGGATCGAGCTATCTCACAGGCTCGCGGACAAGCGTCGGCAGCGGCGCGGTGATACGCAACAGCCGGCTGCATGACGCCGCCATTGCGCCGGGCGCAAGCGTGATCGATACGATCCTCGTTTCGCAAGGCCATGGTCACAGCCATAAGTGCGATGCTGCCGGGCGATGCGTCGTCCGTGCGGCGGACCAACCGGCGGTGGGCCCAGGCGCAAAAGTCAGCGGCTGCACGCTGATCGATACTTCAATCGGCGCCGGCAGCATTGCGACGGATACATGGATGCAGGACTGCCGGTTCGGCGAGAATTGCACGATAACCAACGCCAAGATCATCATCACAAATGGCGAGCATCATGTCACGATCAGCGGGCCAACCGAGATCAGCGAGGCGTATCTGGGCCATCACACCACCATTGATCGTCGCGGATATCTCGAAGGCATCTTTTCCAACAAGTTCCACTTGCTGGCCTTCGACGCTGCAAGCGGCAAGCTCAAGGTCACCGGCACGATTGACCTGCCGCACGTCAGCAAGTATGGCGTGAACTCGATCAACTCCACCAATTCCGGCAAGTTGCTTCCGCAGGAAGGCGGCGTGCTCAAGGGCTTTGGCAAGAGCGCCGGCCTGTGGCGCGACTCCCTGCTCAGCCACGAGCAGATCGAACTTGGACCGTGCTGCTTCGTCGTGCCCTGGACGAAGGTGATTGGACAATCGCCGGCGCCGCATCACAGCGACGATGAATTGGTCAATGACGACCGTACGACGTACGTGATGCCGTTTTCGCTGGCCGGCTACCAGGGCGATCTGACGCGCGGATTGGTCATGCCCGGCGAGCTTTCGATAGGCCTGGGGCCAAAGCAGCGGCAGGGCGGGTGGGTCTTCACATACGCGCCTGATGCAGTAATGAAGATGGTACAGCGGCTGCACGAGGCGCTCGAACCCGCTCGCAAACATCTCGCCGACACTATAGTTGTCGAGGCGATCAAGGTCGCCATCGAGATCACCAAGGCAATGGCCCATAAGAACCGTGTGGACCTGAGCATCCCGCACGACAAGCAGAAGCTTGGCTATCCAAAGTGGATCGGCCATTGCCACGCCTTGCTTATTGCGCACCTCGAAAGCGGCATCTGGCAGTTCAAGGATGGCCGGCCGGTCGGCTGGTTGCAGCAGGGCGGCAAGTGGACGCATCCGAACTTCGCCCGCGTGCTGGCGGTGGCGCCTGATGCGATGGTGAAACAAGTCTCCGAAGAAGAGTTGTTCCAGTTCAACGACCCCGTGCCGGCGGCGAAGGTTGCGCTGCCTACCGGCAGTGTCAAGGGCGCCGACGGCCCGCCGCAGATCGATCCCTCAGCCAAGATCGCCAAGGACGCGTTCATCGCGCCCGGCTGCAAGATTGGTCGTGGTGTGACGGTTGAAGCGGGCGCGGAAGTGTGGAACAGCGTGCTGGAAAATTGCACCGTCGGCGCTGGCGCCAGCGTCTATCGCAGCATCATCAGCGGCGGCAGCGTCGGCGGGCAGAGCATTGTGCGCTCGTGCCGGATAGAGAACACGACGGTGGGGGACAGCTCCAACCTGCAATGCGCGGCGATGAAGAATTCCTCGCTGGCGCGGCAGACGATCGTCAGCCCGTTTGCGGATGTGACCAACGTACACGCCCGCTACGGCACAATCATCGGCGGCACGTTCCATGATGTGAATGTCGACGTTTACCTGATGTCCATGCACATGGCCGGCGCTTGCATGAACATGAGGGCCATTCCCACGACGGTCAAGGTTGATGGCAAGGATGTTTCGCTGCCGGCTATTCCGATGCTCGGCGGCGGCTCGCTGATACGCGGGACCAAGGATCAGCCGGTCGTTATGGAGTGCTCGTTCATCGGCTCCAACGCGATCCTGGAGCCTAACACATACCTGGGGCTGGGCTGTTTTATCCTTGGCACGTTGGGCCCAAATGCCGGCCTGCTGCCCTTTACGATGAGCAGCGATGAAGATGTCAAGCATCACCAGATCGGCGCGGTGGCCAGTTCGCTTGCCAGCACGGTCATCACGCACTTTGTCAACTGGACATATAATGCCGTTGGCAGCGCGGGCGGGC
Source organism: uncultured Planctomycetaceae bacterium (assembly GCA_964417755.1). Classification (GTDB taxonomy): domain Bacteria; phylum Planctomycetota; class Phycisphaerae; order SM23-33; family SM23-33; genus CAYQJH01. The sequence continues at coordinate 8,118 of CAYQJH010000136.1, forward strand.
CGGCTGTGGCGGAGATGGTGAAGAGCGCTCTAAAGGAAGGCATCGCCGCTATTGAGTATGAGCAGGCACGCCGCGCCGGAAAGGCCGACGCCGAGGCAGCCAAGCGATTCGCCAAGTATCTGACCCTTCCGCAGTACAGCGACGAGCAACTCAAGAACGGCCTGTCGATGTATCATCGCAGCCTGGACGGGGGTGCCTGGGACATGACCTTCGCCAACGGCGAGCTTGATTTCACGTCTGCCGCGGGCCAGTGGATTGAAAAGAGCGGCTCGGCCATGTGGAAGGCGAAAGGATAGAAATGACCTTTCCAGGAAGCCCCGTGCGGAAGCACGGGGATAGTCTGTGAAAGTGAAACCACATTGAGTTGTCGCCCCATGCTGCGCATGGGGCGTCCCCCGCCTTCCGGCGGGGGCTTCCTACGCCCGTGCGTTGCTCATCGTTGCTTTTGTAAACCAGGACTCACAGTGGCCCCAATAGCTTATTTTCTTACCTGGACAACATATGGGAGTTGGCTGCCTGGCGACTCGCGGGGATATGTGGATCGTCACCGCACGCACGGCGAGATCATAGATGCGCCCGATCCAAGACTTCAAGGATTCGCCAGAAAATTACTCGTTGGAGACGAGATTGTTCTGGATGGTCCTATGCGACGCCTTGTTCGCGAGGCAATACTGGAGGCTGTAAGTTATCATGGTTGGGCTGTGCATGCACTTCAGGTTCGGTCCAACCACGTACATATTGTTATCAGTGCGGCTGATGTGTCGCCGGGCAAGGTGATGGGAACGCTTAAGGCACGCGCATCACGAGCGCTCAATGATGAACGCATAAGGCGAAACTGGTGGACCCGCGAGGGCAGCAAGAAGAATGTCTTCACGGAAAAGGAGCTTTCTGCTGCGATTGAATATGTGCAAGGTCACGAGGATCCAAAGATCAATGCATACAAGGCGTCGCTGAGGAAGCCCCGTGCGGAAGCACGGGGATAGTCTGTTGGAAGCCCCGTGCGGAAGCAGGGGGATGGTTGTTAGGAAGCCCCGTGCGGAAGCACGGGGATAGTCTGTGAAAGTGAAAGCACATTGAGTTGTCGCCCCATGCTGCGCATGGGGCGTCCCCCGCCTTCCGGCGGG
>CAYQJH010000136.1:9341-9707 GCA_964417755.1 uncultured Planctomycetaceae bacterium
GGCTTCCTGAACGGCCTTGCGCCAGCCAAGCGTCCGCATGCTAAACTGCGGTCTGTTGTAGGAGATAACAATGCCACTGAATCTGGCGGAACTCGCTAAGAAGGTCCGTGTCACTGACGGCGCCTGGGGCACGCAGTTGCAGCAATTGGGCCTGCCCGGCGGATCGCCGCCGGAGATATGGAACGCCTCCAATCCGCAGGAAGTCCTGAGCGTCGCCCGCGCGTACGTGCAGGCTGGCAGCGATATCATCCTCACCAACACGTTCGGGGCCAACCGGTTTGTCCTGGATGCACACGGGGTAGGCAGCCGGGCCGCTGAACTGGCGGAAAAAGGCGTCCTGCTCAGCAAGCAGGCTGCCGGCAAGGA
>CAYQJH010000137.1:0-9389 GCA_964417755.1 uncultured Planctomycetaceae bacterium
GACGCTGGCGGGATCGCGAGGCTCGCCGCCATGGGCATCCAGGCCGAAGGTCAATTCGAAGTGACTGCTGGCAAGGCGGCCCCACGGGCTTTGCCGCAATTCGGGGAGATACGCGCGCAATTGTCTGGCCATCTGCTGCCGCTGAAGCTGCCACAGTGCGGGATACGGCGGCGCTACCGATTCGATCCTCGCGGACTCAGCCGCGATTGCGAGATCCAGCTCAGCCTCCATCTCCGCGGCATCGACTTGGACGAGCGAGACCGGCAGGCCATGCAGTTGGCCCAGCCGGCTCATCAGGCGATAGAGCACATTGTGGCAGAAGATACCCCATGCGACGGCCTCAAGCTGGCGCTGAGGCTCTTGCAGCGGCGCAAGCTTCAGGACATAGCTGGCGAAGAACAGCCAGGGGCATTGGCCAAACGTGTTGATCTGGCTGGCGGACAGCGCCTCGCCGCCGGAGCCGGCGAATTTGCCGGCCAGAGACTTCAGCAGATCAGCATCGCTCAGCCTGCCGTCGAACTCGTTGCATGGCCCCGCCGTCCATCGCCGATGCCGAGCCCAGATGCCGTGCATGGCACGAGCAAGCTGCTCTTGACGATGGTTGGCGGAAAAGGCCAGAAGATCATCGAAAGAAGCATCTTGGCACTGCGTCCCCCGCCTTCGGGCGGGGGTTTCCTGAAACAAGCCCGCCACGGCTGCATTGAAAGCATCATCCGCGCAAACGGCATCTTCGGGCGAGGGCACAATGTCGCCGGGTGGAATAACGCTGACCCGCCCCGCCTTTCTTAAGGCCTCCAGGCCGCCATGCAGGTTCAGCAGGTATTGCAGAAAGCTCCCTGGGCCCTTGACCCTCCCGCCGCCGTCGGACTGAAGGTAGCTCACGGTAAGAGCACGATCGGCTCGCGAGATCGCCAGGTAGAACAGCAGCATCTCCCGGCCCAGCAAGTCGCTCCTGCTGTCCAGGTGCAGACCGGCTGAGGCCAGGCGAAGCTTGTCGGCTTCGTTCAGCAGAGCCCCCTCAGCCGCCTGCAGCGGAAACTGCCCCTCGCTGCAGCCGATCAGGAAAACATGATCGTATCGAATTGCACGGGCATCCAGCACGTCCAGCACGTCCACCATCCAGCTGCCGCGAGGGGCCGCGCACGAGACCGCTGAAAGTAACTCTTGCAGTTCACTGATGCCTGGCAGCCGACCATCCGCCGAGGCGCCGATCTGCGACAGTGCCTGCTCCAACTGGTCCAGTGCCCGAAGATCACGGGCGATGATCTCGTCATCGCCATTTTGCATCGCCGCCGATTTCAGGTTCAGCCGGTTGACGATTTCATTTAAGCTGACCGATTCGCACAGCGCGAAGAGTTGCTCAAGCATGGCAGCGCCGGACTGAACCTGCGCCACCCCAATCTGCGGCAGGGCATCGACGGGCTGCTCGCCATCAACGCGTGCGTTCTCTTCAGCCCGCCGCATTTGGTTCAGCAGCCGCCCTGCCGCCTGGGCGAAGCTTGCCCTGCCCGAAAGCACATTGCCGCGGCGAATGATCATCTCGGCGGCCGCCACTGACGAAGAATCGAAATCGCCCAGCGCCGACGGGTCGAAATAACTGCTCTTGATCACCTTCAGGACGCTGCGGTAATGGAACTCGGGGGCGACCTCAGCCGCCGCCAGGGCGAACGAAACAACCGGCACATCAGTCAATGGTGTCGGCCAGCCCTTGATAGCGATACCATGCTGTCGAAAGACGCGTGAGATGACAGGCCGATATGCCTCCAGAGAACGCGCCAGGACGGCAATTCGCAATCGGCCATTTGTAGTCGGTTGCTCCAGCCCCGCCAGCAATTCTCTCTTGATCCGCCGCGCGACGGCTGCTACTTCAGCTTCGATTCCGCTGGCGGCGACAACGCTTAGCCCAGAGGCATCTTCTAGTGGAGCGGGGCGTGAATTGTTGAAGATACTGTGCCACAAAGCTGCCCGGGCCGCCTGTGGCGCCGGTGATTGTGGTGCCGGCACTTGTGCCGGCGATTGTGGTGCCGGCGTCTCGCCGGCAGGATCTTCCATTGCCGAATTATGGCGGCAGATATCACCTGGCCTGATGTTGATCTGCTCAGCCGTCGCCCCGAATGCCGTAAGTATGGCCGATAGAGTCCTGCCGCTCCACTGCCAGAGGCGCTGGCGCTCGTCTGCCTGAATTGGCAGCGTGATCAGCAACTTCTCCAGCCGGACGGACAGCAACTTGAGAATATCAAGCTGCGTAGGCGTGAAATCGGTAAAGCCATCCACCGCCAATGTCCGCATTGCCCCCAGCCCCAGTTCCGCCAGGCTCGCCGATTCGGCTGCCGCAAGGCTCTGGCGGGCAAGCCAGGCCTGGCCCTCCACGTCATATTGATCCGCCTCCAGAAGGTGCGATTGATATGCTTGGTATACCGCCAGCAGATCGCGTAAGGCCTCAGTTGCAGGGGGCAGTTGTGGTGCAGGCGCTCTCGCCTGCAGATCCTGATTATGCAAAGGGCGTGCAGGCGAGACGCCCGCACCACAAAACGGCTGCGACCCCTCCACAATTGGACCCTGTGACTGAGGCCTTGCCAAATCGCCCAGCCGCCGCTCACCGGGCCCGCAGGCGGATAGCGCCCGCTCCAGTTGCACAGGATCAATCGCTGCTCGCTTCAGCTCGGCAATTGCGCGATCCAGGGCAACATACAGCCCCGGCGTATCAGCCACCAAACCCAGTGCCGGGATCTCGCAGCGGCTGCACAAGTCTTTCACAATTCGTCTCAGCAGCATCTGGCGGCCCAACGTAGTAATAGCTTTGGCTTTGGGGCGAGCGGCGGCGACTATATCTCCGCAAAGGCCCGAGAAGGTCGTCACTTGCGGTGAAATCTCGACGCCTCGGCCGCTGGAGCGTATAAGTTGCTGCTTGATATGGTTTACCGCGGGCGCGTTAGGAACAAGAATTACACAGCGGCCGGGCTCTGCCAGATCGTTCCATCGCCGGTAGAATCCCAGAACTGCCGTTGTCTTGCCCGAGCCAGCCGGGCCGGTCAAGACGACGGCCTTCTTGGGACATTGAAGGACTTGTTCCAGGAGTTTTTGCTGCGCCTCCGCCATGGCGGTATTGTGTCAGAATCGTACATGAGAAGCAATCCAGGGTTGCGGCAAGATGTTCTTCGATTCCTCACCCTTCGGATATAATGCAGCGACAGAGAAAGTATGTCTGTGCCTGAACTAAACGGCAATCAACCTGGAGGCGTCAAGTTCCTCTTCCGCGCCTTGCGTCATCGCAACTACCGCCTGTTCTTCCTGGGCCAGGGCGTCAGCGTCATCGGCACCTGGATGCAGGGAACCGCGCTGGGCTGGCTGATCATCGAGTTGGCCAAGTCGAGCATGCAAGCCCAGTTCTGGTCGGGCCTGGTGCCGCTGGGGCAACTGCCCACAGCCATCCTGCCGCTGCTGACGGGCGCGCTGGCCGACCGTCACAGCCGGCAGCGAATCCTGCTCATCACGCAGGTGCTCTCGATGCTCCAGGCCATCGCACTATTCCTTCTGGTCATTACCGGCCGGGCGGAGCTTTGGCACTTGCTGCTGCTTTCGCTGGTCATGGGGCTGATCAACTCGTTCGACGTGCCGGCGCGGCAATCGTTCACCGTGGACATGCTCGAAGATCGCCGCGACCTGGGCAATGCCATTGCGCTGAACTCGTCCCTCGTCAACGGCGCTCGCCTTATCGGGCCGCTCATCGCCGGAGGCATCATTGCTGTCTTGGACACTGCCACGTGCTTCCTGATCAACGCGCTTAGCTACCTGGCCGTCATCGGCGCACTGCTGGCAATGCGCGTCCCGGCCTCGCCGATCAGGCGAGACGGGCATGTGCTCGAGGGCATCCGCGAGGGCTTCAAATATGCCATTGCCTGGCCGCCTATTCGGACCATTCTCATGCTTATAGCGATGGCGAGCTTTATAGGCGTTTCCTATGGCGTGCTGGTGCCGGTGCTGGCGAAATATGTCCTGGGAGGCGAGGCGCACGTCCTGGGCCTGCTGCTGGGCGCATCAGGCGCCGGCGCCCTTGGCGGCGTGCTGTTCCTGGCCAGCCGGCCGTCAATTCGAGGCATCAAGACCATCATTGCTGCCTCGGCCGGCTGCTTCGGTATTGGACTGATCCTGCTGTCCTTCTCGCACGTGCTCTGGTTGTCGATGCTCACGCTGCTGCTGACGGGCTTTGGAATGACCCTGACCATGTCGGCCAGCAACACCTTCCTGCAGGCCGTCGTGGATGATGACAAGCGAGGCCGGGTGATGAGCCTCTGGACAATTGCCTTCATGGGCATGGTGCCATTTGGCAGCCTCTGCACCGGCAGCGTGTCGCGCTACTTCTCTTCGATCAGTGCCGACCCCAACGACGGCATTCTGCTCACCCTGCGGGCTGAGGGTTCAATGGTGCTGCTGTGTGCCGCGCTGTTCGCCACGCGCCTGCCGATGCTTCGCCGATTAACACACCCGATCTATATCCGCAAGGGGCTGCTGCCGCAGGTGGCAATGTCGGCCGCCAGCCTGCCGTCGGCGATGCCCGAGGCCCCGCCTGCAATGGCCAATCCCGCCACTGGCAACCCGACCAACGCGAGGTTCTCGCCGGACACGCCTGAGCGCCCATGAAGCAAGCCCCGTGCGGGAGCACGGAAATCCCCCCGGCTTCCGCCGGGGGATTCCTTCCGGGTCTGCAAGCGCGCAGTGACACAAACGGCAAAATGCATTCCGCTACGGCTTCATCGCATCGGCGAGCTTCTTGTCCTTCTCGTCATTGCTCAGCTTATCCCATGCAGCCGGGCATCCTGCGCAGCAGAAGCCGATCTTCTGACCCTTGTACTCGCGTGTCAGAACATCGGGCACGTTGTTGGGATCGATCTTCAGGCCCTTTATCGGGCAACGGATGTTGACCACCTTTACGCCATCAGGTTGCCCGGCTGCGGCGGTAGTGACCTGGCCCATCATCTTCTTCATCGAGCCCTGGACATCCTTCAGCAGCGCTGCCGCCTTGTCTATGTCGGCAGATGCGGCTTTGGCATCGCCCTTGTCGCTGGCCTGCTTCGCTGAATCGAGGGACTTGATGGCCTGCTCTATCTTGGCCATGTGCTCCTGGCATGTCTTCATGTCGCACATCATCGTCCCAGGCGCGGTGGACGTCATGTGGTGCATGCCACTGCGGCCCCCGTGGTCGTCTTCCGTGCGGCCGCCCCTGCGGTCTTCCGCTACGCTGTAACCTATCAGCAGCACTACTGCCGCACAGATCGCGAGGATTGCTAGACTTGTCAATCGTTTCATCTTTGGATCTCCTGTTAGAAAAAGAAGGCTTCAGGCTTTAGACCTCAGACTTCAGGAACGGCAACGACGACAACGGCCGGCTTCCGGCTCCGGGCTTGGGACTCCCGGAACGGCAACAGCAACGGCAACAACCGACTTCAGGCTTCAGACCTCAGGCTTCAGGAACGGCGAAAGCAACGACAAAAAGCAACGACAACAGCAAGAGGGCAACGGCAACCGCGGCCTTCGCGACTAGGAAGCAGTCATGCCGGCGAATTGTTTGCGCATTGCGAACTTCTTGGCTGTGTAGAAGATCACGGGGTAGATCAGCAATTCCATCAGGTAGCTGGTCACCAGGCCGCCGATCATCGGGGCTGCCAGGCGGCGCATCGTATCGGCGCCGGCGCCGCTGGCCCACAGCAACGGCACCAGGCCGATGAACGCAGTAGCCACCGTCATTGTCTTGGGGCGAATCCGCTTGACCGCGCCGTCGTGGACTGCATGCCACAAATCATAGGCGTTTCGCATCCTGCCCTCGCGGCGGAACCGCTCGAAGCTGTTGTCGAGGTACAGCAGCATCACCATGCCTGTCTCGGCATCGAGGCCGGCCAGCGCTATGATGCCCACCCACACAGCCGTCGACATGTTGTAGCCAAGCAGGTACGTAAACCAGAATGCGCCGACCAGGCTAAAGGGCACTGCCAGCAGGATAATGCCCACCCGCAGCCAACTGTGGCTGCCCAGGTACAGCAGCAGCACAATCAGCACGAATGTCATCGGGATGGCCACCGCCAGGCGGCTGTTGGCCTCCTGCATGTACTGGTAATGGCCGGACCAGACGATGCTATAGCCTTGCGGCAGAGCGACCTTCTCCGCGACGGCCTGGCGGGCATTCTCCACGTACGTGCCGACGTCGACATCGGCGATGTCGATGAACACCCAACTCGACGGCCTGGCGTTCTCGCTGCGAACCATGTCGGGGCCGCTGCGAATATCGAAGTGCGCCAGTTGCTCCAGCGGCACCTGCCCCATCCTGGGCGTGGCGACCAGCGTCTGTTTGAGACTGGAGATGCTGTCCCGCAATTCCTGGGCGTAGCGAAGATTGACGGTATATCGCTCCAGCCCTTCGACCGTCTGCGTGACGGCCATGCCTCCAAGAGCGGTCGCAATGACATCCTGCACGTCCTTGACCGAGAGGTTGTAGCGTGCAATGTTGTCGCGGTCGATGACGATGTCCAGGTACGAGCCGCCCAGGTTCTTCTCCGCATAGGCGCTGGTGGTGTGGCTGCCGGTCCGCTCGTCGGTCTTGATGACCTGCGCCACCTGCGCCGCCAGTTCCGACAGGGTCGCCAGGTCCGGCCCCATGATCTTCACGCCCACCGGAGTCTTGATGCCGGTCGACAGCATGTCGATGCGAGTGCGGATCGGCATGGTCCATGAGTTGGTCAGGCCTGGCACTTGGACCACTTCGTTCAGGCCCCGCACGTGGCGGGTCTGGCCGCCCTCGATGGGCAACTCGTAGCCATACACCAACTCGTCCACCGTGATCGGCCGGGAGCCGCGGCCATGCGGAACATGCCGCCACTTGTTCTTGTCGCGATGGAGCATGATCGTCGTCTCGAACATGCTTACGGGTGCAGGGTCGGTGGCGGTCTCGGCCCGGCCGATCTTGCCCATGACGCTTTGCACTTCCGGGAACTGCTTGATGAGCTTGTCGGTCTGCTGAAGGAGTTCGCGGGCCTTGGTCATGCTGATGCCCGGATCGGTCGTCGGCATGTACAGCAGGTCGCCCTCTTCCAGGGGCGGCATGAATTCGCTGCCCATCCGGCTGGAGGGTATGACGATTCTGGCCACCGCCGCCACAGCCAGGATCAGCACCAGCCATCGCCAGCGCATCGCTAGGACGAAGAACGGCTGATACAGCCACTGCTGAAGCTTGGAGATCGGGTTGGCGTTTTCATGGATGATCTTCTGCGGAACCAGCAGCATGCCCATGAGGATGAACCACGCCAATGCAAACCAGTGGCGATACTCGCCGAATCGCGGATACGGTATGAACAGCAGCAGGACAGCCGGCACGATCATCAGCGCCAGTGTCAGGATCAGGTTCCGCCACCATGGCCACTGCCTGGGCAGCACGTTGCTGGTAATCAGCAGGCTCATGAGCACGGGGATGATGGTGATAGCCAGGAAGCTGGCGGCGAACATCGCGAAGGTCTTGGTAAACGCCAGCGGCTTGAAGAGCCTGCCGGACTGATCGCCCAGCACAAACACGGGCAGGAAGCTCACTGTCAGCGTCAGCAGCGCGAAGAACAGGCTGGGGCCGACTTCCTTGGCGGCCTCGGCGATGATGGCTGTGCGCGGCCGGGGCTCGGCGGGCAGGCCGGCAGCCTTGGCGGCATGCAGGCGCTCTTCCTCTCGATCCAGGTGCTTATGCGAATTCTCGACCATGACAATTGAACTATCAACCATCACGCCGATGGCGATCGCTATGCCGCCCAGGCTCATCACGTTGGCATTGATGCCCAGCAGGTGCATCAGCAGGATGCTGGCCAGCACGCCGGTGGGCACGACGAAGACAGCTACCAGTTCGCTGCGGGCGTGCAGCAGGAATATGATGCAGATCAGCGCAACAATGGTCATTTCTTCGATGAGCGTCTTGGTCAGCGTGCCCACCGCCCGGTCGATCAGGTCGCTGCGGTCATAGCCGACTTCTATAGCCACGCCTGGCGGCAGCGACTTCTCGACCTCCGCGAGTCTCTCGCGGACATTCTGAATCGTCGTGCGGGCGTTCTCGCCGAATCGCATGACGACGATCCCGCCGACCGTCTCGCCTTCGCCGTTCCAGTCCAGCGCCCCGCGACGCATCTCCGGGCCAAGGCGTATGTCGGCGACGTCCGAGAGATAGATCGGCGATCCCTGCGGGCCAGTGCCGACGGCTACCTTCCGCAGGTCGGCCAGCACCTTCTCGGTCCGGGCCTCTTCCAGGCTTTTGCCGGCGGCGCGGGCGGCGGCGATTTGTTCATCGCTGAGCGTGCCGAGATAGCCCAGCCCCTGCACGGCGTATTCACGCTCGCTGAATTCCAGAACCCGCCCGCCCACATTCAGGTTGGACTTCTCCAGCAATTCGCGAACGTCATTGATCGAAATGTTGTAGGCCTGCAACTTTACGGGGTCGATGACGACCTGGTACTGCTTCTCAAACCCGCCGATGCTGGCGACTTCACTGACGCCGCTGACGGGCTTGAGCTCGTATCGCAGCAGCCAATCCTGAAGGCTGCGCAACTTTGCCAGGTCCTGCTGGCTGGCCTTGAGCTCCTGGCCGTCCAGCGGGCAGCGGTCGTAGCCCTTGGCGATTTCGACCTTCCGCAGTCTTTCGCGCGCAGAATCCGGCGCGTCTTCCTGGCGCTCATATCGCTGGCCTGTCAGGCTGTCGGCGTACACATACTTCGTGTCGTGGAAGACGCGATGGCGGACCAGCCGTCGCTGGACATCGCGATCCTTCCCAGCCTGCGACGGATCGGCGTACCACTTGTCCGTCGCCGGGTCGTGCCACAGGCCATTAGGATGATCCGGACAATACTTGCCCGTGACCAGCACGTACTCATAGATCCAGCCGACGCCAGTGGCATCGGGCCCAAGTCGCGGCTGTAGGCCCGCCGGCAGATTGGCTGAGTTCATGAACTCCTGCACCCGGCTGCGGGCCCAGTAGATGTCGGTTCCATCCTCAAAGATGACGTAGACGAAGCTCGTGCCGAACATGCTGTAGCCGCGCACGACCTTGGCCTTGGGCACGGCGAGCATCGCTCGCGTGAGCGGGTTGGTCACCTGGTCTTCGACGATGCGCGGCGATTGCCCCGTGTAATCGACCGAGACAATCACCTGCACGTCGGACAGGTCGGGAATGGCGTCGAGCTTGATCGTGAAGACGGCCCAGACGCCGGCTACGATCAAGAACAGCGTCAGCAGCAGCACCATCGCCCGGTTATGGATGCACCAGTCGATCAGTCTGGCGATCATGCTGTTACCTCGAAGCGCCCGTAGCGGGCAGGGTCAACTGCTTGTCCTTGCACTCGAGCATGCTCTTGCCGTAGTACGGGTTC
>CAYQJH010000138.1:0-9263 GCA_964417755.1 uncultured Planctomycetaceae bacterium
TTGATGAAGTTCTCGCTGGGCTTTCTTCGCTCAAGTAGCAGAAGACACTCCGCGGCGGCTGCTATGCTCAGGATGGGTTCAAACGCCAGGCGGAATCGCGGATGCGAGGCCGGGCCGGGCATCAGGAACGAAATGCCTACCAGCAGGATCATCAGCCAAACCTCAGCCGGCCATTTGGTTCTGATGGAGAATATTACAAGCAAGAGCATGCCGACGAGCCTGGCCAGGTCGATCAGGCACAGTGGGATGCTCAGGACAATCGCCCGCACGTTGCCGCCAAAGTAATTGGCGATGGCTGGCAGCAGGCCCTGCTCGTGCAGAACCTTCAGCGTGCCTCGCTGGCCGGTCGTCAGGCCGGCCACTTCCAACACATCGGCTGCGCCCGGCAGCCAGAACGCAAAATCGCCGACGAGTTGCACCTTCACGAATCGCATAGGATAGCGGGCAAAGACCTCCCGCACCTTCCTCATGCGAAAGGCGTTCATCTCGCCGGCTGAGTGGGTTTCATCCGGCGCATCGGCGTATAAGATTTCCACCGCCTGCTGGCGGGAAACACTCTTTGCCTCTGCCAGCGTTTGGGCTGCGGTATAGTCAAGTAAGCCCCGGCCGGTGACGTCCGAGAAACCCGCGTATCCGGCGGCAGACCAATTACGTGCGACCCACGGCAGCAGGCACAGTGCGATAACGCCAGCCATGAGGACAGCCCGCCGCACCTGCCATTGATAGACGAGCACAACCGCTATGAACGCCGCCGAAATGGCGATGCCGATTGGCCGGACGTAGCATGCCAGCGCCAGCAGCAAAGCACAGGCGATCAGCCATTTTGGCCAATTGGCGGGGTGGCATGGCGGGCGCTGTTTCCCGCCATGCTCGTGCGCCGAAGAAACGATAGGGGCATCTTGCGCCCCTTCGTGGCTTGGTTCTTTAGGAGGCTCGGTTCCGGGGGCTGCGTCCCCGGCTAAATCCTTTTGCCTCTCCGGAGCTCGATCTTTTGCAGACTTCAGAATCGCCCGGTCAACAACTCCGACTCGAATAAGCTTGAAGTATCGCACCGCTGCGCAGAGTGCGGCAGTAATCAGCAGTGCAAAGAGGCTGTCTGAAAGGATTCGGCAGGAATACGCAATCGCGAGCGGAGAGATTGCCTGGAGCATCGCCGCCCACAGGCCCAGCCGGCGCGACAGAAGCTCCTTGCCCAACAGGTACGTCAGTAGTACCAGCAGGCAATCCAGCAGAATCTGGACGACTAGGGCGGCCGCCAAGTCCAAGCCTTGCCGATCCGGCCAAAGGAGCATCATCGTTGACAGGAAGCAGGGATAGCCCGGCGTGCGGAAGACCTCCGGCTGGCTGTCTTGCGTAAACTCACCGTTCTGGACCAGACTGTGCGCCAAGAACAAATAGCCCAGGCTATCAGGTGCGAAGATGCCCCGTTGAAACTCGCAGTGTTTGGTCGGTTCGTACGCCGCCCACAGCAGCGCCAGCCGCAGTATTGGCGCCAATGCGAGGATGGCCAACAGCCCTCTGTTTTTCATACCGCTTATCCTAAGCCCGTCGCGCCTGTGTTACAATAATCGCATGTCGTCCAGCCTGTTGGTCAACGAGATATTCCTCAGCATCCAGGGCGAGGGCACGCGGAGCGGCCGGCCTTGCACTTTTGTCCGCCTGGCTGGCTGCAACCTTCGCTGCTCGTGGTGCGATACCGCCTACGCCTGGGACGAAGGCGCGCAGATGACCCTTGAGCAGGTGCTGGCGCGCGTGCGCGAGTTGCGCTGCCGCCTGGTGGAACTGACCGGCGGCGAGCCGCTCGCCCAGGAGCCGGCTGCGGAACTGCTGCATCAGTTATGTGAAGCCGGCTACGAGGTGCTGCTGGAGACCAATGGATCGCTTGATATATCCATCCTCGATGAGCGCGTGATTCGTATCATCGATATCAAGTGTCCTTCGAGCGGCCAGACCAGCCAGATGCGGTGGGAGAATGTCCCGCTGCTGCGAAAGACGGACGAAGTGAAATTCGTCGTCGCCGGCCGCAGCGATTACGAATTCGCCCGCCAGACGATCCAGCAGTATGCACTGACGCATCGCTGCACGGTGATTCTTTCGCCGGTGGCCTCGGTGCTGGACCCAGCGAGCCTGGCTGAATGGATCTGCCAGGACCTTCAGGACATCCGCCTGGGCCTGCAGTTGCACAAGATCATCTGGCCGGACAAAGACCGCGGAGTGTAGGCATTGCGAATTGCGAATTGCGAATTGTGAATTATTGTAAGGCAAGAGGATTTCTCAGCAAAGACATTGTTGAAGCGCCTGATAGGAAGCCCCCTGCGGAAGCAGGGGGATCTCCCGCCTCCCGGCGGGGGCTGCCAGTTGGCTGGCCAAAAGATCCTCTGCCTGACAAGAGAATGATGAAAAGCAATGCAGGCCGTTGTTGCTGCCGTTCCTGAAGCCTGGAGTCTGAAGCCTGGAGCCTGACATGAAAGCTGAACTCGTCAAGACATTCACCTTCGAGGCTGCCCACACGCTGCCGAACCTGCCGGCCGGCCACAAGTGCCGCAACCTGCACGGGCACAGCTATCGCGTGGACATCCACGTGGAAGGCAGCGTTGACGAGCATACAGGGCTGGTGATGGACTTCGGCGTCATCAAGAAGATCGTCGAGCCGATCATCGACCAGCTTGACCACCGCTGCCTGAATGAGATCCCCGGCCTGGAGAACTCCACCAGCGAGCTGATCGCCAAGTACCTCTGGGAGCGAACAAAGCCAGCCTTGCCGCAGCTATCACAAATCGCCATTTGGGAATCCGCCACGTCGCGCTGCATCTACCGCGGATAGGCATCAGCCCCACAAAATGCCGGATCATGGCAAAAAGCAGGCTTGACGATGCGCCCGATCACGTTACGATCTTACGGATGGTTTGCGATTGCCGCAGGCTTGTTGTCCATCTGTCTTTGAGCCGATAGAAGGATTCGTCCATGACTGACGCTCCCGCCCCCGCCCAGGCAGCGAGTTTTCGCGCGGGCACGCTGGCGTACACTAAGTACGGATTGTTCACACTCTTTGCCTGGCTGCTATGGGGCGACTTCTGCTTCTCGCTCTTCGAGGCGGTGCCTGGCGTCTTCCCAACGTATCTGCTGGATTACCTGGGCTTCAGCAACAATGCCGCCACCATCATGACGGGCACTATCCCGCAGATCCTGGGCCTGTTCGTCGGCCCGGCGGTAAGTTTTAGAAGCGATAGAACGCGAAGCAAACGCGGCCGACGTATACCGTACATTACATACACGGCGCCTCTGCTGTGTCTATTTGTGGTGGCCCAGGGCTTTTCCGGCGAGATCGCCGCATTCCTGAAGTCGTCGAATTTCCTGGCGTCAATCGGCATTTCGGCGGAGACCGCCACGCTGATCGTCATCGGCTTCCTGACGGTCGGGTTTACCTTCTTCAATGAGTTCGTCTGCTCGGTGTACTACTATCTCTTCAATGACGTTGTCCCGCCAAACCTCATGGGACGCTTCCAGGCACTCTTCCGCATGGTAGGCACCGGGGCTGCGATGGCCTACCGGGCCTTCGTGTTCCAGTACTCGCTGGATTACATGCCCTGGATCTTCCTGGGCGCGGCCATCCTTTACATGATCGGCATGAGCCTGATGTGCTGGGGCGTTAAGGAAGGCCAGTACCCGCCAGTGACCGACATGAGCAAGCGCACAAGTCTCCTGGCCCAGGTTGAGACGTACTTCCGCGAGTGTTTCACGCATCCGATCTACATTTTTACCTTTGTATCCAGCGGGTTCATGGCGCTGGCCGGTGCAGCCGGCATTGGCATGCTGCGATTCAACAAGAATCTCCCGGGCGTGGGCATGGCCGAGATAGGGTATATTGGCGCGCTTGTCAATGCAGCCGGCATCATCATCTCTTATCCCTGCGGCTGGCTGGTGGACAAGTACCATCCCCTTCGGATGACGCTGGCGATGATGGCCCTCGTGCCGTTCATCAAGATCGCGTGTTTCCTCTTCCTGACCGGGTACTGGAGCTATGTCTTTATCCAGGGAACGAACGTGCTCGTCTGGGGCGTTATAGGCGCGGCGAGCTTCCCGCTGTACATGATGATCTTCCCGCGGGAGAAATTCGGACAATTCTGCGCCGCTCGCGGCCAGGTCTACGCCTTGTTCGCATTCCTTGGCACGTTGGTAGGCGGGCGATTCGCTGACTGGGTCATCGGCACGGGCCAATTTGATGCCGCCGGCAAAGAGATCGTCATCATCGACAATTACCGCTACACCTTCCTGTGGGAGGCAGTGTTCTTTGTCCTGGCGTGGGTATGCCTGTACATCGTGTACCGATACTGGAAGCAACTGGGCGCCGACAAAGGTTATAAGGCCCCGACGATGGACCTGGCGGACGAAGCTCCGGCACAGGGTCAGTAGTTATTGTGGTGCCCTGAGCAAGGTCGAAGGGCACCACAAACGGCCTGGCGGCTCAGCACATCTTGCGCTCAGCGAGCGAGCCATTTCATTTGTGCCTCGTTGATTATTGATTGGCACGCTGCTTGACTCTATATTAATGGCCCGATGCAGAGGTCCGAAATCCATCTAACGCGAAGGGGTTGCCATGTTGAAGCGA
Source organism: uncultured Planctomycetaceae bacterium (assembly GCA_964417755.1). Taxonomy (GTDB): domain Bacteria; phylum Planctomycetota; class Phycisphaerae; order SM23-33; family SM23-33; genus CAYQJH01. The sequence goes on from CAYQJH010000138.1 coordinate 4,610, forward strand.
AGCGCAGCGTCCGTGACGGTGATTGCATCAGTCCTTCTTCTTCTTGTTTCCGGTGGCCTTGCGCAAACGGCTGCGCCGGCTACCGCGCCGGCCCCGGCTGCTGCGCAGGATGTCGTCGCCAGCGAGGCCGATCTGCTGAGCACAATTCCCTCCGACGCGGCTGGGTTCGTCATGCTCAAGAATGGCCAGAGCTTCTTTACAGCCTTAAGCCAGTTCGTCAATGCGATTGAGCCAAGTGCCGCAGCGGAAATGGAGCGGGAGCTGCGCCGCGAAACTCTGGGCGAGAACCTGGAACTCAACGGCGCGATGGCCATTGTCCTGCTCAAGGCGCGCCAGGCGGCTGCCTCCCAGCCCGCCACTGATCGGTCAGAGGAGGACATCCCCGTGATGTTCATCGTTCCCGGCAAGGACCCGATGACCATGCTGGCCAAGTTTAATCCAAGCCAGGAGGATGACGGCCTGGTGAAATTTGGCAAATATGAAGTGATTTACGCCAAGGCCGTGACGGCCAAGACCGGCGCGGCGGAATCATCGTTTGTGGTGATGTCCTTCCGCCGGGATGCGGCTGCAAACCTCAAGGCCGACGGCGGCATCACCAAGCGTCTTTCGCAGGCTGACCAGGCTATCTACTCGCGGCACGATGCCTTCGCCTGGTGCGACGTGAAGGCAGCCAAGGCGGTTCTCGACAGCATCTTGGTGCAGGAACGTGCGCCGCTGGAGGCCCGCATGGCCATCCAGGCGATCTGGGCCAACGTGGACAGCCTGGCCTCTGCGTCGGCGGGCGTAAAGTTCGATGCTGCCGCCGCCAAGGGGCAGGCGCATATCGGCTTCGACGCCAACAGCGGCGCAGCCAAGCGCCTCTCAGCCTACAAGCCTTCCGACAAGCCGCTCATCAATCGCCTGCCGGACCAGCCGTACCTCATCAAGCTCGGAATAGATACGACCGTCAAAGGCCCCGCCGATCAGCGCCAGGAGCAGCGAAAGGTATTGCTTTCGCTGATCCCCGGCCTGCCGGAGGACACCAAGGCTGCTATCGAGCAGGCAACCCTGAGCCTGGACAGTGAACTGACCGGCCTGCAGTTCTTCTTTGGCCAGGCCAAGCAAAATGGTGGCATCGGCCTGGCGCTGGTGGCGGAGTGCAACTCAAGCGATAATCTCAAGAAGGCGATCAAGGACATTGTCTCAGCCAGCGAGGCGTGTTTGGCGCTGGTCCCGGATGATGACTTTAGAAATCTGTCCATAAAGTACGGCGACCAGGCTGACACAGCCGACAAGGCCAGCATCGATGCCATTACCTTCGAGCATCCGGATTTGAATAATCAGAGTGAGTATTCGCGCAGGGCTATGACGAACATGCTGGGTGAAGACAAGATCCGCATCTACACCAGCCAAGTCGACGCCAAGACACTGCTGCTGACCTTCGGCGGGACGAGCGAGTTCCACAAGCAGGCTGCCAAGGCCGCTACAGCCGGTGCGACCAACTTCGACGAACAGGCCCACAAGACGCTTGCCGAGATGCCAAAGGGCGCTCAGGCATTGGGGCTGATGTCCGTTACAGAATTTTGGAATATTCGAATGGGCTTGATCGGCACTATCGGCGGCATGTCATTGCCGGTCGTCCAGCCTCAGCCGCCGGTGGCAGCAGTGGGCACGGCAGATGCCTCAGGCTGGAATCTGGATGTAGTTGCGCCCGTAGACGGCTTCGTTGAGGTCGCCCGGGCGACCAAGGAAATGAGAAACCAGATGAGGGCGAGATATGGCGGCGGTCCGGCGGCGCCTTCGTCAGCCCCAAACGAAATGCCGGATTGATGCGACAATGACGAATGACGAAGCTCGAATGACGAACCAATGTCCAATGGCTGAATGACGAAAGCCATTGTGGCGCGGCTCCATGCTCGGGCGACTCTATTGTGGTGCAGGCGTCTCGCCTGCATCTTCTGGATACCGGTAGACGCGAACAAGCAATGGTTGTTGCCTCAAGGATGTGATAGTGAGCAGCCTCAAGCGATGGAGCGTGATGATGGCGTGGATCAGCCTGGGAGTCTCAGCCTGCCAGGGGCCGCAAAATCTTTGCCCGCCAGGCCAATTGCTGACCACCATGCCGGCCGCCGGGCCGACTGTATTGGCGACGATGACGCTCGCCCAGCCGCGCGTGCTGGTGGAGAAGGCCAATCGCCGGCTGACGCTTTACGACGGCGGCCGCGTGGTGAAGGTATATCGCGCGTGCACCGGTCTGGCTGCGGGCGATAAAGAGCGCGAGGGCGACAGGAAGACGCCGCTGGGGCAGTTCTACGTCTGCTATAAGAACCGGGAATCCAAATACACGCTGTCGCTCGGGCTGAGCTATCCAAATGCCGAAGACGCCCAGCGCGGCCTGCGCGACGGCCTGATAAGCCAGGAGCAATACCAGGCAATAATGGCTGCCATCGCTCAGCACGCCCAGCCGCCCTGGGATACGCCCTTGGGCGGGGAAATCATGATTCATGGGGCAGGCAGCGATCGCGAAGGCACAGCCGGCTGCGTGGGACTGGATGATGACGACATCCGCGAGCTTTACCCGATCCTGCCCATCGGCACGCCGGTGGAGATTGCGCCATAGCCATTGCGGATTGCGGATTTCGGATTGCGGATTGAACGGCAACGGCAGACTCAGGCAGACTCCAGACCTCATGTTGTGGAGTGCGGCGACAAGCCCCGCTAGGGGCGACGGCACCGCTTTGGCTGGCTGAGACGAATGGGCATGTAGCAGGCCAAAGAGATCAGCCGATGGGCAAGCATCGGCATCGGCGGCGGGACGAGCATAAGTCCCGAACTCATTGCCAGGAAGGAAACACGAATATGAAACGCTCTATTCTCGTTCTTGGTGTTCTGTCGGCGAGCCTTCTGGCAGGGGCCATTGCCCTGGGGCAAGATGCTCCCACGCCGGCGACAAAGCCGGCGGTTGTGCCTCAGGCAAACGAGGCTGCAGCCACCAGACCCACAGCCGCCTCGAACCCATCTTCCGCCGAAGCATCGGCGGAGGGAATCGTAGTTCGGGTAACTGGGCTTGAGATACAGAAGGCGCGCAAACAGCGGGAGTACTCCAGGAAAGACAGCCTGCAGCTAACCCTTACTTGTTCCAGCGAGGGCAAGGCTGTGCTCGGCCTGGATGATTCCAGCACCATTACCGAGTTTTCTGATGACACCGGCAAGAGCCTGCTTGGTTCCAAGAAGAACATCTTTCCTCCCGGCACCGAGACCAATTCCGACGGTAGCGCTGACATCAAGATCCAGGTCGAAGAGCTCCCGGCTGCGGAAGCAAAGCATCTGCACATTAAGGGAGCTATTGTGCTCACCGTTGCCAGTCAGCCCAAGGTAAATGTTCAAAAAGATGTTGAGCTGACGGCCGGCACGGTGATCCGCTGCGGCTCATTCGAGGGCAAGATTGAGCCCCGGGCTCATAGTAATGACGGTTTTACGAATGTTCACATTGAATCCAACGGCGATTTCAATTCCGTCCTGAGCATCAAGTTCATCGCCGCTGATGGCACCACTATTGATTCTAATATGAACGGTACTTCGCAATCGCACAGGATGAGCGAAGACGGCAGAAAACCAATAGTCCGTTTTGGACGCACGTATCGAATGAGGGCGCAAGATGAACCCATCACGATCGAGATGGAAACATACGAGAAGCAAGAGCCGGTAGAGGTCCCCATTGATCTGACCTTCTCGGTGGGGTTGTAGCTGCTGGACGCAGAAGTCTGGAGTCTCAGGCCGGGAGCCTGACGGCGGCGTCAGCCTCCAGTCAACCAGTCAACCAGTCAACCAGTCAACCTAACCAATCAACCAGCCAACGCCGTTGGTGCTAATAGATCTTCGTAGGCACTGCGCCTGGATAGTAGAAGGCCAGTATCTGCTGGGCCTTCCATCCTCTCTCTGCCTTGCCTTCGGCGCCCCACTGACACAGGCCCACGCCGTGGCCAAAGCCACGGCCATCGTAAAATTCCAGACTCTCGCCGACGCTGCGGATCTGGCAATTCATCGAGTAGATGCCCGATGCGCCCGGCACCTTGGCACGCAGCAGCGCCAGGCGAAGGTCATCCGCGCGGATGCGAAGCGGGGCTGTGCCATTGTCGCCGACGATATCCAGCCAGAGCTGCCGGCCATAGCCGGTTCTCTCGGCCACGCGGACATCGGTCACACGTCTGATCTTGGGAGCCTCGCGCGGGTAGACTGACACGAGTGCTTGATATGCATCGGACTTGGACACCCGCACCGGGCTCCAGCGATACCTGGGGCAGGCGGAGCAGTCGTTGCAGGTTTGTCCGCCCAGCAAAGGCTGGAGCGGCGCGGCATTTCGCAACACCTGCGCGGTGTTCACTATGCCGCCGCAGGAGGCTGAATACTGCGCCAGGAATATTCCCTGCTGGCCCTGGCCGTTGTAGACGAGCATCTGCCCGCGCGTGGCCATCACGGCTGAGCGGCTCTTGGGCGTCTCGGCTGAATAGCCGCCGTAGACTTGCGAGGCCTGGTCGTCGGTAACGTCATAGACGTTGGACGGCCCGACCGTGACGGCCTGGTAGCGTGCGAAGGTTCGCGCGGTTATTGCCAGGGCCCTATAGGTTTCCTCCAGCCACATCGAGCGGAGTTCCTTGGGCAGCACGCCCGCGAG
>CAYQJH010000139.1:0-9262 GCA_964417755.1 uncultured Planctomycetaceae bacterium
ACAAGTCAGCGCGACCTGCAGACACTGCTGAACCTCGTGGCCTCGACCGTAGTAGAGGTGCTCAAGGCCAAGGCCTGCTCGATACGCCTGCTCAGCGAAGACCATAAGGAATTGGTGATAAAGGCGGTGGCTAATCTTTCGCCGGGATACCTGAACAAGGGCGCGATCCTGGTCTCCAAGAGCATCATCGACTCCGAGGTGCTTTCCACCGGCAAGCCGGTCTACATTGCCGATGAGCGCAACGACCCGCGCGTTCTGTATTCCGCCGAAGCCAAGCGCGAGGGCATTGTCTCGGCCTTGTGCGCGCCTTTGATGTACAAAGGCCGGGCCGAGGGCGTGATTCACGTCTACACCGGCAAGAAGCACAAGTTCGATTGGTTCGAGCAATCGCTGCTGCTGGCCATCGCAGGGGAGGCAGCCGCCGCCATCGTGAACTCCCGGCTGTACCAGGAGGCGGTCGGCGCAGCCAACATGAAGAAGCAACTGGCCATGGCAGGCGAAGTACAGCGGCGGATGATCCCCACGGGACCGCCCGCCATTGCCGGCTTCCAAGTCGGCGCGATCTACGTGCCGACCTACGACGTCGGCGGCGATTTCTACGACTTCCTGGAGTTTCCCAACCAGAGCGTGGGCCTGGCCATCTGCGACGTCGTCGGCAAGGGAGTGCGGGCCTCGCTGCTGATGGCCTCCATCCGCGCATCCCTGCGAGCGCACGCATCTAATGTCTACCACATGGCCGACGTGATGGCCTGCGTCAATCGCGACCTGTGCGAGGATGCGCTGACGAGCGACTTCGCCACGCTTTTCTATGCAGTGCTGAACGGCCAGACGAAGCAACTTACTTATGTCAATGCCGGCCATCCTGCCCCGATGCTGCTTCGCGGCGGCAGCGTGTCGGAGATGACCACCGGCGGCGTCGTCATCGGCATCGACCCGTCCGCGCGATATCATCACGAAGTGCTGCAACTGCAGAGCGGCGACGTTGTGTTGGCATTTACCGACGGCATTTTCGAGGCCATGAACTTCGCGGATGAACCCTTCGGGCGTGATCGGGTCCAGTCGGCGGCGCTGGCTGCCATCGACCAGGGCCAGAGCGCCGAGGCGATCGTTCGTCACGTTCTGTGGGAGATGCGGCGTTTCGCCGGCCTGCAAAGTCGATTTGACGACTTGACTTTGATGGCCATAAAGGTTCTATAATCTCATAATGCGGATTTTCGTAATGCGAATTTTCGGCGACAAGATCGTGCCACCTACAAGGAACCCACAGCCAGCCTCGTCATTGGAAGGAATATGAGTCATTTCTGCCTCCTGAGCAACCCGGACAAGTACGTTGCACAGAATTGGAACCTGCTGACCGATGATGAAGGCCGCAAGCATTGGCTTGACCTGTTCGCCAATCACTTCGAAGACGCTCTGAGATATGCCTCGGCACAGTATGGCCGGACGGCTGGGCGGCAGATCATGAACGCCCGCGCCCAGTTTGCCCAGTTAATTCAGCAGTTGCGGGACAACCCCGCCTGCCTGCCCTGTGGCCAGCTCAACATCATCGAGCTATGCCGCGCCCGCGAGAGAGTGCTTCGCGAGCATCGGCTTAACAACCCCTTCGGGCATGTCAAGACGCGAGAGAACAATACGGCTTCCAGACTTTATCCGCAGGCGGTCAAGAAGCTTCACGCGATGGAAGGCTCGGCCAAATGGCTGCACCTGGTCGAATGCGTCTTCGCGGGAAACATCTTCGACATGGGCTCGCCGATGACACTGCAACTCGCCGCCCAGCCGACGGATTTCCTCCAGGCTGTCGAAGACACCAAGCCGCGTCCCTGGCTGGTGGACGACTTCGACCGCCTGGCCAAGGACCTGCCCGACGCACCGCCGACCAAGTGGAGCAAGGCCGTCATCTTCGTCGACAACGCAGGCAGCGATTTCATCCTGGGCGTCATGCCGCTTGCCCGCGAACTGGCCATGTACGGCACAAAGGTTGTCCTTGCGGCGAATGAGGTCCCCAGCCTCAACGACATGACGGCTGACGAAACTGTCGCCGTCGTGGAGCAGCTGGCCGTTGAAGACGCCGACCTGTCAGCCTTGGTGCAGGCCGGCATGTTCGAAGTCGTCTCCACGGGCAACGATATTCCGCTGATCGATCTCTCGAACGTCTCGGATGAACTCAATGCCGCCGCCGCTGACGCGGAACTGGTGATTATCGAGGGCATGGGCCGGGCCGTCGAAAGCAACTTCGATGCGAAGTTCACCGTCGATTCTCTACACCTGGCGCTGCTGAAAGACCCAGCCGTGGCCGCGAGAATCGGCGGGGAAGTTTACGACTGCATCTGCAAGTATCAGCCAGTGGGATAGTCTGTTACTCCCAAAATGATAATGGGGTGCCGTGGTTTGCGAAGTCCCGAAGGACGAAGCAACCACGTTTGTTTGCAGGGGGCGTGGTTGCTCCGCTTCGCTCCGCAAACCACGGCACCCTGCGTGTCGCGGGCGAGACGCCCGCGACACATAAAAGCATCGCAAGATAAGGTACGTGGCCAGACTTCCAATTTAGCGATGTTTGAGCACGAGCGTGACGGTCGTGCCTCTGCCAAGTGCGCTGCGCAGATCGACGTGGCCGCCCATGCGGTCGGCTGCATGTTTGACAATCGCCAGGCCCAGCCCAGTGCCGCGTACGCTTGGCTGGCCCGCACGCGATGGATTGGCCTGGAAGAATCGCTCAAACACCCGCCCCTGCATCTCGGGCGCAATCCCGCAGCCGGTATCACTCACGGCGAATTGCGTATGCGTGTCGTCCTGGTCTACCGCCAATAGAACACTCCCGCCGGCGGGAGTGAATTTGATCGCATTGTCCAGCAGGTTCCGGAGGATCAATTCCAGAAGCGTGCGATCTGCGGTGATGTCCGAAGCGTGATCGCAATTGACCTCAAAGCTCAGCCCCTTCGAGCGCGCCTTCTCGTCGAAATTGGAACGCGCCCACCGCGCCAGGCAGTCGAATGAGATTCGCTCCACGGGCGAGCGCATGGCCCCGGTCTCGACCATGTGCAAGTCCAGCAGGTCGACCGTCATGTCTTCCAGTCGATTGACCTGACGCTCGATAATGCCGACCAATTTACGGAAGTCCTGCTGCTCGGATGGCTCGATCATTGCGAGCGATTCCACCGCCGCTTGCAACGTCGCCAGTGGCGTCTTAAGCTCGTGCGAGGCGTTGGCGACAAACTCAGCCTTGACGGCTGCGATCTGCGTAATCTCGCTGATGTCGTAGACGATCAGCAACAGTGCGATGTGCTGGGGTGATGCCGAGGCAATCGGCATTGCATGTACGTCGAGTTGGCGGCGAGAGCCTGCAATCTGGACTTCCGTCTGCCGCCGGGCAGGCATACCAACTTCATGCGCCTTGTGATACAGGTCCAGCACTTCCACCAGACTCACAACAGCCTCGATCTTCCTGCCGATGATCTGCTCTTGCCCAGCAGAGCTTTGTGCCTGCCTGCCCAGCAAATCCAACGCCGCCGGATTGGCAACTACGACACGGCCATCGGCATCGACCGCAATAATCCCGTCTCGCAGATTAGCTACGATGGTATGCAGGCCTTCACGCTGCGCGGCGATGAGGGCTATCTGTCCGGCCAGGTCTTGGCGCATCTCGTTGAGGGCGGCTGAAAGCTGCTGCAACTCGCCTGCGCCCGACGTGGCTACGCGCTGCTGAAGATTCCCCGAGGCGATCTCGCGCGCGGCCATCGTGATCTGCCGCAGCGGGCGATACCACAGGTAGCTGATGAGCAGCCCCAGCACGGCTGCTGCACCCACGCCGATAATGGCGATCCACGCCAGGATGCCGCCGACATAGCCCTGCTCCAGCGGGCGGCGGGCCACGACGGCCAGCAAAGCGATGACTGCCCATATCAGCAGCAGATTGCCCAGGAAAAGTCTCAGGAAGAAGCTATGCCGGTTCATCGTTATCCACCAGGCGGTAGCCCACGCCGCGGACGGTTCTTATGTAGTTGCGGGCCTTGCCCAGCTTGCGCCGCAAGGCCGCCAGGTGCACGTCGACCGTCCGGTCGGTGACGATTGCGTCAAGCCCGATGGCCTGGTCGATGAGTTGCTGGCGGCTCAGAACGCAGCCGCGGGCAGCCGCCAGGGCCAGCAGCAGGCGGAACTCCGCCTTCGTGAGCGACAGCATCTCATCGGCGACGCTGGCCTCGTGCCGCTGGGTGTCTATGCGCACCGCGCCGATCTCCAGCACCCGCCCTGCTCCCGAATCGCTTGCCCTGCGCCGCAGCACGGCATCCAGCCGGGCCAACAGCACGGACATGCTGAATGGCTTGGTGACATAGTCATCAGCCCCCAGTCGCAGCCCCGCGATGATATCGGCCTCCTGGCTCTTGGCCGTCAGGATTACGACCGGAATCTGGCTGGTTCGCGGATCGTTGCGGATCTCCCGCAGCACGTCGCCGCCGGACATCTCCGGCAACATGAGGTCCAGCAGGACGGCATGAGGAAGCTCCGCGCGAACCTTCGTCAGTGCCTCCTGGCCGTCGCCGGCCAGCAGCACCTGGTAGCCTTCGCGCTTCAGCCGCATGGCGATCAAATCGGCCATGTCACGCTCGTCCTCGACGACGATCACACTCTTCCTGGACATGGCTGCATTGTACCGAACAACAACAATTCACCACAACGACACAAAGAACACGAAGAACGACAAGAGACTACCGTCGGTTCGTGAATGCGGACATTGGGCAGGAATTCCCGGAGGCATGATGATGCGGCCGGTCTCTATCTTTTAGCCGAGCTTGGCTTGGTTGAAGCCTGCGCCGCGGCCAGGAGCAACCGGGTCTTGACCTCCGGCGATGTTGCCGATTCGATAAGGACATTGGCTTGCTCGACTTCACCCGCTTCGACATGGGCGATTACCAGCATCGAAAGGTTTTCCGGAATGATCCTGCCGTCCTCCGTGAGCATCTTGGCGGCCTCATCAATCTTGCCGGCCGCGATCAGAATTCCGGCAACGCTTTGCGATGTCATGCCTGTGATAAACCCCAGGGAGTCTTGCTTGCCTTGATCCTGGACGAACTTCGCCAGACGGAAGGCTTCGTCGTGATCGCCTGCCTGCAGTTGCAGCAATGCGGCTTTGAGATAAATGCTGGCGAGTCGCATCGCTACAATCGCGGGCTCTTCGTTCGAGTTCTGCGATTGAACCTCGTCTGCCTTCGTCAACGCCTCACGGATCGCCGCTTGGCATTGCTGCTTATCGCCCTTCTTGAGAAATCCCTCAGCAATGCAAAGATAGCCCTGACTCTTGCCATCGGCCGAGGAGAGCAGCCCAAGGATGGCCTTGGCCCGTTCAAAGTCGAAGGCGTTGGCCTTGCTCTCTAGCAAATCCTTAAGCGGTTCGGCGATCTGCGCCGCATCCACCTTCATCGCTTCCATGGCCTTTGTGGGATTATTGCTTGCTGCGATCCTGGCAGCGGTAATCCACTTTTCCGCCCGGGCTTTGGCTTCATCGTCGGTCATACGGCCAAAGGCTTGGGCGGCGGCATCCATCTTGTCCTGAAGCACCGCGGACCGGACTATTCCTCCGAAAGCGCGCGAACGATATGGCTCGCTCAGGCCTTCGGCGATTTTCATCGCCTGGGGCATGTCCTTCCTGGAAGCCCAGACCGCGACAGCCCTCGTTACTGCCGGATCTTCAGCCTTCTTGGCAAACTCAACCGCCTGAGCAATGTCGCCGTCATCGATTGATTTCCCCGCCAGCGTCATGAAGATATATTGAGTTTCCTTCTTCTCCTCGGAAAACTCCTCGGCAATGGCAAGCGCTGCCTCTGAATCGCCGGCTTGGGCATAACCGATAGCTACATCCCGCAAGGCCGCAGCGCGAGGACTGGGCAGATACGGGCTTTCACGTCGATTATCCAACAAGCGCGCGATCTGCTCGGCCTGAGCCAGATACGCCAATTGCGCCGGCCTTGTTGACGGAGCAGAAGACGTCGCCGGGGATACCTGCCCAGCCACTCCGGATGAGCAGATTAGACACAAGTAGATTACAAGAGGCATTTGTCTAAAGTTCACATATCCCCTCTCGCGCCGCAACCGCACCGACATAATTGGTTGCTTCTGGCTCTTGAAGTCGTTCTTCGTGTCTTGGTGACTTTGTGGTTCGCTGTCGTTTCTTCTTATAAGAAGGTCGTTCGTCGTGGTCGTCGTGTCGTTGTGGTGTTCCGTCGTCTCTGTCTACCGCGCGCCGCCGGTTTGGCCTCTGGAGCCAAGATACACGCTCTGGCCCGGCGTGATCTTCATCGTGCGGTCTATCCTCGCAGCCACTTCTTCCGCTGAATCCGCAAATAGCGGCGAGATTTCTATCGGGGCAGCCACTTGCCCGTCAGCGTCGCGCGGCACGGTGATGCCTGCCCGCTCCAGCCAACTGCCGGCCCGGCGAACCTGGTCGTGCAGGCTGGTCGACGGGCTGTCCTCCCCGTTGGCATTCTTGATCGGGCTGAACTCCTCGCTGCGTTGGGTTTCAAGGATGACCGTATTGCTGGCCAGCGGCAAGGCGTCGAAGACGAACATCTCCAGTTTGACGGCATTGGGCGTGTCCGGTTTGACCAGATGCCCCTTGCCATTGATGAAGGGCACCTTCTTGACCGCCCTGTGCAGCGGCAGGCCGTACTTCCCATCCTCAGTCAATCGCTCGATGAACGTCCGCGAGAGCACGTGTATCGCGATGCTGCCGGCGCTGAACTTCAGCCGGCCATCGCTTGTGCATGCGCGGGCCAGGTCTTCGGGCATGTCGCTGTACTCGATCACAGCGACCTTGCCGTCGACCTTGCACAGGTTGCCCAGGCGTTCCATCGGGTCGCGCTTGGGCAGGCACTTGGCCGACATCTCCGCCCCGCGCAGGACGTGCAGGCCGATGAACAGCGTATCGATGCACCGCACGAGCGGATTATCCACCTGGAAATAACTGATGTACTGCACGCCTCGCCGGGCCATGTCATCCAGCGCGCCACTGGTTCGCAGCGCCAGCAGCGAGCCACCGTGCCCGTTGGGGCTCAGGGCGAGCTGGCCCTTGTCAGCAAGCAGAATCTTGCCGTCGAGGCTGATAGCCGGCATCGTGCCCTGCATGAGGAAGAACACATCCCTGCTGCCCAGGCCGAAGAAGTTGTTCTGGCGGAAGAAGGCCTTGGTCACCACGTCGTTTGCGGGGCTGGTCATGATGTACCAGGGGATGGTGGCCTTTGCGCGGCGCGAGGCAGCCAGAATTTGCTCGGCGAAAACCTGGAACAGCGGCTTGCGTGTTACCGGCGTTGCCTCCAGGCAGCCCTTTGGGCCTTCGTATCCCAGGCGAGTGCCCTGCCCGCCGGCGACGACAAACGTCGCAACCTGCCCTGCTGCAATGGCCTCCTCGCCCTTCTTGCGGGCGGCAGCCAGTTCGCCTGCGCTGTCTTTGGCCAGGTGAGGCTGAACAATCTCGGGCGGCTCGATCTGCCCGGCGACATCGAGGTTCGGCGAGTTCTTGACGTACTGCTGGATCAACTCGTCCATGCGGGAGAAATCGATGGTGTTGATCTGCTCCAGCAGGGCCGCCTGCTGCGGCGGCGGCAGCTCATTGAAGAACTGTACGAGGTGCTCCTGGCCATGCTTTTGAAGCATCTGCCTGACCGAGTTGATGTCCGCCATTGCCAATCTCCAAAGAGGCCATAACTTCAGCCGTTATCGATCTTAGAAGACTAGAACGATACGGCGACTATGTCAATGCCTGCGCAGGCTGTGTGCCAGGAATTGTAGGTCTCGCGAAGTCGCGCCGGGACATGGCTGTCTACTTCAGGTGCGGCGCCTGCCAGCTCTTGGGCGTGTAGCCGTGCAACTCGATTTGGTTGCCGTCCGGATCGACCAGCCAGGCTTGATAGCTGTTGTCCACACCTAGGCTGACGCCGGTTACATCCGCGCCGCGGCGGCGCAATTCCGCGACCGTGGCGTCGAATTCATCCACTTCCAGGCAGATGTGGCGGTAGGATTGCGGCTGGGTCGATGCTTCGTGCTTGCCTTCGAAGACCTCGATGAACGTCCGCCCTCCGACGTGCATATACATGCCGGTTCGCTGGCCCGCGTCATTGCGGAACTCAAAGGCCTTTTTGAAGCCCAGCTTGCCGCAGTAAAAATCCTCGCTGGCTTGAAGGTCCCTGACGATGAAACATGCGTGTGCGATGCCGGTGATCATAGTTGTCTTCCTGTTGTTGCGAATGACTGAGTCAATCGAATTTGGCCCATGCAAGAACGATTGCAGATGATCGGAGAAAATCTTGCGATTCGCAATCCCAGCGATTTCAGAAATTTGCCGACGGCTGATCGTTTTTCAAGTCGCACGCCTGCTTAGCCGATGGACTGGAGTGGTATAATACAGAAGTGAAAATCGCCTCTGCAGTGTTCGGCAGGCGGCTCTTGTGAAAAGAACCGATAAGCCCATTTTGGGAAGCCTGGTCCGAAGCGCTCCGGCGCTTGGCAGCTACCCACCTGAAAAAATGGGTTCTTTCTCCTGAGCCCCACCGAACACACGTGGAGGCTTTTTTATGCGCTGAACGAAAGCACACCACTAAGACACCAAGACACCAAGAACGACAAGAGATGATCGTCGGTACTGCCTATAAGGTTAAGCTTGCCTGCTTACCTGGCGGGATCATAGGCGAGGTGGTGAAATCGCAGCAGCTTTTCGCACTTCGCATAACAAGGATAAGAAAGCCACGATCGTACCTGGCACAAGTGTCATAGCTGCCAGCAGCATCCAACCCTCCAGCGTTTCTACCCATTTATCCCATTTGAAATCAAGAGCGGCTGCGAGAACTGTCAGATAAGCCGAATAAAATATCCCCGCGATGAATGCTGAACGAACTCCTGGGGCGTTTGCCGGCAATCTACTCCAGGAAAGTGCAGCATATGGGACAATAATCCCAGGTTGCAGGCATAGCCAGAGCAGCCCGAAGATCAGATAACCAAGGAATACCGGGGCATCATGGACTTCGTGTATCTGCCAATAAACATGCGACATCACTGGCACAAACGGAATGGCAACCAACATGATGATGGCGATTCCCTTGGCAAGACGAAGAAGTTTTCTTTGTGCATTCATGGCTGGTTCACGAGTTTGCGCCATTCCTACCGTTCTTCGTGTCTTCGTGCCGTTGTGGTGAAAGTCTTGAAGTCTACATCACGCCCACGGCCTGGGCCTTCTTCTGCCACGGCCGCAGGATACCTTTGCTGTCCAAATACGCCT
>CAYQJH010000140.1:0-9257 GCA_964417755.1 uncultured Planctomycetaceae bacterium
TCTCGGCGGTCGAGGCTGCCGGCAGGCAGAATGTGCCCGCCCACGGCATTTAGGCGTGTGCTGCAGCGCTTGGACTGGTACTCGATATTCATCCGGCAGAGGTGCACAACCAACAGCCTGGCCAGCAGGTCAGCCCCAGCGGCGTCCACTTCTTCGACGGACAGTTGGTAATACGGCACATCTGCAAAGTGCCCTTGCAGCAGAAATCGCTCGACTTTCAGGCCGGCGGCCTGGCTGGCATGTCGCATGGCCTCGACCACCTGGTGTTCGGTGATCTTCTCGCCGGTGATGTTTGCGGTGCTGCTGCCGCGATGCAGGAACTCGAAGATCGGGCTTTGTCCCAGCTTGCCCGTGACGCGGACGCAATCATCCATGTTGTACCGCCACAGGCCCGTCCAGTTGCTGATGACCAGGTAGTATTCCCGCCCCACTTCCACCTCGTCGGCCCGCAGTGCCGGCGGGTTTGCCTGGCCATAAAATTCAGCCGGGATAAACTCCAGGAAGTTCGACTCGATGTCAGCTACCCCCGCGGCTGTGCCGTCTTCCAGCGGCACGCTGAAGCGGCCTTCGCTGGCCAGCAGGCCGATGTCGCGGATGGGCGCGTTGTCGAAGAGTTCCCTTAGCCGCGGCAGGTACAGTCTGAGCGTGCCGCCGGTCCAGTTGGCCAGGAACGAGATGTTCCAGAAATGCCGCGGCAGCAGACAGCCATCGCGGGAGACGCCCTTGTCCAGCCGCCGCGCCAATGAGGGGTTGGGCCTGAAGTGCAACTCCTGCCGCACCGCGTTCGGCAGTTCGCCCGGCGGGCTTATCCGCCCATCGGCAACGTCCATTATCAGCCGCTGACAATGCTGCTGGCCGGTCTCGATCAGCTTGATCGTGCTGGACGGATTCGCGGTGGTAATGAAGCTGACGTCCTGGCCGATGCCGCATCGCAGGATCGTGTAGTAGCGCGTGGCGGCATCCGGTATTGCGGCCACCGCCTGCGGCACGACGTACATCCGCCGGACGATCTTTTTCTGCGTGGTAGCCAGCAGGCCGCTGATAGCGCCGCACGGCAGGCCCGTGGGGCTGTCCATCTCGCGCAGTGGCGAAGAAATCTGCAGGATCGGCCGCAGCCAGGCGCTGGGGTGCGCCTTCAGCGCCATCAGGCCAAAGACATTCCATCCTCGTCCCATGGCTGCGGCAAATCTCGGCGTCACCGGTATGTACTTGGGCTGGCCGGTCGTGCCGCTGGTCATCGAGAACATCAGCGCTCGCTGGTCGGGCGGCAGCAAGGCTGAGACATGCCCCTTCAGCAGGCGATCAATATAAGGCCGATGCGTCTGGTACGAGCCCACAGGCACAGCCGATACGAACTCCCTGTACGTGCTGATCCGTGAAAAGCCGTGGTCCCGGCCAAAATCGGTTTCACGATGCGCCTCCAGCATCCGCTGAAGCAGCGAATCCTGGAAGCCCCGCGCATCCCGGTGGGCGCGCAGGAAGGATCGCACCTGCGAAGAAGCATGCAGTCCGGCAAGAAAGGCCACTGGCTTCAGGATGGTCCTCTGGATGCTCATGGATGGTCGGCGAGAGAGCCGCTTGGTTGGCATAGACTATCGCGAATTGCGAGCTCTGCTTCGCCCTGCGTAGCGGGCTTCGCAGAGCAGGGTTGCGAATTGCGAATTCGCTCAGTCGATGTCACTGGCTGCGTCAAGTTCATACTCATATCACCAGGTATCGAATTGCTCGCCAACAAATCACAGACGAAGAAACTTCGCAATTCGCAATTCGCAATCCGCAATCCGCAATTCGCAATTGGCAATGCTGTCATTAGGCCACTTCGGCGCTGACAGGGTTGAGAAGCTCATTTTCTGCCACCGCCTCGCCCGCCAGGTACTTGCGGAAGAAATTCGTCGTCCGCAGGGCGTACTGGGCCGGCTGGATGATGACCGACTGGTTGTGCTTGGCGCCCTCAACGATCCAGAGGTAGCGCGGCGATGGAGCCTCGGCATAAAGAAGTTCCGTCTGCTCCTGGCGAATGTAGCTGTCCCGCTGGCCGTGGATGAAGTACATCGGCCTGGGCTGCATCTCCTTCAGTGCCTTGCGGACGGAGGGGAACTTCCTCTTGAGCTTGCGATGGGCGAATCGCATCATCAGCCAGCACAGGAAATACCAGAATGCCTCGGGATGATTCTCATACACGAGTTTCACCCGGGCGAAGATATACGCCCATCGCTTCATCAGGGCTACCAGCGTCGTCTCGGTACTGAAGGCCCCGTCGCAGAGAATGGCTGCGATGTTCGGGTCGCTGCCGGCGGCCAGTATGCCGGCCCCGGCCCCCCGGCTGATGCCGAAGAGGCCTACCTTGCTGCTCAGCCCGCGCGAGGCCAGCGTTGATTCCACGTAAGCGCACGCCCCGAGCACGTCCTCGCGCTCCTTGTCGCTGGGCCATTGAAGCGGATGATACGCAGCAGGCCTGGAGCTTTCGCCATGCCCGCGAAAATCAAAAGTGAAGACGTCGAAGCCAGCCTCAAGCAACGGCCGGGTGTAGCGGGCACAACTATAAAGGTCCGAGCCGTACTCATGGCAGAAGATGATCGTGCCTTTGACGTTTCGCCGGTCGGCTGTGTACAGGTGCATGCCGCGCAGGCTCGTGCCGTCGAAGCTGCGGAAGCCTACCTCTTCACCCTCCAGGCGATTGAAATCCATCGGCCCCATGGAAAGCGGCGGCGGCGTATCGCAGAAGATATTCAGGCAGATGCGGGCATACTTCAGCAGGATCAGCGCAACGCAGATCAGCAGGCTAAGGCAGGTGGCCGCCATGGCCAGCGCCGCCCAGTTTCTGCCGATCCAGTCGCTCAATGCCAGGATGAAAGCAAGCTCGATGGACGTAGGCTGTGCTCCTTGCAGCTGCGCTAACTTATTGTTTCGCCTGTCGCCGACTCGTGGCTGACGCCCGCGAATGAAGCCTTCGAGCAATTGTCAGCGAACGGGAGACGAGCGAGCAAAGCAGATGCAACAGGATACAAGTGGGCAAGGACGGAATCAAGTCGCAGAGACGGTTCATTCAGGGCAATCGCACCTAAATCGCGTCCCTTAAAGCCCGTTAACCTTGTCGTTTGATGACGATCGCGCGGCGGCGCACATCAGACAGCAGGCCAGGATAATGCCCCAATTCGTGCGCACGATCTGGTCCCCTCCAAATGCACAGAATGGATTTCGCGAAGACATTTATATCACGGCTGGCGTTGCACTTCCGACGACTGCATTCTCATAGACCCGTATTTTGCGCACAAAACGTGGCGCTGCTGTAAGAGTAGATGCGCCACCACTGCGCCTCCGGTGTCGCTTCGGTCCTCCGGTCGTCCGGTCTTCCGGTATCCGGCCTCTCGGTCTTCCGGTATCGGGTCTACAGCAGGTAATTCAAATCGAGCTTGACCAGCGGCTGGATTTGCTTTTTGACTTCCTCATAGCCGTCGCGGCCCATCAGGGCGAAGGTGGCTTTCTTGCCAAGTTCGACTGCCGGCTGATCGTACGCGTTGATGTCCAGCAGTTCGCCCATGATCGAGGTGACAAACTCATAAAGATAAATGAACTCACCCACGCTATGCGGGCTGATCCTGTCGAAGCGGATGGTAACGCTGGGCCTGGCCGATACCGCCAGCGCGTACTCCGTGGCAGCCTTCTCGGCATTGAGCAGCTTGGAGAGCTTCGAGCGCCGCAGGTACGCCAAGCCGGGAACATCCGCAAAAGCGTCGGGCACTCGCACCTCGCGAGGCGGCTCAGCCACTTCCAGGAACACCACGAGCTTGTCGTTCGGCCCTTCGCGGTAGAGCTGCACCTGGCTGTGCTGATCGGTGGTGCCCAGGGCCTTGATCGGCGTGGGGCCGACGAAGACTTCCTGCCCCCCGCGCGAGTCCTTCTTGCCCAGCGACTCAGCCCACAACTGGCGATACCAATCCGCCATGCCGTAGAGGCGATTGGAGTACGGCATCATCACGTGCATCGGCTTGTGCTTGGCCGTCATGGCCAGGTACTTGACGGCTGCCAGCATGCACGCCGGGTTCGAGCGCCAGTCTTCGTTCTCAGTGCGCTTTTTCATGGCGGCTGCACCGTCCAGCAACTCGTCAATGTCGATGCCGCACATGGCTGCGCTGAACAGGCCCACCGGCGTCAGCACGCTGAACCGCCCGCCAACGTCGTCAGGCACGCTCAGCATCGCATAGCCGTCGGCCTTGGCGATGTCATGCAGCGTGCCCTTGTTCATGTCGGTGGTGGCCACTATGTGTTTGGCGAAATCATCCCCCAGGCGCTTCTGAAGCAACTGGCGGAAGATCATGAACTGGCTTGCGGTCTCAGCCGTCTCGCCGCTCTTGGAAATCACGTTCACCAGCGTGGTCTTCAGCCGCCGGCCAACCAGGTCAAGCACGTCGCCGACCAAGGCCGGGTCGACGTTGTCCAGCACGAGCAGGCGCGGGCCGCCGCGGCGGGCATCGCTGAGGATATTATAAGTGGAGGGCTTGAGCGCCTGCTGGAGCGCGATGTTGCCCAAGGCCGAGCCGCCAATGCCAAGAACAACCAGGTCGGTTATGTTCTGGCGATGCTGCTCGGCCAAGGCCTTGACCTGGCTGCGATATTGCGTGTTGGCCGGCAAGGCTGTGTAGCCCAGCTTGCCGCCTGCAACTTGCTGTATCACAGCGGAAAATGCCTGCTGCATCTTGGGGCTGAGGTTCCTAAGGTCATTCTCGCTGACGCCGTTGTCGATGCCGACGGTGTCAGCCGTGGCGTTCTTCCAATATACCTGTAGCATGGCGGCTTCCTTTCGATTTCAAAGATAGCGCAGATAAGGAATAATAGCAAGCATGCGACGGCCTTCAGCGACTGGGATAGCGATGGAGCGTATTGAACGCCTTTGTCCAGCGGGCTGACGTTGGGCAGAATTGGAAGCCTCCGCCGGAAGCTGGGGCACCCCACTGCTTCCGCAGGCTTCCTAAGGAAAGGAATATCATGGCGGTTTACCTTTGGGCGCTGGGCCTGGTGTTGTTCAATACGGCTGCGGCCGGCCTGAACCTGCTGGGCCTGCCGGGCAACTGGCTGATGATCGCGGCGACGGCCCTCGTGGCCTGGATCAACTCATCCAAGGGCATGATCGGCCCGGGGGTCATCATCATTATTATTGTGCTGGCGGCGGCGGGAGAGTTGATCGAGTTCCTTTCTGGATTTCTCGCCGCCCGCGGCGGCGGGGCTGGGCGGCGCGGCAGTTGGGGCGCGCTGCTCGGCGGGATAGCCGGCGGCATCATCGGGACGTTCACCATCCCGATACCGTTGTTTGGATCACTGCTGGGCGTAGCTGCTGGGGCATGCGCCGGCGCGATCCTGGCAGAGACCTCCGGCGGGACGGTCGTCAGGCGGGCTGTCAATGCAGGCATGTGGGCCGGAGCGGGCAGTTGCATGGGCACATTCACCAAGCTTCTGCTTGGGATCGTGATCTGGGCGGTCGTGGCCATCGCAGCGTTCTGGCCATGAGCAAGCGACGGCTGCCGTTAGTTGTGGTGCAGGCGTCTGGCCTGCAAAGATGTTGTTATGGTGCAGGCGGTGCTACCAGGTACCACCACTCTGAGGTCTCGCACTACTGTGGCTGCTGCGTCAATGACTCCAGTGCCTTCTTTGCCTCAGCCGCGGCGCGATCTATGGCCGGTGAACTCGATCCGTCCTGCTGGAACTTCTGGCCCAACTGCACTGCGGCTTCGAGATGATATCGGCCAAGCTCCTTATCGCCGCCCGCGATTTCGGCCAGGCCAGCATGGTAATGGGCTTCTGGTGAATCCGGCATGCCCTTTGTCGCCTGGCGAAGTTCCAGGCACGCCTTCTGCGGCTGGCCCTGAAGGTAACTCACCCAGCCGGAGGTCTCGCGACATGACGACGAATCCGGTATTGAAGCGATTGCCTTGTCCAGCATCGCGCGGGCCTCTTTGAGCTTGTCGGGATCCTTTGGATGCAGGAGCGATATCATGTATGCTGCATTATTGGCCGCTGCCGGGTCCTTTGTTTCAGCCCATACCTGCCTGTACACAGACAATGCCTCGTCGAATCTGCCGAGGTTTTCCAAGGCCACGCTGCGCTCCATCATCAGGCCATGGTCGAGGGCTTCCCCCGACATTTGCTCCAGCAGTCGAAGGGCCGGCTCGTACTGCCGCTGCCGCATCAGCAACTGCGCCATCGCCAGCCTCGCGAATGTGCAGTCAGCCGGCTGGACGGACTGCAGGATATTCTTCTGTCCTTCGATGTCCTTCTTGCTGCTGATGGCCAGCAATGCTGCAAGCTGGCAGGTGGGACGGGCTGAAAGAGACGCCATCGCCCATTCGTGCGCGAGCTTGGGCAGGCCCAGTTCCAAGGCCATCGCCGCCTTGAGCAAGGCGGCGGCCTCGGCAGAAGCTTTCACCGCATCTGTGCTGGAAGAGATGAGTTCGCCCAAGGCAAGGCGCATCAATGTGTCGATGCCCTTGGCCTTCTTCAGGTCATCGGCTGCCTGGGGCTGCTTCTCGAAAGCCAATTCCACAAGTACGCCAGGCACAACCGGCAGCGAGCGATTGGCCTTGGCTAACTGCTGGCTGATTTGCGACAGGCGCTCGTTCCACATCGCCGCGGCGGGTGGATCCGCATTGACGGTTAGACAGATGCCCAGGAGAACATCGTACGCATCGGCTCGCTCGGGATCGACCAGCCGAGATGCCGCTGACTGCGGAGATACCTCAGCCTGGAGAAGGGCGGCCAACTTCCGCCATCGCGTATCGTTCGCTTGAGACGAGAGCGTCTCAGCCAGCGCGGATGCTCTCTTCACGTCGCCCTTTTGGAGCATGGCCGTCACCGCGGTGAAGGCGATTTCAGCCGACAAAGGACGACCCTTGATATGTTCGATGTACGCATTGAAACATGCAATCGCATCATCGGCTCTGTCGGCCGACAGCATCAGGTTCATCTGCTCGTGGACAACTTCGGCCAAGCCCGGCCTTGCCTTGTTCAGGTCGGCGAGGATCTTCAGTTGAGCATCCAGACCGTCCGCCGAGGCTGCCAGCGCCCGCTGCGCAGGTACGTATTGAGGTGCGTACGCCGGTATGTCGCCAAGCACCTTGGCCGCCTGCTGCTTCTGACCCATCGACGCCAGCGCCTGCCCCAGCGCAAGCTGAAGGCGGGCATTCCTGGAGTAGCCCAACTTTGCAAGTTCCTCAAAACAAGCCACAGCCTGCGACCTGAGCCCAAGTCGCGCCAGGATCGTGGCCCGCTGGCTAAGGGCCGCTGCCTCGCCCGATGGGCCAAGCTTCGCCATGCGATGAGTGATCGCCAGCGCCTCGGGCAGCTTCTGCATGCGATCAAGCACCTCGGCCATCTCCACGTATACCTGAATATTGGCAGGATCCTTGTTAACGGCCGATTCAAAAGAGGCGACAGCTTCCTCGCCCCGCCCGGCCTGAAGCAGAACGCGCGCTTTGAGCAGGTGAGGCTGCGATCCCTCCGGCGCCATCTGCCTCAACTGGTCGCACATTGCGATGGCCTCATTATGGCTTCCTATCGCCGAATAGCGAGCGATGATGCCTCCCATGACGGCTGTGTCTTTGTCCTTCAGCGCAATATCTCTCAGGTTGGCCAGGACGTTCCTGGCTTCGTCGGTCCGCTGCAGCGAGGCCAGCAACTGCACCTTGACGAACATGGCCGTTTTGATGCTCTCCTTCTGAGATATCATCCGGTCCAGGACGGCCAGGGCCTTATCGCTTTGGCCGGAGCGCGCAAGCTCCTGCGCCTGAAGCAGTCGCGCCTGTCGGCGAGCATCCTCGGGCACGGCCGTCTGATCAGCAAGCTTCTCATAGCAGGCGGCGGCTTGATCGTACTTGGCGAGCCGGTCCAGCAGCCAGGCGCGCGCAAAGTCAACCAGGTGAGGCACAGCCTGGGGAACCTTCTTCAGTTCATCCGCGACGGCCTCCACGTCGCCCTGAAGAATGCCCTGTGCATCCTGGGCCAGAAGACCAGCCAGCGTCAGGTACATCGGCAGTTCCAACGGCGCCGAGGCGATCAACTCCTTGAGTTGGCCCACGTATTGGTCGCGTTGGCCGGCCATCTGGTAGGCCCGCGCAAGGAGGATGCGGACATCTCGTTTCTGCGCGCCGCTCTTCTGCAATTCCGCCAGGCAGATATCAATGCACTGCTGCACTTGTCCATTGGAGAGACAGGATATTGCCACGGGCAGACCCGACTGTCCCGCCTGGGCGGCCTGCTGAAGGATCGGCAACGGATCGGCCGCTTCGCCGCGGGTCAATTGCAGTTGCAGGCGAAGAACATTGGCGGCTGGATTGGACTGCTCAACCGCCTGAAGCACCGCTGCGCATTCATCCAAATCGCCTCGGTTCAACAACGAACGGGCAAGGTCAACCTGGTACGTCTCATTGGCTGGCTCGGCCTGTGCAGCCGCGCGATACTGTTCGACTGCCTGCCCAAGCCGGCCAAGCGAGCCGTACACCTGGGCCAGCATGTGATGGGCTTCCGCCTGGGAAGTGGAATCATTTTTAGCCAGGAGGTCCAAGAGCATCTTCTCCGCTTGTGCTGCCTGGCCGGCCAGCATCAACGCCCTGGCCGCAGCCAGAACGGACTCATCGCCGCTGGGCATGGAAGCAGCCAATGACTGAATGGTCTGCTGGGCCTGCGGATTATCGCCGAGGATCGAGTAACCCTCAGCCACGGCGATGATTACTTCGGGACGATCCTTATATTCCGTCGCCGCATTCTGAAGCATTTCGCGGGCCAGGGCCGGCTGATCGGTCTTGTTTGCCAGGTCCGTGAACAGCTTGATCGCGACCGGATCGGAGGGGCTGGCCTGCAGGTACATCTTTGCATCCTCGAAGGCCTGGTCGAAGAAGCCTTGGTCCCTCAGAGAAATCGCCATGTATCGACGGGCTGGGGCATGGAGAGGCTCAATCTGCGTTGCCATTCGCATGGCAGATGCGGCCAATTCCTTCTTGCCGTTGGCCAGGGCTGCCCGCCCATAGGCGTAATGCGCGTCGGGCAAACGCGAGTCCTGCAGCGTGAAGAGTTCCGCTTCCGCCTCGGCCATCTTTCCCTGCTGCATCAGCAGGCTGGCGTGGATCATGTGGGCCTTAGGATTGTGGAAGTCCTTCGCCACAATCTCCGCGCAAAGACGCTCAACAAGCGCATCGTCGCGCAGCTTCAGCGCCACGTCCGCCCTATACAACTTGACCTGGAGAATGTCGGTGTGCTTCTGCAGGATG
>CAYQJH010000141.1:0-9251 GCA_964417755.1 uncultured Planctomycetaceae bacterium
CAGAAGCGCCCGGCAAGCGAACTTTGGCGCGCCTGCCTGACCGGAGTGGGCGGCATGGGCATCGGCGTGGCCACCAGCATCCTCGTGCGGGCCGGGCACAAGGAAGGCTACCAGGTCATCTTCGTCGACAAGAAGGGCCTGGCCATCCGCAACGGCGGCGTGACCAGCCAGATCGTCTACAATATTGCCGGCAGGCCCGTGACAGGCATTATCCCGTACGGCAAGGCGGATCTGCTGCTGGGCGTGGACGTGCTGGAGGCTGCGCGGGCGCTGGATCCAAATGGCCGCACCCGCATCGCGTCGGCTGACAAGACCGCTGCCGTCATCAACACCGACCGCATACAGACGATCAACGCCCTGCTTGGCAACGAGGCGGATTTCGACCCAGCCGAGCTCGAGGCCCTGATCCGCCGCCAGACTCGCAGCGATGACTTCCTGGCCCGCAACATCTCGCGCATCTGCGAGAAGTACCTGGGCAACAAGCTCTACGCCAACATCATGATGCTGGGCTTTGCGTTCCAGAAAGGCCTGATACCCGTCTCGATGCACTCGATGGCCTGGGCCATCAAGGACACCATTCGCACCGACATCCGCAAGAATCTCTATGCCTTCAACATGGGACGGAAACTCGTCGTCCAAAGCGACCTGTTCCAAGGCCCGCCGCAGCGGACCGATTGGCGCGACCTGCTGGAAGAAAAGCTTCGCTACTGCATCCGCCGCTATGGCCGCAACGGCCAGGCGATGGCGGATGAGCTGCGCCAGGTGGTGGCTGAGACGATCAACTCGGCGCCGCACCTGGAGGCCGCCCTGAAGATGGCGATGGTCGTGCGCACCTACGACTGCATGCGCTGGGGCGGCATCGGGTATGCCCGTCAATATGCACAGGCCATCAGCCTGATCTACTCGCGCGATCTGCCAGCGCAGGGCTACGCAGCCACAAGGGCGGTCGTGTACAACCTGGCCAGCGCGATGCTGATCAAAGACCCGGTGTTCATGGCTGAGCTTTCGACCAGCCCTGAGAAGTACGCCCGCGACCGCGAGAAATACAACGTCAACCCAGCCAACGGCGACCGGATCATCTATCGCCACATGCTGCACCCGAAGATCAAGATCGGCCGGTGGACGCTGAGCCCCACCATCGTGGTCAGGGACTGGCACCTCAAGATTCTTCGCGAATCGCGCTGGCTAAGGAAGTTCAAAGGCTATTACCGCACTGAGCGTCAGTATGCACAGAAGTACCTCGACCTCGTGCGGGAATTCACCTACGCGTCGCCGCAGCAGTACCAGGAGAGGTTAGCAGTCCTGGCCAGTCCAGCCTGCATGGGCTGCCTCAATCCAACCTGCCAGGAAAAGGGCTGCCCGCTGGGCAATGACGTGCCGGGGTGCATTGAACTGGCCTACCAGGACCGCTGGCAGGAGGCCTGCGAGAAACTTCTGGAACGGAACAACTTCCCTGAGTTCACCAGCCGCATCTGCCCGGCCTTCTGCCAAGACTCCTGCAAGCAGAAGTTCAACGGCTACGGCGTCAACTTCAAGCTGATCGAGGCGCAGATCATCGAGCGAGGCTTTGCCCAGGGATGGATCTCGCCCCAGCCGCCAGTTAAGAAGTCCGGCAAGAAGGTTGCGATCGTGGGCTCTGGCCCTGCCGGCCTGGCCGCCGCCCAGCAACTGGCCCGCAGCGGGCACGAGGTTAGCGTCTTTGAGAAGGATGCACAAGTCGGCGGCCTGCTACGATACGGCATTCCCGCCTTCCGGCTGGAAAAGGCGCTCATTGATCGGCGCGTGAAACAATTGCAGGCTGAGGGCGTGACGTTCCGAACGTCCACTGCCGTTGCCGTTCAGGAAGAGCCGTGCGGAAGCACGGGGAGCATTTCCGCCCAGTCGCTGCGCAACGACTACGACGCCGTTCTGCTTGCCTGCGGCACACAGACGCTGAGAGACCTGAAGCTTCCGGGGCGAGACCTGCAAGGGATTCACTTCGCCATCGACTATCTCCGCTGGGCCGCCGAGGATTCGCCCTCGGAGGGCATGAGCGCCAAGGGCAAAGTGCTAGCCGTCATCGGCGGCGGGCTGACCGGCGAAGACTGCGTTGAGACCGCCCTGCTCCAAGGGGCTGCCCACGTGCATCAATTTGAGATCCTTGACAAGCCGCCCGCAAAGGCCGGCGGACATTCGGCTGAGGACAACGAGAAGATCACGCGGCGATATTGTGTCGCGACCGAGCAGTTCATCGGCACGGGCGGAAGAGTGAGCGAGCTTCGCGGCAGCCACGTCAAATGGGAGATCGTTGCGGGCAAAAAAGTGATGCAAAACATCCCTGGCGGCGGCTTCTCGCAGAAGGTGGACATGGTCCTGCTTGCGATGGGATTCGAGCATCGCCTCGATGGCGAACTTGCCCGACAGTTGGGCGCTGGCCTGGATTTAGCCGGCAAGCCC
The DNA here is from genome assembly GCA_964417755.1 of uncultured Planctomycetaceae bacterium. Taxonomy (GTDB): domain Bacteria; phylum Planctomycetota; class Phycisphaerae; order SM23-33; family SM23-33; genus CAYQJH01. The sequence goes on from CAYQJH010000141.1 coordinate 2,437, forward strand.
ATCGTCAATTGCTACGCCACCACGGCCGGCGGCGTATACATCGCCGGCGACGCAGCAAGCGGCGCAACGTACGTTGCCACGGCCATCAATTCCGGCCGAAAGGCAGCCGAGCGCGTCGAGCAGTATCTGACAAAGGCATAGCTTTGCTGGTTTGTCATACGGATAAGTCGCTGTAATCCATTCACGTTGTTTCGAGGGAGGCAGCCATGATAGAAGCCGTATTGTTCGCCGCGGTCGTGCTTGGATTGGTTCATCCGGCTTTCGTAAGGAACCGCAGGGCATTTGGGGTCAGTGTCATCCTGGTGGTGACCGATTTGGTTGCCGAGGCTGTCCTGGTCGGCAGTTCCTACATATGGAGCAGTACACTGGTCGAAGCCATTCGGCAGGGCACTCTGGCAAGTCCGCGTGATCTGATCTTTATCGCGACGGCGTTGGCCCCGCTGATAAGGGTGGCTGCGGGAATCGCGATCTTGAGGGCATACTGGCCCGGCGGCGGACTGTTGAGCATTCAATCAGAGGAAAGACAACCACCGGCCTAACACTACACCGCGACAGGCTATGTTGTGTACCGCCGGCATCGTGCAGCTCATGCCGCGGCCGTCTGGACGTGAAGAAGTGACAGAACGAGGGCAAGATGCCCTCGGTACGCGCGGGCGAGACGCCCGCGCCACGAAGGAGTCGTCTATGCCCGAATCACAGGCCCAACTCAAGGCGCGCTGCGCGAAGATCATCGCGATTCTGAAGAAGACATACCCCACCGCGCAGTGCTCCCTGACGCATAAGAATCCGCTGGAACTTCTGGTGGCCACCATTCTCTCGGCCCAGTGTACCGACGAGCGCGTGAACATCGTCACGCGCGATCTGTTCAAGAAGTACAAGACGGCTGAGGCGCTGGCCGCCGCCAGCCAGGAAGAGCTTGAGCAGGACATTCGATCTACAGGCTTCTTTCGCAACAAGGCCAAGGCCCTGAGGGCGGCGGCTGCGATGATCGTCGCCAAGCACGCCGGCGCAGTGCCCTCGACAATGGCCAGCCTGCTTGAACTGCCCGGTGTGGCCCGAAAGACTGCAAATGTCGTCCTGGGCAACGCCTTCGGCATCAGCGAGGGCGTCGTCGTCGACACGCACGTGGGGCGCGTCGCCGGCCGGCTGAAACTCACGCGATCCGACAAGCCCGCCAAGATCGAGCAAGACCTGATGAAGGTTGTCCCGAAAGAAGACTGGACGCTGTTTGCACACCTGATGATTTATCACGGCCGGGCCATCTGCACCGCCCGCAAACCGAACTGCGCAGGCTGTCCGATCAACACGCTCTGCCCGTCGGCATTCAAGGTGTAGCAGACGCGATCGCCGCTGTCGAAAGCCCCCTGCGGAAGCACGGGGATAGTCTGCTAAGGTTCGGAGGCACACTGAGTTGTCGCCCCGTGCGCGCTCACGGGGCGTCCCCCGCCTCCCGTCGGGGGCTTTCGCGCCACCCTCTTACTTCAACGTCTTGTGAAACCGTCTGGTGGCTATCGTCAGCGTGACGATGCCGAGAACCAGCAGGCCGAGCATCTGCGGCCAGAGGATGTCGGCGCCCACTCCCTTCAGGAAGATGCCGCGGATGATCACCAGGAAGTATCGCAGCGGGTTTGCGTAGGTGAGATACTGCACCGCGGCCGGCATGTTGGCGATGGGGAACATGAAGCCCGACAGCAAGATGGCTGGGAAGCCGAAGAAGAAGGTCGTCATCATCGCCTGCTGCTGGGTGTGGCTGATGGTGGAGATCAGCAGGCCGGCCCCGATGGTCGTCATCAGGTAGAGGGCGGTGCAGGCGAACAGCAATGCAATGCTGCCGCGGATCGGGACATCGAACCAGAGCACGCCCACCAGCGTGATGATGATCACGTCCGCAAAACCAATCAGGACAAAGGGCGCACTCTTGCCGAGGATGAACTCGGAAGGCTTCATCGGCGTGACCATGATCTGCTCCATAGTGCCGATCTCCTTCTCGCGCACGATGGCCATGCTGGTCAGCATCAGCGTGGTGAGCATGACGAGGATGGCCATCACGCCGGGGACATAGAAGTTGCGGCTTTCGAGGTTCTCGTTGAACCATGCGCGGGTCTCGATGCTGACGCGCGCGGGCTGGCGAGCGGCGACGCCCTGCCGGTCCAGCCGCTGCTGGAGCATCTCCAGCGAGAACTGGTTGACGATCTTGGACGTGTACGTCAGGGCGATGTTGGCGGCGTTGGAGTCGGTGCCGTCGACGATGATCTGAACGACCCCGCTTCCGCCGCCCAGCATCCGCCGCGAGAAGCCGCTGTCTATCCGCAGAACAACCTGCGCGCGGCCGCGGTCGATCATCTCGCGGGCTGTGTCGTCATCGTACACGTTGCCGATGATCGTGAAGTACCGCGACTGCGCGAAGCGGGCGACGATATCGCGGCTGAGCACGCTGTTGTCCAGATCGTAGATGGCTGTGGTGATGTTCTTGACGTCGGTAGTTGCGGCATAGCCGAAGATCACGAGCTGGATCACGGGCATGACAAAGATGATTGGCTTCATCTTCGGGTCTCGAAAGACCTGGATGAATTCCTTCACCAGCATGGTCCAGATGCGATCAAGCACCGTGTTGTTCCTTGTGTTGTCCACGAATTACACGAATTACACGAACGAGACAGCAGTTGAACTGGGACGGGGCTATGATGGCGGCGGCAGCCTCCAGTTTAACGAGCTAACCAGTCAACGCAGTTTGTCGTACCGCCGTTTGTCGTTTCCTTCGTGTCCTTCGTGTAATTCGTGGACTCTTACTCTTTATGTCAGTTTCTTCTTGAACTTCATCTTGGCGGCCACGACCGTCAGGCAGCCGAAGATGATCAGCAGCGCCACGTCCCAGGCCAATAGCTCCAGGCCGATGCCTTTCAGGTAGATGCCCTTTAGGATCGCGATGAAGTATCGCGCGGGGATCAGGTACGTTACCGTCTGGATGAACTGCGGCATATTCGTTATCGCGAATACGAAGCCAGACAGCAGGTACGACGGCACGAATGTCAGCATGATCGCCAGTTGGCTGGATACCAGCTGGTTCTTCATCACGATGCTGATGAGTATGCCCACCGACAGCACGCCGATGAGAAAGATCGCCGAGAGGACCAGCAGCAGCCATATGTTTCCTCGCAGCGGCACGTCGAAGAGGAATTGCCCCATCAGCACCGCCAGGGCCATGTCCACCACGCCGATGGCGAAGTACGGCGAGAGCTTGCCCAGGATCAACTCGCCAGCCGTCACCGGCGTGGAAATAAGCTGCTCCATCGTGCCGCGTTCCCACTCGCGCGCCACCGTCAGCGAGGTCAGCAAGGCTGCGATAATCATCATGATGATCGCGATCAGCCCGGGAATGATGTAGTTCTTGCTCTCCAGATCGGTGTTGAACCACACGCGCGGGCGGACGTCCAGCGGCAGCTCCAGCGTCCTGCCGCCGCTTCGCTGGAACTGCCGCAGGATCATGTCCTGCGAGTACACCAGGTTGATGATGTCGGCATAGCCAAGCGCGATGGTGGCTGTGTTGGAGTCGCTGCCGTCCACGATCACCTGGACGCTGGCGTTCTGCGAGGCGTCGACCTTCTGGCCGAAGTCGCGCGGAATCACCAGCGCCATCAGCGCCTCGGAAGAATCAATCGCCTGCTCCAGGTCGCGGTAATTCCACACCACCCGTTTGAGCGAGAAGTAACGCGAACCGGTGTACTGGGCCACGTAGTCCCGGCTGGCCTGGGTCTGGCTTTGATCCCAGAGAACCAGCGGCACGTTGTCCACGTCGAGCGTGAGCGCATAGCCAAAAAGCAGCAGCATCAGCACGGGAATTGCCACCGCCATCGCCAGGCTGCGCCGGTCGCGCAAAACGTGCAGGAACTCCTTGCGGGCCATCGCGGCGACGCGGCGAGGCTTCATCGCAGGCCTCCGACCATTGTGCCGTTGCGCCGGTCGTGTGCCTCGATCAGCGAGACGAACACATCCTCCAGCGAGGGCACGATCTTCTCGACCTGGCCGACCAGATGGTGCTGTTGCAGAAAGGCCCCTATCGCAGCCTTGGCCGCGAGGCCGTCGGCGCAGACGACGTGGAGGCACTGGCCAAACAGGCTGGCCTCCTTCACGCCGGGCAGTTTCTCGACTGGTTCGAGCACTTCCCATGCTCTCGGGCAGGCGACTTCCAGCACTTCCTCCGCCATGAAGCGTTCCTTAAGCTCGCGGCCGCTGCCGATGGCAATGAGCTGCCCGCGATATATCAGCCCCAGGCGGTCGCAGTACTCAGCCTCGTCCATGTAGTGCGTAGTGACGAAGATGGTGACGCCGCGGGCGGACATGTCGTAAATCAGGTCCCAGAATTGCCGCCGGCTGATGGGGTCCACACCGCTGGTGGGCTCGTCCAGGAACAGGATCGGCGGTTCGTGCAGGATCGCACAGCCCAGGGCAAGCCGCTGCTTCCATCCGCCCGAGAGCCGGCCGGCAAGCGTGTTTCGATGCTGCTCCAGGCCGGCCATCGCGATGACCCAGTCCTTGCGCTGCTGCTTCTTCTGGGCCGCGATGCGATAGACGCCGCTGAAGAAGTTGAGGTTTTCCTCAACGGTCAGGTCCTCGTAGAGCGAGAACCTCTGGCTCATATAGCCGATGTTGGCCTTGATCTGCTCAGCCTGGGTGAGCACGTCGAAGCCGGCCACGCTGCCGCTGCCCGCGCTTGGGGCAAGGATGCCGCAGAGCATGCGTATAGTCGTGCTCTTGCCGGCCCCGTTGGGCCCAAGGAAGCCGAATATCTCCCCTCGCGGAACCTCAAAACTGACCTTATCGACGGCAAAGAATTGCCCGAACTGTCTTGTCAGGTCGCGAACGGCCACGGCAGGTGAGCTGGAATTGGCATTTGTCACAGGCATTATTCGTTGCCTGCTTTCCCTTTACATGACTTGCGAACGAAGGAAAAAGCTCAGCAGTCTCGGCGTTCTCAGCGGCCTCTGCCCTTCGACGTTGCTCAGGGCCGTGAGCCTGTCGAACGGCGTCTCTGCGGCTGGTGTTCAATACTGCCCAAGGTCTGGCTCGTGGATGCACTTCCTCAGCAGCAGGTATTGCTTGCCCTTGTAGTGCGTGATGACTCCGCTGACCTTGTACACGCCGATATGCGCCTCGGTGGCGATGGCTGCCACGGGCATGTGGCCTTTCCTCGGCACGTACTTCTTGGCAGCCTGCGGCGGTGCGGCCAGCGACCGGGCAGCCTTTTCCAGCAGGCTGCAAGGCAGCAGGTGAATGGGAGGCTCCTGGAGTGTGTTGTCGGATTCAAACCTGGCGAACCACCAGGCGGCTGGATTGCTCTGGATCATCCGCACGGCGCGGTCGACGATCATGTCGTCCGAACCGCCGCGGAGTTCCTGCACATTCCCGCGGGGGGCAACCGATTTGGCCGGCGCAACCGGCTCGGCGTCAACCGGCGAAAGAATTGCCTGCGTCCTCTCGGCGGTGAGCATCTTGGCAAGCACTTCGTCGGCCTGGGCGGCGCCGCTTGGCCTGCTGACCACGCGCGCAACCTTCCGGCGCGGCCTTGTATCTGCCGAGGCGGCTTGGGGATCAGACTGTGCACTGGCGGACGAGGCAGCCTGCGCGGGCACGGGCCCGGTTGCCGCAGGAACAGCCGGCACTTCATCCTGGCTCGGCAGCTCCATCAGCACCTTGGTCAGCAGGACGAATGGCCGCTCCTCAAAGACGAAATTCTCGCCGCTGACGCGGAAGTGCACCTGCGGGTTTTCTTGCGCCAGGCGTTCCATCTCTTCCAGGTAGTGGTTTGGCAGCACCCATCGCTGGACGTCCAGCGGATGCTCGGAGGGGTCATCGAATCGGATGATCCACCAATCGCTGCCTTCGTCTCGCACAAGGCGGCAGCGGCGGTCGATGATCATCGTGCCCTCCTGGGGAAGGGCGGCCAGAGCGGGGTCTTCGAATCGCGGATTATCCGGCTCGATGATGGCCGCAGGTGGCCGCTCGCTCAGGATGCGTGAAAGCTCAGCCTCGCCAGCGGCAGCCGATGGCGCAGGCCTGGCGTCAGGCCGGCCAAGCGTTACCTGCCGCGGCGCCTGCGCCGCCGCGAAGCTCGCCCAGGCGATACCCACAGACACCGCGGCTATGAGGATGTAGCGGAGATTCCTGATATCAGACCTTTCGATTCGACGAGGATATTCTATCGCCCCCGGCACAGAGTTCAAGACAGCCGGCCAGGCCAACCAATCATCTGCATCTTTGGCCTATCAACCGCCGATACATATAGATAAGATTATAGAGTCAAGTGAGCGTTGTCTATGGCGAAAGGCACTCAGATGGAGATCGCTGAATTTCTAAGACCGCGCCTCGTGGGCGGGCGTTTCGGCGGGCACGCGATTCCTCTGGAAATACTCAAGGATCTGGCAGCTCTCCAAGAGATGATCGTCGAAGTTGCCAAGTGGCGGTTCAAGCAGGACAATCCTGAGCGGAAGCGATCTCCGCGCGGATTTGCCGAGGATGTTGAACTTAGACTCAGCAGAATAGAAGATGGCAGCGCCATCCCGGTCATCTGTCTGTACTTTGCGACAAGCTCTTTGCTTGTTCCGCAGCAGCCGTATTTCGAGCAGGCGCGAGATGCCGTGATATCAGCGATTGGGGCAGCCGAGCAGAACAAGCCAATAACAGACCACCTGCCAGAAGGAACCCTCAGCTACTTTGATAGCATTGGCAGAAGCCTCCGCGAAGGCGAAGCTAGTGAGGTTACCAGTCCGTCGATACAGACGCCTTGTCGATTGACGAAAGAGACTCGTCGCCGGCTT
>CAYQJH010000142.1:0-9153 GCA_964417755.1 uncultured Planctomycetaceae bacterium
TCGGCCGGCCCTTCGCCAAGGTTCTCGTAGTATCGCACCATGTCGTAGGCGGCATAGCCGACGATGCCGCCGGTGAACCGCGGCAGGCCCGGAACGTGCACAGCCTTGTAGTCAGCCATCAGCTTGGCAAGCTCGCTCAGCGGGTCATGGCTGGTAAAGGCCTGCTCCTTATGCCCGCGGCGGCGGATGGTCATCTTGTCGCGCGTGGCGCTGAAGGTTACTTCGGGGTCGGCAGCCACAAATGAAAACCGGGCGATCCGCTCGCCTCCGACGACGCTTTCCAGCAGGAAGGCGTTCTTGGCGGCTGCGAAGCCCGGCGGCATGGCAAGGCGCTGATATGCGGTTACGGGCGTCAATGCATCAGCCAGCAACTGTCGATAAACCGGCACGGTGTTGCCCTTGTCGGCCAGCTTGAGGAACTCTTCAAAGTTGGGATGGAAGTATTTCATGTAATTCTCTAGAAACAAGACCGAACGATGAATATCGAATATCCAACAAGGAACCGTAGAATATCGAAGGAAACAGCACAACAACGACAGCACAACAACGACGAAAACCTGAACAACCCAAGGTCAGTTGTTCACTTCGATATTCGGAGTTCCTTGTTCGATATTCTGCTGTTTGCCGTTTCTCAGGCCCGCGGCACCTAAACATTACTTTGTGCCAAATGCTGCCCAGGCCACGCCTGCGGCGCCGATGAAACCGGCGTCATTGCCCAGCCGCGCGAGGGCAATTTTAGTTAGCGGGCCGGTAACCGTCCACGTCAACTTCTGAAAATGGCTCTGCACCGGCTCAAGCAGGTCGTTGCCGGCCTTGGCCATTCCGCCGCCCAGAACGATCTCGTCCGGGTCGAGCATCCGCGCAACGCTTACGCAGGCTATCGCCAGGTAGTATGCCGCTTCGTCCCAGCATCGCGCCGCCAGCGCATCGCCGGCCTTGCGAGCCTCGTTGATGTCCTTCGACGTGATCGCGCCCTTGGCCTTGAGCACCGCCTGCAGGCTGGACTGCTGGCCCGTCTCCAACAGCCGCTGCGTCCGCAGTGCCATGTACGTCGCCGAGGAATATCGCTCCAGGCATCCTTTCTGGCCGCAATTGCATTGCTCGCCGCCAGGTGCGACGATCATGTGCCCAAGCTCCGCCCCAACCTCGTGCGCGCCGTGGAGCACCCTGCCATCGACCACGATTCCGCCGCCCACGCCCGTGCCCAGCGTCACTAGAACCATGTCGCGCACGCCCTTGCCGGCGCCACTGACAAACTCGCCGTAGCCCGCGGCGTTGGCGTCATTCTCCAGCACAGCCGGCAGGCCCAGCTCGGCGCTGATCATGTCGCGAATCGGCAGGTTCTTGATGCCGGGGATGTTCGGCGTGGCGATGATAACGCCTCTTGAAATGCTCAAAGGGCCTGGCGAACCGATGCCCACGCCGATGACGTCGGCCTTGGTGAGCTTCTCCTGTAGCATCAACTGCCGCGCGCCGGCCACCATCTGCGCCACCACGGCCGAAGACTGTCCGTTCTGCGGCGTGGGCAGCTCGATGACCTTGCCGGGATTGAAGTTCTCATCCAGCAGGCCGACCTTGATGAACGATCCGCCCAAATCGATGCCAACGCAATACTTCGCCATTCTTCGTCCTTCCTGATGTTCATGGCCAGCAGCGGTCGCACATTATACGGCCTGGGCATGAATGTGAATAGCATGGATCGGCCGATGTATCTTCGCGGAAGCTGCGCTCTGGCATTTGCTCTGTGATAGTATTAATTTAGGCTGCCATGGAGAACTTTGAGAAAGCTACCGCTGATATCCTGATCGTGGAGGATGAAATCGCCCATGCCGAGGCCATCGAGGAGGGCCTTTCGCGCCTGGGGCACCGCTGCACAGCTGTCCATGACGGGGCCGCTGCCATTGCGCGCATCCAAAGCCGCCATTATGACATCGTCGTCAGCGATCTGTGCCTGGGCGGCAGCGAGGATGGCCTGGCCGTGCTGGCGGCTGTCAATGGGCATTCGCCCGGCACTAAGCTTATCCTGGTGACCGCGCACTCCTCCGTGCAGACCTGCCGCACCGCCTTGCAGCAGGGCGCGTTCGACTACATTGAAAAGCCGCTGGACCTGGACGATCTGCGGGCCGTCGTCAGCCGGGCCGCCGAGGTGACGGCACAGAAACGGACGATCCAGGAGCTGCGCCAGCGCCTGGACGAGAAGTACGGCTTTGAGAGCATCATCGGCAACTCCCCCGCGATGGTGCGAATCCTTGAGGTAATCCGCCGCGTTGCCCCCTCGGATATACCGGTTCTGATTTTAGGTGAATCGGGTACTGGCAAGGAACTGCTGGCCAGCGCCGTCCACAGCAACTCGCGACGGGCAGATAAGCGATTCGTGGCCATCAACTGTGCGGGCCTGAGCGAAACGCTGCTGGAGGATGAGCTGTTTGGCCACGTCAAGGGTGCCTACACGGGCGCGACGGCTGAGCGCGCAGGGCGCTTCGAGCATGCCGACGGCGGGACGATGTTCCTGGACGAGGTAGGCGACATGCCGCTGGCCATGCAGGCCAAGCTGCTTCGCGTGCTGGAAAACGGCGAGGTGGTCCGCGTGGGCGCGAACGAGCCGGTGCGGGTAAATGTCCGCATCATCAGCGCGACCAACAGCGATCTTGCTGAGCGTGTAAAGGAAAAGAAGTTCCGCGAGGACCTTTACTTCCGCATCAAGGGGGCAACGCTCGACGTGCCGCCGCTGCGAAGCCGCCGCGAGGACATCCCCCTGCTCATCGAGCATTTCATCCAGCAGGCCAACAAGCAGCACGGGACTAAGATCAAGGGCATCGCCGCTGATGCCAGGAAGGTGCTGATGGCCTACCCCTGGCCCGGCAATGTCCGCCAGCTTCGTAACGTGGTCGAGAATATGGTGGTGCTCGCGGGCGATGCCGACCGTTTGGGCGTCGGCGACCTGCCGGCCGAGATCTACCGCCCGCCGCAGGACGCCGCCAGCCAGCAATTCGGCCAGTTGGCCGGCATCAGCCTGGAGGATGCCGAAAAGGAACTCATCCGCAACACGCTAAAGATGGTCAGCGGCAATCGCGAGCAGGCAGCCACCATCCTTGGGATCGGCGAACGCACGCTCTACCGCAAGATCAAAGAATACGGGATAGAAGAGTAGCTCAGTCGCAGCCGTGCTTTATTCGTGGTGTTGTTGTGGTGCAGGCGTCTCGCCTGCAGCCGTTGCTGTCTTGTGGTGCAGGCGTCTCGCCTGCAGCCGTTGCTGTCTTGTGGTGCAGGCGTCTCGCCTGCAGCCGTTGCTGTTGTTGCTGAAGGTGCCGTGGCCGCGGAGTGTGCGCCCACGTTTGACCTGAGCGCACTACAGAAACGTCGTCGTAAGCGCCGACCACGGCACCAGCTTCCCCAAATCAATCTTGCCCCAGCCGTTTCAGAATCGCCTGCCAGATATCAGAAACGTTGAGCTTATCGGCCCACTGGTTGAGGTAATCCCGATCAACTTCATCGCCGCTGACCTTGAGGATGCCGGTGATGTCCCGCAGGTGCTTTTCGCTGCCGCCTTCGCGGTAGTAGATCATCTTGCTGAGGATCACATCTTCCGGCCGGGCGATGAAGACCTCACGGTCAGGCAGGATACGCCGTTTCTGCCGCCTCCTCAGTTGGTCTTCCTGCCAGGTGCCAATCTCCGGGATCATCAGGTCGGCTTTGTCGCCGGTGGCGGACTCGATGATGTTAAACTGCCCGGCATTGCGAATGGCCTGGAAGGCGGCTTCCGGACTCACGTAATAAGCTGGCGATGGAAATCGGTCGCATAACGGCTGGACATCGCCATATCGCAGCATCGCCACAATGTCCACATCCTGTGTATGCCTGGCCTCCCCGTAGGCGCTGCTGGCGACAGAGCCGACAACCATGTATGGCGCCTGCAACTGTTCCAAGGCCTGTGCAACCTTTCGCAGGAGATCGTCATGAAGCATGGGTCAGCCTCCTGACGACTTCGTCAGCCAGTTGCCGTTCATTCCAGTCCGGATGACTATGGCGAAGTTGCCCTTCGATCGCGTTGCGAACGCGCCGGCCACAGCGGAATATCCCCTCGACGCGCTGAGCAGGCGTCTGGTGGCGAAGGATTTCCGCCACTGCGTCGTCTACGACTTCGATCTGTCCTGGATCCAGGCGATATTTCATCGACGTGCTTCCATTTGCGGCAGATGCAGACAACCGAATCGCGTCGCGGTCGCTGGAAGCCCCCGCCGGAAGGCGGGGGGACGCCCCATGCGCAGCATGGGGCGACACCCCAGTGTGCTTCCACGTTTGCAAGACTATCCCCGTGCTTCCGCACGGGGCTTCTAACATCCAGAACGTTTGGTGCCACCCCCAAGCGTTTTCTGCTTGGGGGTGTTGACCATCACACGTTGCACAGCCACACCCCCAAGCAAAGGACTACGACGCTTGGGGGTGGCACCAATATTCAACACCACTTACTCGAAATCACCGTCGGCGCTTCTTCTTTTCTCGCTCGCGTTCCTTCTTGGTCTTGCGATGGCTGCGCTGCTTGACCTTGAACCTTGGCATCGCGCCCATCATGCCGGCCTGGCCCATCTGCTTGGCGAAGTTCATCCGGTCTTTCATCCCCATGCCGGACATCTGCTTCATCATGCTGGCGGCCATCGTGAAGCTCTTGACCAGCCCGGAGACATCTTCCGGCTGCGTGCCGCTGCCCCGCGCAATCCGCCGCCGCCGCGAGGCCTCGATCAGCTCGGGGTTCTCCCGCTCCTTGGCCGTCATGGAGTGAATGATCGCCTCCATGCCAACAAGCTGATCATCATCCATGTCCATGCCTTCGAGGGCCCCGCCCCCCATGCCCGGCATGAGCTTGAGAATGTCCTTCATCGAGCCCAGCTTCTTCACCTGCTTCATCTGGGCCAGGAAGTCATCCAGCGTGAACTGGCCCTTGGCCATCTTCTCCTGCAGCTTTGCAGACTCCTCGGCGCTGAACTGCTGCTGGGCCTTCTCGACCAGGCTCACCACATCGCCCATGCCGAGAATCCTGCCAGCCATGCGGTCGGCGTGGAATTCCTCCAGCTTATCGAACTTCTCGCCGACGCCGATGAACTTGATGGGCTTGCCGGTGATGGCCTTGACTGACAAGGCCGCGCCGCCGCGGGCATCCGAATCAAACTTGGTCAAGATGACGCCGTCGAGCTCCAGCCGCTCGTTGAACTCTCGGGCCGAGTTCACAGCGTCCTGGCCGGTCATCGCATCGCAGACGAGATATATTTGGTGCGGGCTGACCGCGGTCGCAATTTCCTGGGCCTGCTTCATCATCTCTTCATCAACGTGCAGGCGGCCGGCTGTGTCTATGATCACCACGTCGCAGTTATTGTCTTTGGCCCAGTCCACGCCCTGGCGCGCCACGCGGACGGGATTCTTCTCGCCATCCATTCGGAAGACGGGCGCAGCCACCTGCTGACCGACGATGGTCAGCTGGTCGACAGCCGCCGGCCGCTGAAGGTCGCACGCCACCAGCGCGGGGTGCTTGCCCTGGGCTGCGATGAACCTGGCGAGTTTGCCGCAGGTGGTCGTCTTGCCAGAGCCCTGCAGGCCGGCCATCATGATGATCGTCGGCGGCGGGCTGACATAGTAGATCTTGCTGTCCACCGGGCCCATCAGGGCGGTCAGTTCGTCGTGGACGATCTTGACCATGAGCTGACCCGGATGCAGCGACTTGATAACTTCCTGCCCGGCGGCCTTCTGGACAACATCGTCGCAGAACTGCTTGACCACCTTGTAACTGACGTCGGCCTCCAGCAAGGCGGTGCGCACCTCTCGCATTGCGTCGCGGACGTTGTTCTCCGTGATCTTGCCCCGCCCCGACAGGCTGCGGAAGACATCGTTGAACTTGTTCGTTAAGGATTCAAACATAGCGTCTCAGATTACCATGCTCAGCGACGAAACAAAAGCATCAAGGATATCGCAACCATTGTACGTTTTGAATGCTTGGCGCGGCGAGGGGCAGCAGAGGCATGAAGGCCGGGACGAGCAGGGCGCGAAGGCATAGGCGGCGAGGATTTTGTAAATCGCCCGCCGCCATTTTCCTGGCAGTGCCTGAGGCTTTGCTTCTATGTTTGCAACTTAGGTCTTACTATGTCGGCGAATTGAAGATGAAACTTTAGACCGCGATGACTTTTCTCGCGCGCCCTGCATGACGCCTTGCTAACATCTCGCATTGCCGCATTGTGCCCGGCAGTGTATTGTGATGCAATCGAAAGGCACGAGAGCGTATTAAATGATCATTACCATCGACGGCCCGGCTGGTTCGGGCAAGAGCACAGCCGCCAAGGAACTGGCGGCGGCATTGGGCATTGCCCATCTTGACACCGGCGCAACGTATCGCGCGGTGACGCTGAAGGCCCTGCGCGAAGGCATCGAATTGGCCAGCGAGGTTTCCCTGCTGAAGACCGCCCAGGCGGCGGACATTCGCATAGTGCAAACTGGCTGCCAAGCGGCCGTAATGCTCGATGGGCAGGATGTCTCTCGCGAGATTCGCTCGCCCCAGGTTACCGAAGCCTCGCGATACGCAGCCGCCAGCCCGGCAGTACGGGCCGTGCTGGTAGAACTCCAGCGGAAGATTGGCCGTGAACTGGGCAGCTTTGTGACTGAAGGCCGTGACCAGGGTTCGGTGGTTTTTCCCAACGCCGACTTCAAGTTCTATCTCGACGCCTCGCCGGAAGTGCGGGCCGGCCGCCGCTGCGATGAACTGCGGGCCAATGGCGAAGACGTCCAATACGAACAGGTCTTGCAGGCCATTATCACGCGCGACGGCCGCGACCGCTCGCGAAGCGTCGCGCCGCTGATCAAGCCCGCCGACGCCATAGAGATCGATACCTCCAGCATGACCATCGAGCAGGTGACGGCTGTGCTGCTCAAACACGTCAGGAGCGGGCAATGAGTGAAGCCCTGGACATGGGCGAAAACTGTGGTGCAGGCGTCTCGCCTGCAGCTTCCGGCATTGCCAATGACATGCAGGCTGGAAGCCTGCACCACAAGACGGCCGACGCGGGCAGGCTGCGCAGTCATCCTAACCCGCTGCTGGGCGGCTGGAGTTTCGGTGATGGCGTGCCGACGGCGAACCTGCCCTATCGCATCATGCGGCGGTTCTTTCAGGTCACGGTGGGCTATCTCTGCAAGGTGCGGGTGTACAACCGCCACCACGAGCCCGCCGAGGGCGGCGTGCTCTACATAAGCAATCACCAGAGCTTTCTGGACCCGATGCTGGTGGGATTCGCCCTGCGCCGCCCGCTGAATTACATGGCCAGGGACACGCTGTTTGCCTCGCCGATCTTTCGCTGGATGATTACGACGGTCAATGCCTTCCCCGTCAAGCGGAACACAGCCGACACGGGCGCCATCAAGGAGGCGATGAGGCGGATCAAGGACGGCGGGCAGGTGGTAGTTTTCGCCGAGGGCACGCGCAGCCCGGATGGCCAGATCAAGCGGCTGATGCCGGGCGTGGCCCTGCTGGCCCAGCGAGTGGCCAGGTGGACCGTGCCAGTGACCATCGACGGTGCCTTTGAGTGCTGGCCTCGCAAAAATGTGCTGCCGGGGCCCGGCAGCGTGGTGGTGCAGTACGGCAGGCCGATTGCGCAGGAGGCTGCAAGGGGAATGTCCGCTGAGGATCTGATCGCCCGTGTCCGGCAGGAAATGATTCAGATGCAGAGCGACATCCGCCATCGCACGGGCCGGCCGGCGATAAAGTATTGAAACCCCCCGCCTAAAGGCGAGAGGGATCTCCCCTGCTTCCGCAGGGAGCTTCCTATTGAACGCTCCAAGACAGAGCGGGTGCGGCGGTTTGCGAAGTCCCCAAGGGACGAAGCAACCACTATTACCAAGGCGTGGTTGCTCCGCTTCGCTCCGCAAACCACGGCACCTTATCCATCGCTTCGCGAGTAACAGAACGCTAATCAAGGGCTTACGTCAAGCAGCCGATTTTCTTCTATGGCCATGTGTTCATTATTGACTTTCGAAATTACCCGAACACATAATAGTTGGTTTCCGTCCTAATTCCATGAAGACACCTTCCGCAGCAGGATTCAATGGAGCAAGTGGAATGGCTGAATCGTTGGATGCCAGTGTAAAGAAACTTATCGCCAAGGGCAAGCAGCGCGGCTACCTCACCTACGAGGAGATGAATGATGATCTGCCGGACGAGGCCGTCTCTCCGGACAAGCTCGATTCGCTGCTGATGCAACTGGATGAATTGGGCATTGAACTCGTGGATGAGTCCGAGGTGGACCATCCGCAGACGTTCGCCGAGGCCACCGAGGAGGCCGAAAAGGGCGCCGAAGAGCCTGCCGAGGAGTTGGAGGAAGGCTTTGCCAAGCGCATCGACGACCCGGTGCGGATGTACCTGACGCAGATGGGCGAGATCCCCCTGCTGACGCGCGACCAGGAGATTTCGCTGGCCCGCAAGATAGAAATGACCCGGATGCACTTCCGCCGCCGGGTGCTCGAGAGCGATTATTGCATCAGCCAGGCTGTGGAGATTCTCGCCCAGGTCTACAGCGGCGACCTGCCGTTCGACCGCACGATGAAGATCTCCACCGCGGAGAATCTTTCCAAGGAAACCATCACCGAGCGCATGCCGGCCAATCTGGAGACCGTCCGCAAGGTCATCGAGGCCGACCGGCTCGACTGGAATCGCGCAAACTCCGCCAAGGAAACGCCGCACAACCGCCGCGTGGCCATTCGCCGGCTGTGGCATCGCCGCCGCCGGGCCGCAAAGCTGCTGGAAGAGCTCTCGCTGCGGACCAGCAAGATTCAGCCTTTGATGAAGAAGCTCCAGCACATCTCCGACAAGATGGAGGAGTTGCAGCGGAGCATAGAGGCCGGCCCGGACGCCACCACTCCCCTCGAAGACATCCAGGTGATGCGGGAAGAACTCGATGGGATGATCGAGCTGGTTTTGGAAGAGCCTGAGCTTCTCAGGAAGCGCGTCAAGGCCATCCAGAAGGTCTTCAACGATTACGAGCAGGCAAAGCGGGAACTGTCCGGGGGCAACCTCCGCCTGGTGGTTTCCATCGCCAAGAAATACCGCAATCGCGGGCTTTCCTTCCTGGACATCATCCAGGAGGGCAACACCGGCCTGATGCGGGCGGTGGACAAGTA
>CAYQJH010000143.1:0-9105 GCA_964417755.1 uncultured Planctomycetaceae bacterium
TAGACGTAGCTGCGGGGCGGAACATACGCCGTCCAGGTTGGGCGGTACGGCTTGGGGGTCTCCAGCATCGACTGGCAGATCTGGCGGGCATCTTCAATCTTGCCCTGACGGTACAGGATTGCCCCTCGTGTGTACTGGGCAAACTCCTCCGGCAGGCACGCCGGCACCGCCAACTCACCCAGCCGTGGCGCAGGGTATAGTCTCGGGTCGAGACCTTTCTCTTGCCAGCCGTCAATTGCCTGGCCGATTCGCTGCAGTTCCGTTCGCACCGGCAGATGCGCCGCTACGATAGTCTTGATCTCCATCTCGCCCTTGCCGCCGGCCTTGAGGGCCTCGCCAAGGTCCGCCAGGTCTGCATCGGCGGTTTGCTCATAGGCACTCTCTTTATCACCCCGCACGATGAGGAACTTCGGCTTGACCTGGGGAAGCAGCCGCTTGACTTCATCCCAGAAGTCGGCCTTGGGCGAGCGGAGAAGGTCATCGTCCGCATCGTTGAGGATCGTGTCGGGGAAGCCCGGCCCGCAGGCACGGGCTGCCGCAGCGGCAAGGAGCATCGTAGTCATCGCCGCTACGAACATCGCGCGCGTGAGACTATTCGCCGATCCCTGTTTGCACATGAGCGTGAACCTCCCTGTTTTCGCTCAATCGAATCCACCCGATCGTCTTTCGCTGCGCAGGCCGCAGGCGGAGCTTGCCGGCAAACTCCAGTTGGTTCGCCGTTTGCGATGGCCGTTTCTCAAAGCCCGCCAGAGCGTCGGCGGCAATCAATTGCCCGTCGGCCCAATCAACGTTGACAACGACATCCATGTCGGCGTCCTCGCTTCCGGTATTTACCACAACTACGTCCGCAACGCCATCTTTTGCGACTTGAATCTCTGCCGACAGCGCCGCCGCTGGCGATTGTCCTGCCATCACGGCCTGCAGCGTGCGCCAATGCCAGTTCATGGTATCGTCGCTCGTCGGAAGGCGATACCAGATGATGCCCTGCATATTGGCAGGATGGGCCCGCGCCCACTGAGACACCAGCATCGCCATCTGCGAGGGCTCAGCACGAAGTTCGCGGACTACTGCATCGGCGGGCCAAGGCACGCCGGGAGACTCGGCGGCAATGCCGAGGTATCTTCCCTTGGCACTGAAAGCGATACGATAGCTGTACGTGGGCAGCGCAACGCGGAAGGGGCGGCTTAACTTTCCGGCTCTTTCTACCGCCAGAGACGCTTCTTTCGGATCGCACAGTGGAGGCAGGTTGTCGGCATTGCCTGGCCGTCTGAGCGAATGTACCTGCAGGATGAATCCATCCGCGCGGTTCAGAAGTTTCGCGATGTCAGGCTGATTCAACCAACTCGGCAGGGCCGTGATGACTACCGGTGTCGGGGCGACGGCTTTGCGGATGGCTGCCGCCCATGTGGCGTAGCCGGCAAGCTTACTATCGGGGCAATCGAAGTCGATCTGAAGTTCACGGACGTTCAGGCCGTTGCGAAGCGCCTGCTGAACCAGTCCGGCCGCCACCGACACAATGGTGTCAACCGGCTCGCCGTCGGCTGCAAACCTGCCCGAGTATGCGCTTATTCTCAGAGCCAATCCCACCGGGCGCTTCTGCTGCGCCATTAATGCATAATCGGCATCAGTGTGTTTCACATGCGGACGGCCGGATGTGAAGGATATCTCTGCACCCAAGAACACTAGGCCGGAGAATGCAGGCCCATGTTCCTGGACGGCTTGCCGCACACCCGGCGTCCAGGCCCGCTGCCAGACGTATGCCTCCTGTGTCAGGGGGGAGCCATTTGTCTTATTGTCATGCCCCGTTTCGAGCCACCAGGCAACGCACGCCGCAATGGTGATCCCAATCAGAAGAGCGGCAATGGCAATTGGCCTGCCTATTCTCATGGCTACCTACATTCGAGGCGTCTTCCGGTTGGACGAAGGCTGGGCATCCAGCGGCTGGACTAGCAGGTCGTAGTCGCGGTGGCCGGTGACTTTGGCCTTGATGAACTGCCCGGCGGGGCGGGAGCGGCTTAGGATGCAGACGCTGTCGACGTCGCCGGCCTGGGCGTAGCATCGGCCGACGCATCGGCCGTCTGAGTCCATGCCATCGACGAGCACGTCCAGCAGGCTGCCCTTACGGCTGCGGTTGGCGGCGAAGGCGATCTCCTGCTGGGCGAGCATGATCTGCTGCGCCCGCAAGGCCTTCACTTCATCGCCCACCGGAGAGGCCATGTTTGCAGCCGGCGTGCCGGGCTCTGCGGAAAACTCAAAGACGCCCAGGGCATCGAACTTGAAGTCCTTGACGAATTGCAGAAGCTCATTGAATTGGTCGTCCGTCTCGCCGGGAAAGCCGACGATGAACGTCGTCCGCAGCGCCAGTTGCGGAATCCTCTCGCGCAGGCGATGCAGGAGTTTCTCCGTGCTTGAGCGGCCAACGCCGCGGCCCATCCGCCGCAGGATCGAATCGCTGATATGCTGCAGCGGCAGGTCGATGTACTTGACGATTGACTGGCTGTCGGCCAGCACGTCGATCAACTCATCGGTAAACCGCCGCGGGTAGGCGTACATCAGGCGAATCCATCGCTTCGGCCCGGCAATGGCATCCAGTTTCCGCAGCAGGCTAGCCAGCGAAGCCGGCTTGGGCAAGTCCTGGCCATACGTCGTCGTGTCCTGGCCGATGATGTTCAACTCGATCGCGCCGTCGGCCAGCAGTTCTTCGGCCTCGGCAAGAATAGCCTGCACGTCCTTGGAGCGGAACGGGCCGCGGATGGCTGGGATCGTGCAGAACGTGCAACGCTGATTACAGCCTTCGGAAATCCGCAGGTATGCGGTGTGGCGCGGAGTGAGGCGGAACCGCCCGGCATCGCTGGGCGGCTTTCTGTCGGCGGATGCCGTGTTGTGGTGCAGGCGTCCTGCCTGCATGTTCTTGTTTTTGTCAGCGGCCTTAACCGCGGCCAACGGCGTCAAGTGCACTCGTGGCGGGTGAGGCGTGATCCGGCTGAGGCGGCGCCTGCCCAGCACTGCCTTGGCGATGGCTGGCCGATCGTTGACACCCACAATGGCGTCGATTCCGGGGACAAGATCGTAGAGCTTGTGCTCATCGCGATTGACGAGGCAGCCGGCGACGATGACACGTCGCGCCTGGCCGGTCTCCTTGAGCTTCACAGACTGGCGAATCACCGCAAGTGATTCATCCCGCGCGGCAGACAAAAACCCGCACGTATTGATGACGATGGCCTCGGCCTGCTCCATCGGCGCGCCCACAACACAGCCATGCTCGGCCAGGATGGCCAGCATCTTCTCGCTGTCGACGAGGTTCTTCGGACAGCCAAGCGAAACCAGCGCCACCCGCAACGGACTGCGACTTCTGCGATTCGATTTCATCGGGGTATCTTACCACAACATCAGGGGTCCACGAATTACACGAATTGCACGAACTACAAACGGCCAGGGCGGACTGCCGTATTAACCAACGTGGATTGCAGAATCCGTGCTACCACTGATGCGCGTCATGCAGTAATCTTTCCGTTGCCGCTTGCGCTGTTGTCGTGGTCTGTAGCCTGCAACCTGGAGCCTGAAGTCGCTGTGTCGTTTGAGTTCGTGTAATTCGTGTAATTCGTGGACCATAATTCTCATGCCGACCAACCTGAAACCGTTTCACATCGGGCCAATCGAGATCAAGGTACCGGTGATACTGGCAGCCTTGACGGGATACTCCGACCTGGTCTACCGCCTGATCTGCCGCCAGTTCGGCGCGCCGTACTGCGCCACCGAGATGATGCTCGACAAGCTCCTGCTGATTCGCGGCAAGGTCCGCAGCCGGATGTTCAGGATTACGCCGGAGGATCACCCCGTTGCCGGCCAGCTTATCGGCAACGATCCAGCCACCATGGTCGAGGCGGCGCGCGGCTTGGCCGAGATGAACTTCGACGTGATCGATTTGAACTTCGCCTGCCCGGTCCGCAAGGCGCTGTCGCGCCGGCGCGGCGGGCACCTGATGAGCAAGCCCGATCAGGTGCTGGAGATCGTCCGCGCGGTGCGCTCAGCCGTGGACAAGCCACTCACGCTCAAGCTCCGCCAGAAGTATCGCAGCGACGACAATGAAGACAACTTCTGGCGCATCGCCGAAGGGGCGTTCGATGCGGGCGTCTCAGCCATCTGCGTCCACGCCAGGAGCGTTGAGGTGAAGTACTTTGGCCCGGCGGATTGGGCATTTATCCGCAAGGTAAGGGAGCACTTTGCGGACAAGACGATTATCGGCTCGGGCGATATCCTGACGCCGCAGAAGGCCCTCGACATGCTAGAGCAGACGGGCGTCAGTGCGGCGCTGGCCGCTCGCGGGGCGCTGGGCAACCCGTGGTTCTTCCGCCAAGTTCAGGACCTTGCAGCCGGGCGAGCGCCGTACCAGCCGGCGCTGGCCCAGCAGCGGGAGGTTCTGCTTCGGCACTTTGCCGGCGCTTGCGAGCTATATGGCAATGACAAAGGCCCCAAGCACATGAGGGGCTTTGGCGTGAAGTACGCCAGGATGCATCCGCGGCCAAAGGAAGTGCGAATGGCCTTTGTGAATGTCAAGTCTGCCGAGGATTGGCAGGCTGTGCTGGACAACTATTATGTGGACCAACCGTAGTCTTAGCACGCGCAGCTACGTGTTGCGGGTATCCTGCCGGCGTGTGCCGCAGGCGTCTCGCCTGCGGTTGTGTTGCGCAAAACGCGAGGGCAAGATGCCCTCGGTACACGCGGGCGAGACGCCCGCGACACGTAAAGCCCCCTGCGGAAGCAGGGGGACCTCCCGCCTTCCGGTAGGGGCTTTCAGCAGCGATTAAGACCTAGTCAGCTTTTCGGTCGAGGGCATCCTTCGTCGGCGGCATGCTCGGAATGACCTTGAAGTGCGCATCAAGCCCATCGCGGGCGATGCGGCGGAAGGCCATGTATGCAAGCGGGTCGTCATTTCCGAGCGCATCTTTGGCTGGCAGGCGGAATACCCAATCCACAATCAGCGGCTTGCCGGACTCGCCGCTACGGGCGACGACGACCTGGCCGAGCTGCGCCCTTCCGTTATTATCAACGGGGGCTGGATACAAAATCCATTCGGACTTATCCCCGCGCGGCTTGTACGCGGTGCTGCCGGCTGGCAGATAAGTCAGGTAGCCGACGGGATAAAAACTCCTGCCGCTCTTGGTCACCAGGCGGAACTGGGTAGCGGCCAGGTAGAACATGCCGCGTTTCTTTTCCTTTGCATTTTCAGCGACGCTGCAACGTACAACCAGCGTTTTATCGCCGCTGCGCTTGTCTGCATCAGTGGCCAGCGGATATGGCGGCGCTTCGCCTTCCCACAGGTTCGTCTGAGGAGGCTCATAGACGCCCACAACCTCCAGGCTGTTTGTCATTACTTCGCCGCGAAGATTCATCTCGGCGCCGGTGGAGTCTTTGCCGGTGTTGCGGCTGCAATGCAGGTCCAGCAGCAGATCATCGTGCTGCTTCTTCCATGGATTTTCCGGGTCGGCCGCCATCGAGCCGGTCGAGAACAGATCAGCCATACCAAGCGTGAATTCGTCGGGATACAGCGGCGCCAAACCATCCTTTCGTTGGAGGGTGTCGTCGAATGGCCGATAGCCCATCACGGAATCATTCCAGGGCAGCATCTGGAGAGCCAGCATCAGGATTCCGGTGCAGACAAGGCCCGTCACCAGGCCCAGGCAGCCGCCGGCGATGCGGTCAGGCCATTGGCCCAGAAGCATGTTGCCGGGGATCAGGCGGTCGACAAATATACGCAGGATCAGCAGCGGCACGGCAAAGAGTGCAATGAGCGTCGACGCATCGGCGAATTCAGGCTGGCCGCTGTAGAGCAGCCATTCCGCCAAAGGTTCATAGTAGTTGATTGCCAGCAGGGCGCACGCAATCGTCAGAAGCGCCATGATCATCGCGCTGAACGCGCCCTGAACCGCCTGGTAAAAGGCGATTCCCAGCACCAGCACCAATGCAAAGATTATCAGAACCATCTAATGCTCCTAAAGAAACATTCCTAACTGGCGTTGGTGTCTCTCGCTGATAGATGTCTTGCCAGGCCTTGAGAATGACGAATTACGAAGCCAGAATGGCGAATCAATGACGAATGACGAAGGGCCAATTGCTCTTTATCAAGGCCGTCCAGACAGGCGACGTGAACCTGAGCAAACGAGAATTCGTCATTCGAGCTTCGGCATTGATTCGTCATTCGGATTTCGTCATTCGTCATTTGATGAAAAGGCGGACCTGACCCGCCATCAATCGCTATGTCTTCTTCGCCTGCTGCGTAACGCGGATGACTTCCTGTATGCTCGTTACGCCTTCGATCACCTTCCGCAGCGCCTGCTCCTGCAGGTAGAGCATCTTGTTCTTCCGGCAGGCGGACTGGATCTGTGATGCCGACGCCTTGGCCCGCAGCAATTGGCGCACTTCATCGGTGATTTCCATTAGCTCGAACACGCCCGTGCGCCCGAAATACCCGTTGCCATGGCACGTGGGGCAAATGTACGGCCGGCCTTTTTCATCCGTCAGCGGCTGGCTGGGCGGGCGGTAGAATGCTTCGATCTTCTGCGCGGGCAGGTTGGCCTTGGCCAGGAACTTCGGGTCCGGGCGATATGCCTCGCGGCAGGTGGTGCAGAGCTTGCGAAGCAGGATCTGGCAGAGGATGCCCCGCAGGCCCTCGGTCGCTTCCTTCGTAGAGCCCACCAGCTTCATCCATCGCGCCAAGGCCGTCAGCGAGTCGTTCGCCGAAATTCCCAGGATGCAGCTCTTGGATAGGGCGGCCTCGGCAATGATTTGGGCTGCCTTGGGGTCCTGGCACTCGTCGATCATTACGAAATCGGGATCTCGCCGCAACGCAGAGGCCAGCGAAGTGGCCAGGTTCGACGGCTCGCCGTAGGCAGTCTGCGTCATGTTCTCCATGTCGACAATTGGCTTGGATTCCAGCGTGACCAGTTGCTTGACGTAAGCGTCCTGGTCGCGAAGCACCGAATAGAGCGTGCTTGTTACGCCGCTGCCGTGGCCGCCGGAGACAATCAGCAGGCCCGGCGATCTGCTGATCTCTCGCACTCGCTGGAGAGTCTCGCTGCTGAGGCCCAGTAATTCGATATTCGTCTGCACGAATTCCTGGACGATCTTGAATTGGATTCGCTGGCCGCCGGTTGTGCCCGCCGTGGTCAGCATCATGTCGATTGGCTTTTCCGCGAGGTCGACGGAAATCTTGCCCTGCTGCGGCCGGCGGCGCTCCTCGACGCTCATGCCGGCGATAGGCTTGAGATATTGAATCACCCGCTCGACGTCGGTAACTTCCATCGCCTCGCGCTCGTTGACGACGCCGTCGATGACGAATCGAACGCGTCCCTGCTGGCCGAAGGGGGTTATGTCGGCTTCGCTGGCACGCATGAACAGCATGTCGTACAGCAGGTTCTGGGTGAGGTTGTAGTCTTCCAAGGCTGCAAGGTCGGAGTCTTCCGCCGAAGGAGCGGCGATGATCTTGCCGTTGCCGCCATACAGCTTGACGCGGTTTTCCACCTGGATCTTCTGCCGCGGGGTATGAGAAAAAACGCTCTTGAGGTGCTCAGCCGTCAGCACGCGCGCCTCGGGCGGCACGCGGCCATTGCGGTATACCACGTAGGCCCCAAGCGACGAGGCCGTCAAGACCACGAACACCAGCAGGCCCACGATATACATGGGCATCAGCAGCCAGATCAGAATCCCCAGGACGCCGGCTGCCAGAATCGCCCCGTTCCAGATTACATGGTCGCCGTGGACTTTCTTGAGGTCTTTGTTGACCCAGGGGCAGGCAACCAGCCAGGGCGCGACGACCACAAGCAGAAAGATGATCTTGACTATGGAGAAGTAGTCGCCAAGCACGGGCAAAGCCGCCAGTATTCCCATCATGTTAACTCCGTCATGAATCGGTAAACCCGATTGTTTACAGCGCCCAAGCGGCCCTGACAAGAGGCAAGTCTACATTCGCCGCGTCATCAGGCCGGCGTGGCTGGAAGAGATGCCCTTCATCATCATCTTGAGTTCCTCCACATTGGGGGCCATCTCGTAAGCCACGCGCGGATCGACCATGTCCGCCTCGATCAGGTTCAGCAGGCTGCGCGTGAAACTGAGCATGCCGTCGCGCTCGTGCGCGCGGATCAGATCCACCAGTTCGCCCTCGCGCTTGTCCAGGATCAATTGCCTGGCGGAAGGGTTGGTCAGGAGGACTTCCGTAGCCGGCACGCGGTCGGAGCCATCCTTGATGCATGGCAGCAGCTTCTGGCAGATGATTGCACGCACGTTGAACGCCAACGTATTGCGAATAAGGTCGCGGCTTTCAGCCGGCATCAGGTCGAGGATGCGCCCGATGGTCTGCGGCGCGCTCGATGCGTGCACCGTGCCGAAGACCAGGTGCCCGGTCTCGGCGGCCTGAAGCGCGGCCTGGAAGGTCTCGTGGTCGCGCATTTCGCCGATAAGCACCACGTCGGGGTCTTCGCGCATCAGGTACTTCAGCGCCGCCTGGAAGTTCTCCACGTCGATGCCGATTTCGCGCTGATTGATAAGCGCCATCTTGTCGTCATACAGGTTCTCGATGGGATCCTCGATGGTGACGATATGGCAGGGGCGGGTGCTGTTGATGTAGTCGATCATGGCCGCGATGGTCGTGCTCTTGCCGCAGCCGGTCGGGCCCGAAAGCAGCACTAGGCCCTGGTGCTCATCGGCGACCTTGGCCAGGATATCCGGCAGGTGCAGTTCGGTGAAAGTCTTGATGTGCTTGGTCACGCGCCGCACAGCCATCGCCAGCGCGCCGCGCTGCCGATAAATATTGATTCTGAAGCGGTCGCTGCCTTCAAGTTCATATGCCACGTCGATGCTGCCATGCTCAGCCAGGTAGGCCTGCTGCTTTGGCGTCAGCAGTTCCATCGCCATGTCGCGCATGAGCGGGCCTGGAATCGCCTCGCTCTTAGCGGGGCGGAGGATCGTCTTGCTTCGGAAGTAGACCGGCGAGCCCGTCTTGAGGTGCAAGTCAGACGCGCCAGCCTTGACCATCGCCCGGAAGTATTTCTCCAGCCGAACCTCCTTCTGGACAACGGGCTGGTCACTGTGGTCATCGATGGGCTGTAC
>CAYQJH010000144.1:0-9058 GCA_964417755.1 uncultured Planctomycetaceae bacterium
CAAACCGTTCGGCTTCACGCCCTTCTATCCAGGGCCCGGCCTGGGCGGGCACTGCATCCCGATCGACCCGTTCTACCTGTCGTGGAAGGCCCGCGAATACGGAATGGCCACGCGGTTCATCGAGCTGGCTGGAGAAGTCAACGTAGCCATGCCTCGGTTCGTCATCGGCAAGCTTGTCGAGGCCCTCAACAATGAGGGCCGGGCGCTCAAGGGCGCCAAGGTGCTGATGCTCGGCCTGGCGTACAAGAAGGACATCGATGATGTCCGCGAAAGCCCCTCGCTTGAGCTGATCGAACTGCTCAAGGAGCACGGCGCAAAGGTCGACTACAACGACCCGCACGTGCCGCAGACGCACAAGATGCGCGAATACGACCTGCGAATGAGCTCCAAGAAACTCACCGCCAAGATGCTGGCCTCCTACGATGCGGTGCTCATCAGCACTGACCATAGCAGCTATGACTACCAGTTCATCGTGGACAATGCCCGCATGGTTGTCGATACGCGCAATGCCACCAAGGGCATTGCTCGCGGGCAGGCGAAGATCGTCAAGGCATAACAGCGGGCTTCAGACTTCAGACTTCAGACTTCAGGAACGACAACGACGACGACAACAACGGTAGAGGAGCCTGGTGTCTTTCTCAGCAGCTCTCTGCGGACTCTGCGGCAGGGTTGCTGTCTCTTCTAGTTCGCGCAATTCGTGGACGGTATGAGAATGCCCATAAAAATCATCAACGTCGTCGGCGCCCGGCCGAACTTCATGAAGATCGCGCCGATCATGGCGGCATACGAGCGGCATTCAGCCTTTGCGCCGCTGCTGGTGCATACCGGCCAGCACTATGACGAGAAGATGAGCGACTTGTTCTTCCGGCAGTTGGGAATTCCCAGGCCCGACGTTAACCTCGGCGTTACTTCCAGCGGCCATGCCCAGCAGACAGCCGACATCATGAAGGCCTTCGAGCCGGTCGTGCTTACGGAAAAGCCGCAGGCTGTGCTGGTAGTGGGCGATGTTACGAGCACGATCGCGTGCGGGCTGGTGGCTGTCAAGCTGGGCATTAAGCTTATCCATGTGGAAGCAGGCCTGCGCAGCGGTGATCGTTCTATGCCGGAGGAGATCAACCGCATCCTGACCGATTCGATCAGCGACATCCTGTTCTGCACCGAGCAAAGCGGCGTTGATAACCTGCGCCGCGAAGGCCGGGACGATGGGCAAGTCTTCCTCGTGGGCAATGTGATGATCGACACGCTGCTTGCCAACAAAGCAAAGGCCGAGCAGTCGCCGATCCTGGAAGACCTGAAGCTTTCCCGTGGCCAGTACGCAGTCTTGACGCTGCATCGGCCCAGCAATGTGGACGACCCGGCCGTGCTGGGCCGGCTACTTGAGGCCTTGGAGATCATACAGCGCGACATGCCGGTGATCTTTCCGATCCATCCGCGGACGAGGAAAAACCTGGAGAATTCCCTGCTGGGCCAGACCTATCGCAGGCTGAGCAACATCCGCGGCATTGACCCGGTTGGATACCTGGACTTCCTGAAGCTGATGGCCAATGCGCGGGTCGTGCTGACCGATTCCGGCGGCATCCAGGAGGAGACGACGATCCTGAAAGTGCCATGCCTGACGCTGCGGGATAATACCGAGCGGCCGATCACGGCTGAGGTCGGGTCCAATCGGATTGTCGGCACCAAGGCCGACAACATAATTGCAGCCTATCAAGATGTCCTTGCCACTCGCGGCCGCATGCCTCAAACCCCACCACTATGGGACGGCCAGGCCGCCCAGCGCATCGTGAAGGTTCTGGCTGAAACGTTGGCGTGATCGTCAGCAAGATGTGGGTGCCCTGGCCGCGGAGTCTGCGGCCACGCGTGTGCGGAAGCCACACAACCTCTTCGCAACACGGGCCAATTACAGATGACGAAGCGGCTGATTCGTCATTCTGGTTATGTCATTCGGACTTCTGGCGCTCTACCACAGCTTGCCGATGATCGGCAACTGGTCGATCAGCGGCAGAGCGTACTCGTGGAACGCCTGCGTGATGCCGTTGCCTGCCTCGTTGATGAATTCCTTCGGCAGGCTCTTGGTCTCGCGGGCCACGTCGGTCAGTTCGGCGCGGAAGCACTCGATGGCGTAGTCGGCGCCGTTGCCCGTCCGCCGGAATGCAACGCTGCCGCTTGCGGCGCCGGCCATCGCGTATTTCACGGCCGTCTTGCCGGCCAGGCGGGCTTCCTTCTGGTCCACCTTGGACGCATAGCCCGCGAAGCTGCGCTGGAGGTAGCCGAACGTGTCCGCCCGGACACGCAGCTTCTTGCCGCCCAGCTTGGCTGAGACCTTCGTCTTGACCACGTCGGCCAGGAAGTCGCCCAGCGCGCCGCTGCCGGAGAGCTGCACGTTGCCGTGGCTGTCTCGCTCGGCGGACTCGACGATCTTCTCGCCCCAGGCCTTATGATTCTCATCCTCGATGCCTTCGCTGACAGCCACCACGCAGCGCCCCCACTTGCCGTAGGCAGCCGCCACGTCATCAACAAACTTCTCCATGCTGACCGGCGACTCTGGCACGTAAATCAGGTGCGGCCCATCGGATTCATCGCGCCGCGCCAGGCTTGCAGCAGCCGTCAGCCAGCCGGCATGCCGACCCATGATTACATCGATCTTGACGCCCGGCAACGAGGCGTTGTCCCGGTCGTCACCCATGATGGCCGACGCAACGAATTTGGCCGCGGAACCGTAGCCGGGGCAGTGATCCGTGGTACGAAGGTCGTTATCGATCGTCTTGGGCACGTGAAAGACGTGCAGTTCGTGATTATTAGCCGCCGCCAACTCGCTGACAATGCGGGCCGTGTCGGCTGAATCGTTGCCGCCGATGTAGAAGAAGTACCGGACGTTATTTTTGGCGAAGACGTTGAAGATCTTCTGGCAGTATTCGGCATCGGGCTTGTCGCGGGTGCTGCCCAGTGCCGCCGCCGGTGTCGCAGCCACCGCTTCGAGCAACTCAGCGTCGAAGCTCTTGAGGTCCAGGAACCGCTCTTCAATTATGCCGCGAACGCCGTTGCGCGCACCCAGCAGGCGCTCTATAGCGCCGGCCTTGGCGGCGGCCTGAACTACCCCGACCAACGATTGATTAATGACGGCGGTAGGCCCGCCCGATTGTCCAACAACTGCATTGCCACGCACAGCCTTGCTCATGATGAGGATACCTTTCAAAAGACTGGATAAAGTCAATGGTTGTTTGGTTAATTGGTTAGCTGGTTAACTGGCTAATCGAGGGACAGATCGTTGAAGGACTCGATGAAATCACAAGGCCCGAACCAGTTAATCAGTAAACCAATTAACCAATCAACCAATTCACCGTTGTTCTCATTTGTTTCCCAGCATTTCCTTCTCAATGAACGTCGTATTCCACTCGCCTCGGACGAACTTCTGGTGGCCAAGGATTTCACGGCAGAGCGGGATAGTCGTCTTCGTCGGGTAGATGACAAACTCTTCCAGGGCCCGCCTGGCTGTTGCGATGGTCTCCGCCCGGGTGTTGCGATGCACGATCAGCTTGCCCACAAGGCTATCGTAGGTCGGCGGAATCTGATAACCCTGGTACACGTGCGAATCCCAGCGCACACCCAAGCCGCCGGGGGCCACGAAGGCCTCGACCTTGCCCGGCGAAGGACGGAAGTTGTGAGCAGGGTCTTCAGCATTTATGCGGCACTCGATGGCATGGCCGCGCTGCACAACATCGCTCTGCTTGAAGTTGAGCTTCGCGCCGGAAGCGATCAGCAATTGCCACTTGACCAGGTCGTGCCCCGTAACCATCTCGGTGACCGGATGTTCGACCTGAATTCTCGTATTGACTTCGCAGAAGTAGAACTTGTTCTTGGAGTCCAGCATGAACTCAGCCGTGCCAGCGCTGTAATAGCCGACCTTCTTGGCCAGGCGCACCGCTGCGGCGCAAATCTCCTCGCGAAGCTTCGGGTCGAGATTGCAGGCCGGCGACTCCTCGATCACCTTCTGCCGCCGCCGCTGGACGGAGCACTCGCGCTCGAAGAGATGCACGATGTTGCCATGCATGTCGCCCAGAAGTTGCACCTCGACATGGCGGAAATTCTCGATGCACTTCTCCATGTACAGCCGGCCGTCCTTGAAGGCGATCTCCGCCTCAGCCTGGGCCTGCTTGAACATGCCGCGCAGCGTCGCTTCATTATGGGCAAAGCGGATGCCGCGCCCGCCGCCGCCGGCTGCTGCCTTCATCACCACCGGATAGCCGATCTTGGCTGCGATCTTCACTGCGTCCTCGACGGTTTCGACCGCGCCATTGGAATCCGGGCACATCGGCACATTGGCAGTCTTGGCCAGTTCCTTGGCCTTGATCTTGTCGCCCAGGATCCTCATGCTCTCGGCGCTGGGGCCGATGAATTCGATCTTGCATTCGCGGCAGACTTCGGCGAAATGCGCGTTTTCCGCAAGAAAGCCGTAGCCCGGGTGAATCGCCTGCACGTCCGCTATTTCCGCGGCGGCGATGATTCGCGGGATGTTGAGGTAGCTTTCAGCCGAAGGTCCCGGCCCGATGCAGATACGGTCGTCGGCCAGGTGTAGATAGCTGGCGTCTCGGTCGGCTTCGCTGAAGACGGCCACCGTCTC
The DNA here is from genome assembly GCA_964417755.1 of uncultured Planctomycetaceae bacterium. GTDB lineage: Bacteria > Planctomycetota > Phycisphaerae > SM23-33 > SM23-33 > CAYQJH01. Next base: position 4,622 of record CAYQJH010000144.1, read on the forward strand.
GACGCCCAGTTCCTTGCACGCCCGGATGATCCGCAGCGCCACTTCACCTCGGTTGGCCACTAGTATGCGAGAAAACATGGCGGCTCCTAACGACAGAGGAGAAAGCGGAAAGGCAGAAGTAGACCGTGCCGGCCTGCCTTTGTCGTTTCTACTTTCTACTATCTCTTAAGTACTCTCTTAGTTTGTTTTCAACGCAGTTGAAAACCAACTACGGCTTGACGCGGAAGAGCACCTGCCCGTACTCGACCGGCTGGGCATTGCGAACGCAGACTTCCATAACCGTGCCGCTGCACTCAGCCTTGATCTCGTTCATGACCTTCATCGCCTCGATGATGCAGACGACGCTGTCATCGCTGAGCGTCATTCCGCTCTTGATGAAGGGCTCGCTGTCGGGGCTGGGGGCGGCATAGAACGTGCCCACCATGGGGCTGCGAATTTCCACGTAGTTGTCAGCTGGGGCAGCCGGCGCTGCCGCAGCAGCCGGTGCAGTAGCCGCAGGAGCAGGCGCCGCCGGCATCGCCGGGGCCGCTGCTGGGACCATCACCATCGCCCCGCCGGGGCCGCCTCGCTTGAGGTTGATCTGCTTCTCGCCGTCGGTGATGTTCAACTCATTCAGGTTGTTGTCAGCCATCAACTGGACCAGTTGCTTGATCTCTTCGATGTCCATTAGCCACCTTGTATTGGGCCCGATGCTCCGGGCGTTAACTTAGAGCCATCTCTTCGATGGCTGTGGGTAGCGAGCTGAGCTTTCGATGCCCGCCGCGAGCGACCAGCACGTCATCCTCAATCCGCACGCCCCCCAGGCCGGGCAGGTAGATGCCCGGCTCAATCGTCACGACCATTCCGCTGCGCAGCCTGCTGGTCGATAAGTGACTTATGCCCGGCAATTCGTGGATCTGCCGGCCGATGCCATGGCCCAGCCCATGCACGAACTGCTTCTCATAGCCTGCGTCTGCAATTACCGCCCTGGCGGCGGCGTCAACCGACTTGGCGGACTTACCCGCTGCCACCGCGGCAACACCGGCAAGCTGCGCCCGCCGAACCACGTCGTAAATCTCGGCGATTTTCGGCGGGATTCTACCGGGGAAGACCACCCGCGTCAAGTCGCTGCAATAGCCTTCAGCAAACGCCCCCCAATCGATCAGGACGATGTCGCTGGCGCCGATGGCCTTGTCCTTCGGACGATAATGCGGCAAGGCGGCATTAGCGCCGCAGGCGACAATTGTGTCAAAAGATGGCTTATCCGCACCAGCCAGCCGCATGAGATAGTCAAGCTCAGCCGCCACCTGCCGCTCTGTCCGCCCAACAAAAGCAGACCGCCCGCGACCCGTCAAGGCCTTGAAGGCGCTTTCAGCGATCCGAATCGCCTTGCGGATGGAAGCAAGCTCTTTCGCATCTTTGCTCTGGCGAATACCGGCCACGGCATCGGCGACTTGGACGATCCTGACCCGCGGCAAGGCCTTGGCCAGAACGTCCTGCCACCGCAGCACCAGGTGCTCAGCCTGCACAGCCAGCCGCCTGACGGCCTTGCCGACTAGACAGTCGGCTATCGCCGCAGACATCGTACCCTTGCGTACGTACACCGCCAGGTGAGGGCATTCGTCACGGGCCTGCTCGCCATACCGGCCATCGGTCAGCAGACAAGACCATTTATCACTGATCAGGAGAAAGCTGTCATCCCCAGAAAAGCCACTGAGATAGCCGACATCCTCCACCCGGCTTATTAGAAACGCGTCGATCCTGCCCTTGTGGTGCGGCAGGGATCGAGCCTTCTTCAGTGCAAGCCGCCTTCGAGCGGCGAAGTCAGGAGCGGTCATAGTTTGGTCCAGGAAAAACAGGCTGCTGTTGCCTTGAGGATTCCACGGTTCTTGCTCGTAAATCGTGGTGCCACCCCCAAGCAAACGACAACGGCGCTTGGGGGTGGCACCCATCAAATCCTCATTAGTTGGTTTCTGTCGTTGTCGTTCACTTCGATATTCTGCGGTTTCTTGTTGGATATTCGATATTCGTCGTGCCGTTCAATCCGAAATCCGAAATCCGCAATCACTTGTTGACGTCCTTTTCGTACTGTGCCGTGTACTCCTTGAGCCTGGCCAGATAGCCCTCCAGGTCCAGCAGTTGCAGATCATAGATAAGGTAGCTCATGTCGGGCGTTCGATTGGCGAAGTGCCTGGCGCGGTCGCGGGCGAAGACATACGGCTTGCCCGGCAGCGACAGGCCCTTGGGCAGGCGAGTCTTCTCCCATAACGCCACGAGGTCTGAATAAGCCTTCTTTCGCTCATCCAGGTTCTTTTGAATCATCTCCTGCGACTGCTTGAGATACTTCAGCGATGCCTGACGGTCACTGAAATGGCTGTCTGACGCATCCGTGATCGTATTCTCCAGGTCAGCCAGCATCAGGATGGTGTCGGCGTTCTGCTTCATCAGGACAGCCACGCAGCGCATAATCTCCACGTCGTAGCGATGGGAGATTTTCCGCCCAAGGTTTTCGTCAATGATGCCGATGGCCATATCCAGCACCTTGCGCTGCTCGCGAGCCTTGTCCAGTAACTTCGTGTACCGCGCCCGCCAATAATTGCTTATCTCCAGGTCGCCGCGCGGGAAGTCCGGCAGATGAATCTTGCCGATGTCGCCCCAGTGCCAGACCCGCCGCTGGAACGTGTCGTCATAGAAGCAGGCTGATTCCTGGAGAATCTGGAAGAGCTCGGGCAGGTCCTTGGCATCAGGCCCGAAGTAGTTCGCGAAGTACCGCCGCTCGAAAGTCTCGATGTCCCGGCCTTGCGCCTTCCACGAATAGTTGGCTGCGCAAATGAACCTCGGTATCCAGCACTGGTCAGCAAGCCCGGCGTCATCCCACGAAGTGGTAATCGAGCCTTCCACTACCCTCGCCGCGCCAGCCTTGGCAATTGACAAACCCGTCTCGCGGAAGACTCCCTGCAGGTTCTCCGGCGCTTCCCCGCGCCACATCGACTGCTTGACCCACGGGAACTGCGGCAGGAACAGCGGCGTGATGCCGGGGTTGGGGGCATACACCCAGAACTGGTAGCCCGCCTGCTTGGCCGCCTTGAGGAACTCCAAGTCGGAACGATCCGTGAAGACAATCTCCTTGGGCGGCTGCTGAGAGGAGTTCGGCTTCCAGTCTCCGCCCCAACTGATCATCGTCCTGCCCTTGCTCTTGACGTGCTCGTTGCAGCGGCGGATGAACATCTGCATCAGGCCGTCCTTGCCGATCTCAGCCGCCTTGGCCTTGCAGCCGCACTTTTCCCCCGTGCCCAGCTCATAGGTCTCGTCTGTGCCGATGTGCAGGAACGTGCTGCCGGGCGTGGCCTCGATGGCCTGGTCCCAGAGCTTAAAGAGCAGCTCGTATGATTCATCCCGCAGCGGGCAGAACTCCCAATTGGAGGCCGGAGTTTCGCGAAGATGACGGTACTTGGGGTGCTTCAGGATAAACGAGACGTGGCCCAAACCTTGCACCAGCGGTACGATCTGGATGTGATGCTGAGCAGCCAGTTTCGTAAAGGCCTGCATCTGCTCCAGGCTGAAGGCGCCCGGCGCACCGACCTCAGGCGTCTGCGGATATGCGAACTTGTCTTCCCATTCCCAGACCAGGACGTTGACCTTGTAGCCGGCCAGCTCCTTGATGAACGACTCCACATATTCCTTGGTCGGCTGGTGATGCTTGGTGTCATAATGGATCGCGCGATACTTCAGGTCAGGCCAATCGTGAATGGAAAGGCATGGCGCAACTACAATGCCGTCCGGTCTGCGCAGGCACTGGCGGAGCGTCATCAGCGCGTGATACACGCCGGCGGCATCGGTGGCCTCAACGGCAATCCCGCCCGGCGCAATCGCCAGGCTGTAGCCCTCGGCCGGAAGCTTGCCGCCGCGGTTGATCGTAATTGGAAGCTTTCCACCGCTGTCGCTGCCGACCTGGGCATTCAGGCCGAGGTCCCGCTTGAGGCAGTCGGCGAAATACTGCGCAGCGAAGCGGTCTTCCTGCGGGGAATCCGCAGCCAAGACAAGCGCCAGTGGCTTGTCCATCCGGCAGAGGCCACCGCCAGCCTTGACCTCCTGCGGCTCAGGAATCAACGGCAAGTTCAATCGCTCCAGCGGCGAGCGCGCTGCAGTGCCGACGTTGCGAGCGGCCTGATCAGCAGACTGACCGATTCCGGGATTGGTGGCCGCGGGCTGACAACCGGTCATCATCAGCATCGCAGCCAGGCTGTACGCCACGAGAGGAGTTGATTTGGTGGACATGCCGCCATGATAGAGCAACCCGGGCGTGAAGTCCACGGCAACAGTGACACTCAGCAAGGCCTCAGTTACATGGGGCAATTGTGGTGCAGGCGTCCTCGCCTGCAGATCCTGATAATGCCAAGGCCTGCAGGCGAGACGCCCGCACCACAAAACGGCAACGACCCTTCCATGTTTGCCCCC
>CAYQJH010000145.1:0-1776 GCA_964417755.1 uncultured Planctomycetaceae bacterium
GGCATCGCCCTGAAGGCGGAAGTGGATGCGCAGGCCGGGATCTTCCACCCAAAAGGCCCCGTCGCCTTTGGCCAGTTCCGCGGGCATGAGCACCTGGCGCAGCGGCTTGCCGTCCGCAAAGATCATGCCCCGCCGCAGGAGCAGCCGCTCACGCTCCGCAGCCGACCAATCCGCGGTGAACTCGAAGAAGTAATCGCAGGCATTGCGGACCAGGAACGGATTGTACGTGCCGAACCACTCAGCCGTCAGATCGCCCATCCAGACGGTAGCCTTGTTGGCCGGGGAGTCTATGCGATAGCCGCTGCTGGCGGTAAAAGGGCCAGTCCATACTCGCGAGCCGCGAAGAATTACCGCCTCGCCAGGCGCTGCCTCGTATGCAATCATCTTGTCACAGCCATCGCCGCCGCGGGCCGGCTGAACGAACTCGCGATATATGCCTTCATGGATAATCGCCTTTTGGCCGGCCTGGAGCATGGCAGCCGCCTTGCTCACCGTTCGCCACGGGCGCGATGTGGTTCCCGGGTTTTCGTCGCTGGCATTGGGATCGCCGCCGGCAACGTGAAAGACTTGGGAATACTTTGTCTGATCGTCCCAGAAGCCAAAGGCCTCTCCGTTTGGCAGGAGAACTCTTTCGTTCATCTTCGTCATCCTTTTTCAGCGCAGATATCGGGACAGTTTTTCCATAACCTCAGCCACCACCGTCTCCGGCGTGGAGGCGCCAGCCAGGATCGCAATCCTCAGCGGCCGGCTTGATGGCAGCCAATCGTCCAGCACCACGGGGCGGTCGCCGTCAGCCTCGACGGTGTGCAGGCGATTGGCGGAGTCTATCGATGTTGCGTCTTCAATGAAATAGGCCGGCGCGTACTGCCTGGCAAGTTCATATAAATGCCTTGTGTTCGACGAGCCGTAGCCGCCAACGACAATCGCCAGGTCGCAGCCGCTGCCGCGGCAAAGCTCCACAGCCGCGGCCTGGCGATCCTGCGTCGCCCGGCAGACGGTCGGCTGGAAGCACAGCCTGCCAGCCAGTTCCTCCCCGAATCGCCGCTCGAAGGCCTGCTGGATCATCTCCCGCACAGCCATTGTCTCGTCATACAGCATGGTTGTCTGGCTGACCTGCGCCAGGCGCAAGAATGGCTCGATGCCGGTTGCATTGGTCGATTCGGCGTCGAAGACCTTGGCGAAATCGCCGGCATTGGTTTTGCCGGCGATCAGGTCGCAGAATTGCTGCACTTGCGCGAGCTGCGCGGCGATGACATACCGCCCGCCGCACTGGGCCAGCAACGATTTGGTCACCACCGTCTCGTCGTGCCTGGCCCGGCCGAAGATCAGCACGCCATAGCCGTCATTGGCAGCCCGAATCGCCCAGTTCCACAGCCGGCGCACATCGCCGCATGATGTGTCGACCACCTGGCAGCCGATGCGGGCCAGTCGCCGGTGAACCTCCGGCCGAACGCCGAAGGCTGGGATGACGGCGCAGTCGCCGGGAGAGATGATCTCTTCCAGGCAGGCGATCTCAGCATGGCCCAGGATCCGCACGCCGCGCTGGCGGAAGTGCTCATTGACCCAGGGATTATGGATAATCTGGCCCAGCAGGAAGAGCTTCTTGCCGGCTGAGGGCTGGGGCGACGAGGCGTTCTCGAGCATCTCCAGGGCCCGCTCGACCCCGCGGCAGAAGCCAAACACCCGCGGCAGAAGCAACTGGCCATGCGGCAATTGCCAGACGCCGCCGGCGGCTCGAACACGATCCGTCAGTTCGCTGCGAAACATACGTGAGTG
>CAYQJH010000145.1:1876-9017 GCA_964417755.1 uncultured Planctomycetaceae bacterium
CGCCGCCGGCGGCTCGAACACGATCCGTCAGTTCGCTGCGAAACATACGTGAGTGAATCTTGCTGGGCATCTATTTGGTACGACGGTATTCGTTGCTCGGGCTGTCATCCGCCGCGCGAACGGAATTCCTCAATTGCCCAAAGGCTCTCGCCACTCGTTGATGACGTGAACATTTCGCGCTCTGCATCCCATTTCATAGTCGCTTGAAAGGACTCATACCACTGTTTACCTGTTCGATATACGCGAGATTGGGCCGTTTCAGACAGCAATATTCGGTCCCAGGGACCGCAGTTGTCAAACGCCACCACGCCAATGTCGGCTCGTGATCGGATGAAACAGTAACCCGCCCACCACTGATTGGTGTTCAACAACTTAACAGCCCTGTCGAGCCCAATCTTCTGAAGTGTCGCTTGATCCGAATGCCTATTGGTCTCGATGACGTACTCATAGTCATCAAGTGCATTTTCGAGAGCCGATAGCATTGTTCGGCTTCCGCTAACGAACTTGTCCGTGCAATATCCGGTAATCAGGCATAGCTCCCAGAGTTCGTCGCCTATTTCGCGCCCGTTGAGGATCAGGAAGTAAACCTGCTCCCGCGATAGACACGGAATGCTTCGATCTGGGTCAAAAGGCACCCCAGCGGCAATAAGCTGACGCTGCTGTTCGCGCAGCCGCTCAAGCAGGAGCTTCGCTTCTATGTACCACGGCTGGTCAAAGTGGGCGGAAGGGACTGTCTGAACCTGTCGCTGCGGCAATGACAGCGGGACATGCTCTCTAGTGCATGAGCCCGGTGCCAGGCAACAGATGAGGAAACTCAGCGCCCACATTATGCCATGCTGCCGTTGCAGCTGAGTTCTCCAATGCCTGACTCTAATCATGTTTCCGCCACGCCCCATGTTATAGTCGCGTTTCTTGACATCGGCCTCATCGCGGCCAAAGATGTTATTAACGCAACCTCTTTCGATGGGCAACGATGAAAATACCGGCTCTGAACTTTCTGATCGCGATCATCCTGGCGGCAGTTGGCCTGCTGCCATTCGCCGGCCATAGCATCGGAATGAACCTGGCCTTGTTCGTAGGCCTCTGCACCATACTTAGCCTTATCAATGCCTCCATCCTTCAGGTGCTCACAAGGCCCAGGCGTTTCGTGCCGGCGATGGTCGCCGCTGATGTCCTGGCGGTGGCCATGTTCAAGATCATCGACGTTGTATGGTACTACTAAGGCCGGCCAGGTTTCCCAACAGTTGCTTCTTACTGTTATATATTTATCTTACCAGCAGCAGTATTGATATAGCCTGTTGATCTGTTGCCAAGCATGCCACGTCCAGCCACAAGTCATGCCAGCCCATTTACTTGCCCAAGCCTTCCGGGGAATCCCTCTTGTGGACAACCTGTTGTGCTGGCTGTTTGGGGACGACCGGCAATCTGCAACCGGTGCATCCCGCAGATGAACCTGGGGGAATCCCTGGCCGGTCTGCATGTTTCCCCCACGGCTTCTTGCGACACTTTCTTACCACGTTATCCACAATTGGCTGTTGATTAGAATGTTTGGCAGCATCAGACACATCTGGGCGCTGCTCATGGAGTGCGGTGACAGAGCCACAAAGTGGCGGCGGCACCGCTTTGGCTGGATGAGAACGCAAGTCCAGGCAATCCAGCAGACACTAAAGCCAAAGCGGCGTCGCCCGACTTCGCTAAGGCTTACGTCGCGGCAGGCGGCCGCCGCACTCCAAATTGAAAACGCCCGACATGATAATGCCGGGCGCTTTCGCGAACATCTATTCTATGTTGGGCTGGGACGCTTCTATGTCCCGGCCTGTATCTCCTGGGAGATCAGCTCCAGCGTCGCCTGCAGTTGAGGATCCTGGTTGCGCTGTTCCTCGATTGACCGGTTGGCGTGAAGAACGGTCGTGTGGTCCCGGCCGCCAAAGTACCCGCCGATCTCCTCCAGGCTGTGGCGCGTCAGGTTCCGCGCCAGGTACATGCAAACCTGCCGAGGGAAGGCGATCGATCGGCTGCGCTTCTTGGATTGCAGGTCCGACAGGCGGACGTTGAACCGGGCTGTCACCGCTCGCAGGATGTCCTCGATGGTAATCTCGCGCTTCATCTGCGCCGTCTCGCCGCCCAAGGCCTGCTCAGCCACCGTCATGTCGATGGCCCGCTCGCCGACGCGGGCGAGCATCGCCACCTTGGCGATGGCGCCTTCAAGCTCGCGGATGTTCGAGTCGATCTTGCCGGCGATGAAGCAGATGACATCTTCGCCAAGCTCGATGTTCCTCAGGCGGGCCTTCTTGCGGACGATGGCCACGCGCGTCTCGTAGCACGGGCGGTCGATGCGGGCCACCAGGCCCCAGTTGAACCGGCTGACAAGGCGATCCTCCAGGCCGGCAATCTGCGATGGGCCGCGGTCGCTGGTGAGGATGATCTGCTTCTGCGCCTGGTAGAGCGTGTTGAACGTGTGGAAGAATTCCTCCTGCGTCTGTTCGTGATCGCTGAGGAACTGGATGTCGTCGATAACCAGCACGTCGGTGTGGCGATAGCGATAGCGGAAGTCGTGCAGCCGGCCGTGTTCGACGGCCTCTATAAAGTGATTCACGAACGTCTCGCAGGACAGGAAGGCGATGTTGCAGCCGGGATTGTCCCTGGCGACGCGATGGCAGGTGGCATGCAGCAGGTGCGTCTTGCCCAGGCCGCTGCTGCCGTGAATGAAGAGCGGGTTGTATGTCTTGCCGGGCGACTCGCCGACGGCCAGGCAGGCGGCATGGGCCAAACGGTTGCACGGCCCGGCGACGAATTCATCAAACGTGTAATCGGTGCTGAAGGCCGACTTGGCGGGCGTGCCGGCCTGGCCAGCCTGCTCGGCGGAAGCCTGGCCTGCGCTATCGGCGTCTTCCTCGGCGGCCGTCAGGAAGCACACGCCAACCAGTCGCAGCGTCGCAGCCTGCGCGGCATCGGTAAAAAGTCGCGTTGCGTGCTGGCGGCAGTATTCCTGCTCGGCCGGGCCTGGAACCTGGATCTCCAGCAGGCCATGCTCGAGGGAGATCGGTTCTAGCTGCGTGAACCAGGGGCGGATGATATTTCCACCGGCAGCGACAACCTGTTCGATGATTCGCTGCCAAAGTGCGCGGTCGACGGTAGCCATGTATCGAGCCTTTCATGAGCGCAAAACGGCGCGCACGAACTGCGTGTTAAAGTAAGGAAATCGCCTTGGAGTCCATAGCCAGGAAGCTGGTGCGCCGTCCTTGGCGCGGGACTTGAAACTTCCCTGTGTGGCCATGCCTCAAAGCAACGAGCGACATTGAATCGCGCAGCCGTCGTCTTGTCAAAACGAAAATCTTATCCACAATGCGCAAAAACTTTCGCCGCGCGCCGCAAGTGGCTGTCGGCTGGAATGATGTGTCGCGCGAAAAATGTGGATAGCGATGACAATTCACAATTGGGGATAAGTACGCGGAGAAAAATCCGAATGACGAAGCACGAATGACTAATCAATGACGAAACGACAATGACCGAATAGCGCGACTTGGTAGTTGTGCGTGTCGCGGACGTCTCGCCCGCGTGTACCGAGGGCATCTTGCCCTCGCGTTGCCAGACAAACCGCAGGCGAAACGCCTGCGGTACACGCGGGCAAGATGCCCGCGACACATTAATTGCATGGTACTGCTAAAGTGCTCTCTCCATGTGGTAACGACGTAGCGTCACTCCATGCCTGACGACGTCCTCCGGCTTGGTGACGAGGAAGCCGTGCCGCTCGAAGAAATGCTTGGCGGTTATGCTGGACTCAGTGAATACGCGAGACAGGTTCAATGGCTGGGCCTGCTCGATAGCACGAGCGAGCAAGGCTGACGCGATGCCTTGCCGCTGCCTGTCCTTGTGAACAAACAGGAAGTCTAAGTGGCCGCTCTTCTCGATGGTAATGAACCCGACAAGGGCAGACCTCTCGACGGCAACCAGAACAACCTGGCCTGCCAGCCGCCTGCGCCAATCTTCTGCTGGCCACACCGCCGGTGCCCATGCGGCAACTTGCTGAGGCGTGTAGTCCTGGAGGTTGACCGTGCGAACCGTGTCAAAAAACAACCGCCCAATCGCGGCATAGTCGCCATCGTTCACTTCGCGGATAGTGGCGTTCATAGGCTGGTCCTGGCGATTGGTTATGGCCGGAAAGACTTTTTCACAATTCGAACTCTTTGTTACTCGTGAAGCGATAGGGTGCCATGGTTTGCCCTTCCGAAGCATGGTTCAGGCTGCGAACTTCAAATTCCAGAAGTAGGCAACAGCCTCCGACGATAAGACTCCGGTCAACAGTGGGGTTAGATTCAGCAGCAGGCCTATTGCTCCTGATAGCCTTGTACTCTTGACTCTTATGCTCCGGACCGCTTGCGGCACGCCGATAAACAAGGCGGCAATAGCCACGAGGAACATAAGGACCGCCAGACCCATTGGGCGAATGCTCATTCCTTGCGGGAACCCAAGAAGGGTGACTGCCAAAAGCACCTCAGTGGCGTGTGAAGCCATGCCGATCCAGATGGAGCGGTGCCGTAATACTTTGTGCATCAATAACACCACGGTTACGGCGTACAGAATGACCAACAAGACAGGGAAGAAGCAGAGAGCCAAGTCTAATACTCCTTATCACTTAAAGATGGACCGACGCAACGTGCGATGATTACCAGCGGATCGCCTGTGCCGAGGTGCATGTTTAGCCCGTCGTACAAGGCGTTTACAAAGGATAGAAGTTCAGCTTCACCCAAAGATCTATGACGATACCATCGTGAGATTTCCTTAGATGACGGCCGTGAAAGAAACGCCTTTCCGCAGCGTCTGACAAAAAGAACATTGCCTCTAAGAAGCCGCCGCCACGCAGGAACTGCGCCAGCGCGATTTTCCTTGAACCATTGAAGCAGAACCTGATGCGAAGATTCCCAGCCATCCAGCATGCACCAGAAATATGCCGTTGAATCAGCATCCCGCGATCGCACCAAAGAACGCTCTATCACGTTTGCACTCTCGCATCGAATCTTCCGCTCGATTCGAGAAGATACAACGGCCATCGTGTAGATGTGTCGCATTCTTCGTTCTCTTATGCTGGTCAACGTGGCCGCAAACTCCGCGGCCACGGCATCCGGCCACAGCACCCTTCCAATGCTCAGCGCGCCGGCTGGGTTGCGCTTGTGTCGCTTGCCGGCTTGATGCCCATCTCACTGCCGAAGTCTTCCATCATTTCGAGCATTTCATCGACGTCCAGCCGGCCGTTGCTGTCTTTGTCAAACTTCGCCTTGCGATCGGCCAGTTCGTTTTCCAGCCCCTTCACCATGGCGTCTTGCTCCGCGGCGTCCAGCAGTTTTCCGTCGCCATTGGCGTCGAAGCGGGCGATGAAACCCTCCGTCCACTGGAAGGCTGCTTCCTGCACGCGCTGCTGAAAGGCTTGCCGCTCAGCCAGCGAAACCTTGCCGTCTGCGTCGCTGTCCATGTACTTCACGCTCTTGGCCATAACCTTGAAGGCGGAATTTCGCCACTGGCTGGCTGCCTCCTGGCGTTCCTCGGGGCTTATCGTCCCGTCGCCGTCGAGGTCGTTCATCATCAAGTTCCACGAATCCCCGATCTTCTTAAGCTGGCCCTCGAAGGCCTTTCGCTGGGCCTTCTCACTGTCATCCAGTTCGCCATTGCCATCGGCGTCGAAGAGGCGCAGGCCCAGGGCTTCCATCTTTTGCTGCATGGCCTGGTTGCCGCTACCACGACGGATGTCCGCCATCATGGCCTGCCGCTCCTCGTTGTCGATCTGGCCGTCGCCGTTCTTGTCGTATCGGGCGAGCATTTCCTTCCTGGCATTATTCCGCATTTCATCCATGGCCGGGCGGCCCTCTTCATTCCCGCCCTGGCCGTCGCGATTCCTGCCAAACCTGCCGGCCATGTCCAAATTTCCCCTGCCCCGGCCGAAGGGCCCGCTTGCGGCAGTGGCTGGTCTCGAGGCGGCCTCTTGGCCGAAGTTGCCCGCCAGCAGCCAGCGGTTGGTTTGCTCGCGCTCGTTGCCCGTCAGCCGGCTGTCGGCGTTCTTGTCGAACAGCGCCAGCACCTTCTTCCGCTGGCTTTGGCGATACGCCTCAGCCTCGAACCAATCAATAGTGCCGTTGCGGCCCTTGTCGAAGGCAAGCATGGCCTCCCATCGGTCGAATGATCGGACAAACCCGCCGTCGGTCTTTGCGTCGGCCTGGAATTCATCCTTCGACAGCTCGCTATCCTGGGCGGCAGCCTTGAAGAACTTCGCCCGCTGCGCGCCGGAATCGAAGGGATCAATCGCGCCGCTGGCCAAATCAACCGCCGCCGCTGCCGGCACGGTCGAGGGCACGCTGGCCGGCCCGGCGGAAAGGCCGGCTCGGCCCGGAGAGTCAGCCAATTGCGTGGACGGCCCTTGCGCCAAGCAGAAGGCTGAAACAGCAATCGTCGTTATAGATACGATGAAGGTCTTCATGACTTCTCCTGAAAAAGAAAACGTGACAGGCCCGCATACAGTTGTTGCAGCCTGGCGCGGAGTTTAGTGTCGCGAGCTTTCGTCAGCTTGTATAATTGACTCGCATGAACAACCTGCCGCAGAGGGGCTGAGAATGCTAGAAATCGCAGCGCCGCAGGCCGCAACCAAAGTCGGTTAAGATTTCTCGGCGGGCATACGTTGAACTTATCGCCCGCGAGTTCCGCACCTGCTTAGTGCGTGGCTCGCCGGCCAGGAGCCTTAAAGCGACAAACCTTCGAGTGCGTTCTCAGCGTCTCTGCGGCGGTTGCTTGGATATTCAGACCAATTATAAAAACAACCAGCCCGTCGGGTCGTCGGGTATAGTTTAATTTATGGGGCAGGGCCAAAAATGAGGACGTGCATAAACGCCGGCCCTGCCGCCGGTCAACTAATCAACGAGTCAACCAGCTAACGACTGTTACTGCCATGAGTATTGTAGAACTTCTGCTCGAAAAAGGAATCATCAAGCCCGACCACCTGGCGCAGGCGATGCAACTGCGCAAGAAGGATGGCACGCGGCTGGACCGCGCGCTGGTCCAACTGGGCCTGCTGGATGAATCGGTGCTGCTCAAGGCCATGAGCGAGCAGCTCAATATCCCCATCCTGCCGGAATACGCGCCGAACGTGTTCGTC
>CAYQJH010000146.1:0-8957 GCA_964417755.1 uncultured Planctomycetaceae bacterium
CACTGGTTCATGAGCTGATGGCCCATCCGTTTTTTCCTGCCCGCTCCAAGGCGCCAGCCATGCTGTCTGATTGGGGCACTTTTGGAAACGCTTGTGCCCAGCGGCTGATCCTGATGGCCCACAAGCATGCCTGCCGCAACAATCACGATATTCAGGCCAGTGCCACTGAAATGGTCGCCTTTGCGGCTTCATCAGCCGTCGGCCTGCTGACCGAGCGCCCGCACCAGGTGATCCTGGCTGGCGGAGGAGCGAAGAACATACACCTGGCTAGTCGAATCCGCGGCCTGCTAAGCCCATCAAGCACGGTGGCGTTCGAGAATCTTCAAACATTCCATGTGGGCGCTGCGGCCTCTTCGAGCCTGAGCCTCAGAGCCGAAGGCAGCCATGCTGTCGCGTACGCGATACTGGCGGCCATTCGACCACTCGACTACTCGACAGGCTCGTGGCCCTGAGCAATGTCGAAGGGCAGGCTCATGGCCCTGAGCGAAGCCGAAGGGCAGGGCGAATGGACGGTCTTTTTGCCAAAGAGATAAAACCCGTCGCCTTTCGAGGCGGGCGGGGGCTCCAAATGCAATTAATCGCGGCTACCCCAGGCATTGCTCGGGGCGGTCTTCGATAGGGCCGACCTTCGGCTCTGAGGCTCAGGCTCAAAGAGATACCGGCCACACTTCTCTTACTGGCCAAAACTTTCCTTGACGTTTCAAGTCCCTATCAGTACAAAAGCTTCCTTACTTTTCTGAAGCCTCTATAGAAGCTGACTAAGAGTTCTAATAACAGGAGCGACGAAATGGCACAGTTAAAGATCTACTACGACAAAGATGGCTCGCTGGCGGCATTGAAGGGGAAAACAGTCGCCGTCATCGGCTATGGCAGCCAGGGCCATGCCCATGCCCAGAACCTCCGCGACAGCGGCGTGAATGTCATCGTCGCCGAACTGCCCGGCACGCACAACTACAAGCTGGCCGTCGAGCATGGCTTCAAGCCCGTCTCGGCCGCTCATGCCACGCAACAGGCCGACCTGCTGATTATGGTCCTGCCGGACGAAGCGCAGGCGATTGTCTATCGCAAGGAAATCGAGCCGAATCTCAAGCCAGGCAAAACACTTGGCTTCTGCCACGGCTTCAACATTCACTTCAAGGCCATCGTTCCGCCGGCGGGCGTGGACGTGATCATGATCGCCCCCAAGGGCCCGGGGCACACCGTCAGAAGCTGCTTCCAGGAAGGCAGCGGCGTGCCATGCCTGGTTGCCATCGAGAAGAACGAATCGGGCAAGGCGCTGGAGACGGCGCTAGCCTGGGGCATTGGTGTCGGCGGCGGCCGGGCCGGCATCATCCAGACCACGTTCAAGGAAGAGACCGAGACCGATCTCTTCGGCGAGCAGGTGGTCCTCTGCGGCGGCCTGACGGCGTTGGTCAAGAATGGCTTCGAGACATTGACGGAAGCGGGCTACCAGCCGGAGATCGCATACTTTGAAGTGCTGCATGAGCTGCTGCTGATTATCAAGCTGATGGCTGAGGGTGGCATCAGCTACATGCGGTACAGCATCTCCAATACGGCTGAATATGGCGACCTGACGCGCGGCCCGCGGCTGATCAACGAGCAGACCAAGGCGGAGATGCGGAAGATCCTGAAGGAGATTCAGGACGGCAGCTTCGCGAAGGAGTGGCTGGACGAGTGCAAGAACGGCAAGCCCAACTTCAACAAGCTCTACGAGGCTGACAAGAACCACCCGATCGAAATCGTCGGGCGCAAGCTTCGCAAGATGTTCAGTTGGATGGAAGCCAAGGAAGTACCGCAAGAGTAGCTATTGCGGATTTCGAATTGTGGATTCTCCAGTGCCGCAGCCGGTAACTATCGGCTGCGGCACTTTGCTATTCAGATGTGTGGGGCAAGCAAATGGCAAGTCGCAATTCGCAAGCCGTGCCGCTGAATCCGCATTCCAAAGTCCGCAATCAGCATCCCTTGGCCCGTGAATATCGTATAACCAAGCGTTATCTTGCCACTGTTCCTGGTGCAAAGACAAAGAGGTGCTCATGCGTCTTGGTTTCTTGTGGAAATGGATTGCGCCGGTGGTGCTGATAGTGGCGTTTGGCGCCGCGGCCTTCATGTATTTGCTTGCCGGCGGCGTGCCCGCGCGTTATCAGCCGGTTCAGTTGAACCAGGTCGAGCGCAGCCAGGCTGCGCGGCAATTTCTTGGCAGGATCCAGGACTTGAGCAACTTGGCTCAGAACAATGTGCCTTTTGCATGGAGCATCAGTCAGGAAGAGATCAATGATGCCCTGGCTTCAATCGACCAGATCGCAGAGAAGTTTCAGGAAGGCAAGGCGGCGGAGGTCCAGAAGGCCATGGAATCTTCAGGCGTCTCAGGCCTGGCGGTCGCTCTGGACAACGGCACCATGAGCCTCATGCTGCACTCAAAGGACCTGGACAAGATCATTTCGGTGGACATTCAATTTGTCTTTGACGAGCAAAGACAACTGCGCGTTCGGTGGGCCGGTACTCGGGTCGGCGAGCTGCCCATTCCCCAGAGTCTTGCTCGTGATCAATTGACTCGCCTGCAGGAGACATTGGGCAGCCGGCTTGGCCAGGCCCGTGCTTCCAGCCAACCGGCTGGAATCGGCCTGGGCATCATCTCAGCCGACGACATCGCCGGCGTTGTGGCCGGCGTGATCGAGGCAATAGATGGCAAGCCGCTGCCGACCGAACGCACCTGGCCGGTCAACCACAAGCGCCTTCGCATAGAAGGCATCGATGTCGACAAGGGCAAGCTGACGCTCCACATGCAGCCGGCAACCCGGCGATAGGGCGGCTGATTGATATCTGGCAATTCACCGTCAGCGGCAGTATAGTGCCCAAGAACGAGGCATATGTAAGGAAACGCGGCAATGTCAGAACGGAAGAGATTTACGGGCTCGATGGTTGCATTGGTTACGCCATTTGCGAACGGGCAGGTGGACTTTGACGCCCTGGGCCGGATGATTGATTTTCAGATCGATGGCGGCACGCAGGGCCTGGTGCCTTGCGGCACTACCGGCGAAAGCCCCACGCTAAGCTATGAGGAACATGACAAGGTCATCGAGTATACCATCCAGCGCGCAGCCGGGCGCGTGCCGGTCATCGCCGGCACGGGCAGCAATTCCACGGCGGAGGCGATGGCTCTGACCGAACACGCCAAGAACGCCGGCGCCGATGCATGCCTGATCGTCATGCCGTATTACAACAAGCCGACCCAGCATGGCATGGTCGAGCATGTCAGGCGGATCGCGGACATCGGCCTGCCGATCGTGCTCTATAACATCCCCGGGCGCTGCGGCGTGGAACTTGCGCCAGAGACGGTCGTCAAGATGTATGATGAAATCGAGATGGTGGTGGCCGTGAAAGAGGCCACAGGCAAGCTGGATGTCTCCAGCCAGATTGCCGCCTCTTGCGACATCACGATCCTATCGGGGGACGACTCGTTGACGCTGCCGATCTGCAGCGTTGGCGGCAGCGGCGTGATCAGTGTGCTGGCGAATATTCTGCCGGCCGAGATCCGCAAGCTTTGCGACCACATCAGCGCGTTCGACCTGGCCGACGCCTGCACGCAGCACCTGCGTCTGTTTCCGCTGTGCCGCGGCATGTTCGTCGAGACCAACCCGATCCCAATCAAGGCGGCCATGGCGATGGCCGGCATGATCAAGGAAGAATTGCGCCTGCCGCTAAGCCCGCTAAGCGAGAAGTTCCGCCCAGGCCTGGCAGCCTTGCTGAAGGACTTTGGCGTAGACTGCAAGCTGTAGACGCAATGGCGAAGGTATCACAGCAGCCGGTAGACGTCTTTGCGGTGAGCGACGCGGATAATGTAGACAGTAAGCACCCTGTCCGCGATCTCGTACACAACGCGGTAGTCGCCTATGCGGACTCGGTAGTAGTCATCCGTCCCGGCGAGTTTTGTGCAGCCTTCTGGCCGGGGAGTGCGGGCCAGAGCGTCAATTGCCCTTACGATTCTCCGCCGATCAGGATTAGGTATCTTCTTCAGCGCTTTGATAGCCTGAAGCTTGATCTCAACTCGGTATGACACTTACCTAAAGCCCCAGTGCCTTCTTAACCTGCGACCAAGGCTTGCTCGGTTGTTTCCTTGTGGCGCGGATCGCATCCAGGTCCAGCATGTCTTCCAGCTTTTCGAGCAATTCCACATCTTCCATGGGCACGAGGGCGAAGATGTTCTTGCCACGCCGTTCTACAACGACACGCTCGCCACGAAGGGCAACGCGATTGCCCAGGTCGGCCAATTGGTCACGAGCCTCACTAATCGGGATAGTGGTCATAGTGAACTCCAATTCGTACGTCACGTACCAATTGTACGTTTCGTAAGCCAGCAGGTCAACCGGCTCGGTATGACAAAGCTACCTCGCCATCTGAACTTTTGCCGCGTGCTCGCCGCCGTTTAGCAGGTGCATGAGAGGCTGCGGGCGGTCGGCGCCTTCAACAAACGCCGGCCTGGCCGACCATGGGCAGATGCTCAGCACGTTGGTCAGGTCCATCCAGTATTGCAGGCGGCAGGGGGGCAGATTCCACGTCATGTGGAAGTGGTTGGCAGGGGCGTACTGTTTGTACTCCGCCATCGTCGCGTACTTGGGCACCACGAAAGTATGAGGCCAATTCCAGTTGCTCGTCCGCGCAACAGCCTGTGCGAGTTTAGCGGGCATCTGCGTGGTGACGGCCTCATCCCAGAACATGCTGAACATGCCATTGAGGCCGCTGTAGGCCATCCGGCCCGCAATGCCGGCGATGCCGCCTGGCGTCATGAACGTCACGCTGTTGCCGCCGCCGGGGAAGTAGTTCGCGTCGGCAATCGGCATGCTCACGCCCTGCATGCACTTGGCCGCCGCTGTGCCGGGCATGGCTGCCCAGTTAAAGCTGGCCGAGCCGCTATTATCGCCGTCAACGAATCCGCGCTGTGCCCACATATCCTTGGGGCCAAACTTGATCTTCATCTTCCTGGCCAGGGCCTGAATCTCCCACGGCTCCCACACCTTGCGGAAGTCCATGAACAGCGGCGGATTTCCGCCGGAGAGGTACGTCATCGTTAGCATGGTCAGCAGGCCCTGAACGTCGGCCTCAGTAGCATAGGGGATGACGGCCTTGTCGCCGGTGTGGTCGAAGGTTGAGTTGAAGAGGCTTTCCATCACGTCAGCCACCGGCAGCGGCAGGCCGCGCACATCACTGCCCCATTCCAGTTGGCTCATGAAACCGCCGCCGACGGCGTTTAGGTCTTTCATCAGGTCGCGCACAACCAGGTACATAGCCAGCGACATGTCGAATCGCTCGCCGTCGTGGGCATTCCGCAGTTCCAGCCGCTTGCCAATGTGCTTGTCTATCCACGCCCTCAGAGCCTTCAGTTCGCGTTTGTCAAAGCTGCCTTTGGCGAGCATGTCAGCCAGCAGCTTCATGTCCAGCCGCGTGATCTCGATTCCGAATGTCTTGCGCGTAGGAATCACGTGCGCCAGGGCCGTCTCCATGCCCATCGAGTCGTGCCCGAAGATGACCACTCGCCGGCCTCGCAAGCCCGCTGCCGTAATTGCGGCATGACACCAATCCAGCAGCGCGCGGGCTGTTGAGTCGGTCATTTGCGGATCAAGGCCGCTATCCGGCCAGGTGCCCACATTAAGCGTTACCAGCCGGCCTGACTGGGCAAGGGCGCCGTTGGCGGCGTGGGCGTACACCACGCCAGGGCGGGGCCCGCTGTTGCCGCAAGTGATGTTGACAGGCGTTTGGGCAGGCATCTGGGCCAGCAACGAGATTAACGTCAGTTGCGGAAATGCCCATGTATCGGGGCAGCAGATGACGGCATCGACGCCGGCCTGACGAAATTGCCGCGCGACGATGTCGGCTTGTTTCTCCCCATCTATGAGGACATCCGACCAGACCACCTGCACGTTAGTGCATTGATAATTCTTCAGGCCGTCAGCCACCACGCCGGCGGCCATCTTCACGATATTGGCTGCGCGTGCGCGAGAGTCGCGGTCGATTCGCGGATCGCAACTGGCGCAAACGCCGAAGGTGAAAGCGGAGGACTGTGAGGCCGTGCTATTTAACTTACGTGCAGATATCGCGCTGCTCATGTGCTGGCTCCAGATAAAAGGTTCACGTCACTATACAACGAGTCATGCCAGTCTGGAAGATTCCATCCGAGAAGTCGTGTCAATGGGGACGCAGAAGGTAGTTCGCACCTCTACAGATCGCCGCGGGACGCCTGCACCACAATTGTCCTTCCAAGCCAGGCGCCTGCAACACAACGATTCATGGGGGCAATCACCGCTCCAGTTCATTCCAGAGGGCTTGTTCAGCCTTGGTGAAGCGCGTGAAGGTGTCTTTGAGGTCCTTCAGAACGTCCTTGAGCATCTTGCTATCGCCGGGAATGCCTTCGGGATTGGCCTTGATGAGGCCATCCAGCTTGGCCACCGTCATGTCCAACTGGCTGGCGCCTTCGGCGAAGGACCGGGTAGCCTCATATATGTCCTGCTGGCGCGTCTCCTTGTCGGTGGGCTGATACAACAGCCGCCAAGGGCTTCGCCGTACTTCCTTGGCCATCGCCTTGAGGTTCGACGAAACCTGCGTCATGTTATCGATCATGATCTCCACATTCTCGCGGTTCATCACGACGATGCTCTTTGCTTGCTGGCTGACCTCTGAAAGGTCGCTGGCCATCTTGAAGATCTGATCAGTCGACTGCCGCAGCCTGGCCAGGATATCGGCCACATCCTTCTTCGCGTAGGCCTCGATGGTCTGCGCTGCGTCGGCGGCAGAGGTCAGGAATCGATCTATCTTGGGCTTGGAGTCGCTGGTGATCGCCTTGACGTCGTCCAGGCTGTGAGCCAACTTGGAGAACATCGAGGCTGCATTGGCCAGATCGGTCTGGCCGCGGACGTTGCCGGTAATCGCTACGATGTCAACCGACGCCTTCTTCAGATTGTCCGCAATCTCATGCACGCGGGCGATAATTGCGCCCTCCTGCGCCGTGTCGAGTTCCCTTCGTAACGAAATCGATATGGCCTTTATGTTCTCTGCCGTGTCGGCGATGGACGCCATCGCCTGGTCCAGTCCGCCGTGAAGCTTGATGGCGTGGGCGTCATCGGCCAATTGAGAAGACTGCCCGAAGCTTGCCATGGCCAGCTTTGTATTGCCCAACGGCGCGCCAATCACCAGCGCCTGAGCATCTTCCTTGATGAGGATGTCCTTGCGGCGCAATGTTGCCCTGTATATGCACCGCCCGGGTTCGCCAACGATCTCTGTTATCCGCCCGATGCTGGCATCGCCGATGGTCACTTCCGAACCTATCGTCAGCCCTGTGCTGCCATCGGCCTGCGGCATGTAGAAGCTCACCACCTGGCCGTGCGTCTGGAAATAGTCCATCGCACCGAGCCATAGCACCACGCCAAGCGCAACAGCCAGCGACAGCACCACCAGCAGACCCGCCAGCACCTCATTATGTCTCTTCCTGCGCATTGCTGCGTCTCCAATCTATCCACTAGCGGCCATCGGCCGCTTCGAGCAAGTCTTCCTCATACCGCGTGGACTGTTTTCGCCGCGTTATCGGCCCGTGCGAGTCGCCCCGCAGGAATTGGCGGATGATGTCGATATCCTCATTGCCGCTGGGCGAACTGTCCCGGATGGCCTTGAACTCCTCAACCGTGCCGACCTTGAGCAATCGCCCCTTGTCCAGCATGGCCATCCGATTGGCTATGCGAAACGCCGACTCCATGTCATGCGTAACCACAACACTCGTCACGCCGGTCTTCTCGGAAAGGTCCATAATCAACTGGTCTATCTCAGCCGCTGTTACCGGATCCAAACCGGACGTCGGCTCGTCGTAAAACAATATCTCCGGGTCCAGGGCGATCGCCCGTGCCAGGCCCGCACGCTTCTTCATGCCGCCGGAAATCTCAGCGGGCATCAGGTCCATCGCCTCGCGCAGGGCCACCAACTCCAGCTTGATGCGGATCATGACCTCGATAGTGTCGTCATCGAGTTCCGTATGCTCGCGAAGGGGCAGGGCCACGTTTTGGCCTACCGTCATCGAGTTGAACAACGCGCCGCTCTGGAACAAGACGCCCAGCCGCAGTCGCAGCTCGTCCAGTTGCTTGTCGCTCAACTGGTAGATGTCCTGGCCAAAGAGTTCGACGTGCCCCTCATCCGCCCACAGCGAGCCGATAATGTGCCGCAACAATGTGCTCTTGCCGCAACCGCTCGTGCCGATGATGACCATTCGCTCGCCGGCGTGAACGTCCATGCTGACGCCATCCAGGACGGCGTGGTCGTTGAACCGCTTGACCAGCGATACCACTTTGACAACCGGAGATTGAGATCGCGGAAGCTCCATCGTGTTTGTCACCATTTGAACACGTAGAAGATGGCTGTGAAGACGCACGCCGCGGCGATGATCGACACGATGGAGTAGACAACGGTCATGGTGGTGGCCTTGCCGACGCCCTCAGCGCCGCCCTTGACCTTCAGACCTTCGTGACAGGCGATCAGACTGATCAGCAGGCCGAACACGCCTGCCATCACCAGACCGGTCGTGAAATCGCTGTAACGCAGTTGATCGTGCATCCGCTCCCAGTAGCCAAGATAGCTGGTGGGGCCCAGGACTGCCCGGCTGGTAAGGTAGCCGCCGACGGCAATACTCAGGTCGGCAATCACCGAGAGCAGCACAGTCGCGATGAGCGTCGCCAGCACGCGCGGCATGACGAGGAAACGCACCGGGTTTAGTGCGATGGCCTGCATGGCCTCGATTTCCTCGGCTACAACCATAGTGCCCAGTTCCGCTGCAATCGAGGCGCCCGCAAAGCCGCTGAGCACCACAGCCGTCAGGATCGGCCCCAACATGCGAAAGCCGGCCACGCCGATGATGCGCGCAACCTGTTCCTCCTGGTGCCAAGGGTCGCGCAGCGGCGGCGTCAGTTGCAGGGCCAGGATCA
>CAYQJH010000147.1:0-8946 GCA_964417755.1 uncultured Planctomycetaceae bacterium
CTGGTAGTTGTTCCACAGGAAGACGATGGCGTCCTTGCAGCTTTCAGCCACAATGCCGCCGACAACTCCGCCCAGGACGCCGCCTATGTTGATCAGAACGCTGGAGGCGGCCACAAACTTGTTGCGGCCTTTGCCGTCGGAGAAGCCCAGGATGATCGCGCTTTGCGCCAGGCCCAGGCCCCACCAACTGCTGCCGCCAATGATGCAACTGAGCATCGCCAGGCAGTATGCTCCTGCAACGCGCCGGCCGCCCTCGCTGATGAGGTGATAACCGTCGAACCCAAGCAGTCGGCCAAGGGCTGAGCTTACCCAGTGAGCGGCATCCACGAGGAACTGCGGGCTGGGCGTGTTCCTGGTGGCGATGAACCAAGGCACCGTGGACAGGATCGTGCCCAGCGTCGAGAGGATCAGCACCGGGCGGCGGCACAAGCGATCGATGAGCCTGCCCCACCAGCTCGAAGTCAGCATGCCGGTCAGAGGGCCGACGGCCATGAACAGGCAATTGGCCGCCAGCGTGTTGAATCCAAGCACTTCCTTGGAGTGCACCCAGTAGTACCAGCCGCCGACGGTCATAGAGAAAGTCAGGCACGCGCCATAGCAAACATAATTGCGGAAGATACGGTCTCGAAGCGGGTCCAGCAGCACCTCGTACGCCACCTTCCAACTGAATCGCAGAACGTACCCCAGGCGGCCTGCGAAGCTTGGCTCTGATGGGCCTGGAACATCGAACGAGAAGCTGGGCTTGGCGTCCTCATGGCGCGGCGGATATATCTCGCGAATCCTGGCGAACATCAGGATGTCCATTATTCCGAAGATCGCTCCGATGGCGAAGATCGAGCATATGGTGACGAGCAGTTGTGGCTGGTTGAGTGCGTTTTCCTCGCCACTGCGACGAACATGGTCGAGAAGGATGCTGATGCCGACAATAACGACGATCTGGATGATGGTGGCTAGTTGGCTTCGCCGGGCGAAGTATCGCCCGCGGATGCGCCTGGGCACAAGATCGCCCATCCAGGTAAACCACGGAGGCGTCGCCAGGTGCGCAAGCAGGTTAGTCACAGCCAGCAGCATCAGCGCCACGATCACGGCCAACACGGACCCCTCCGCGCCGGGATGAAAGACGAACGGCACCAGCGCGATAGGAAACCAGAGGAACCGTGCAGCCAACTGGCAATACAGGAAGAAGTATTTTCGCAGGCCGGCGCGCTCAACGATGATGGCGGCGGGCAACTGGCTGAGCGTGGCGAGGTACGGGATGGCGGCCATCAGGCCAAAGGCAAAATCGTTGAAGCCAAGCATCTTGGCGTAGGCCCGCATCTGGTCGCCATTGACGCAGGTGGCCCAAACGACGCCCCACATCCAGGCAATGGTAACCAGGCGAAGTGATTGCCGCAGGTTCCTCCCGCGCACCGTCAGCGCGGGCAAGACTTCATAACTTTTTTCACGCCAGGACATCTTCCGCTATCAGTCCAATCCGGCAGCTTCCGTGCCGCCGACTTCTTACAGCACAAGCGCAGCCATCCCGCAAAAGCGGGAATCGTGTAATCGCATTAATATACTCAACAAGCCAATCAAGGGGAAGTTCTCATTGCGCCTTGGTGTAATGCCTTGTTACAGGGGGCAATTGTGGCGCCATTAGACTTCGCTTAGCGCAGATCCTGGCAATGCCAAGGTTGTGCAGGCGAGACGCTCGCACCACAAAACTGCAACGGCCCGTTCCATGTTTGCCCCCTGTAGTTGAGGCATTACCCCCTGCCCAATTCCCTGCTTCTGGTGGCCGCCGCGCGAATGGACTTGATCAGGCTGTCCTTCACGCCGGCGGCGTCCATTGTTTCGATTGCCCGCTGCGTGGTGCCGTTGGGACTAGTCACCTTTGCCCGCAGCGAGGCCGGGTCTTCGTTGGCAGTCGTCAGAAGCCGCCCGCTGCCCAAACACGTCTGGCGGGCCAATTCTAACGCGACGCGGGGCGGCAGGCCCTCGGCCACTCCGGCGGCCACCATCGCCTCGACCAGGTAGAAGAAGTATGCCGGGCCCGAGCCTGAGACAGCCGTAACCGCGTCGATCATCGATTCCTCGACGATGACGGCTCCACCGGATTGGCCTTGTGAGAATGCCCTGGCTGTCCAATCTATGTCCGCCTGGGTTGCGCCAGGCCCGGCCGCCACGGCTGAGACGCCCGCCCCCACCAGCATCGGCGTGTTGGGCATGACGCGAATAATGCGAGCCGCCCCCCGCCTGCCAGCCCCTGCCAGTTTTCCGGAGATTGACTGCGTGGTAATGCCGGCTGCGATGGAAATTACCAGCGCTTCGTCGAGGATGGCTGACGCGATTTCGCCAAGCACAGCGGGCATCATCTGCGGCTTGACGGCCAGCAGGACTCGTCCGCACTGGGCTGCCTCGCGGTTATCGCTTGTGGTTGCCACGCCAACGGACTTGGCAAGAAGTTCGCGCCGTGCAGCGACCGGATCGCTGACGATGATGGCAGAGGCCGGCAGAAGGCCGCCCGAGGTTACGCCGCGCAAGATAGCCTCAGCCATATTTCCGCCGCCAATAACGCCCAGTTCGTATTTAGACATAGATGGTCCTTTGCGGATATCATTACCAACGATAGCGACATTTTGAATAGAAAAAGGCCCGGCATCCGATAAGCTCAGCACAGCGGCGCCACCCGGTGCCACCCCCAAGCGATGTTGTCGTTAGCTTGGGGGTGCTGAGCGTGACAGGGCGAACACCCCAAAGAGTACTTGGGGGTGGCACCCGTACTTGAAGGCACCCGTACTTGGAGGTGCCGCCCAATACTCAACACGATGGCAAAGACAAGCGTGAATCGCGACGATCACACACAGCCGTGTCCCAACCGACGAACAATGGCTTCGCCCGATGCCATCGGCTCAGCAGGCGGGGGACAATGCGCCGACCAAATCACGATTTTTCTGAAGATAGAACAGGACACCATAGTCGATATTTGCTTTCAGGCAGCAGGCTGCGAGATGGCTGTCAAATGTGCGTCCGCCTTGGCGGGCCTTGCCATTGGCAAGCACTTGGACGACGCGGCGGCCATATCGGGCGAGACCATCGCGGAGGCTATGGACAGCCTGGAGCGGCAGTACCGCCACGTGGCGGACCTCGCGTGCGAAGCCCTGGAAAACGCCATCTGGGACCATGTAATCAAGGCCGTCGATAATCAATCGCAAGGAAGCCCCGGTGGAAGCCGGGCCATGTAGTATGACCGACACAAAAAAGCTCAAATTGAAATTCATCGGCTGCGAGATCATCTATCGCGAGGCGTGCTACCTGGCAGCCACCAGCCCCCACCACGTGGACGTGGAGTTCCTTCGCAAGGGCCTGCACGACCTGGAGACAGCCGACATGAACACCAGGGTCCAGGCGGCCATCGACGCGGTTGACGCCGCCGCGGCGTACGATGCGATCATTCTCGGCTATGCCCGCTGCAACGACGGCCTGGTGGGCATCCAGGCCAGGAACGTGCCGCTGGTGATCCCGCGAGCGCACGATTGCATCACGTTCTTTTTCGGCTCGCGGCAGGCCTACCGCGAATACTTCGACTGCCACCCCGGCACGTACTACATGACCACCGGCTGGTCGGAGAGAAACGCCTTTGGCGACGGCCAATATTCCACAGCGGCCTACGGCAAGCAGGGCGTCATGGCGAAGCTGGGACTGGCTGACAGCTACGACCAGATGGTTGCCAAGTACGGCAAGGAGAATGCCGACTTCATCATGGAGTCCATGGGCGACTGGACGAGGAACTACCGCAAGATGCTCTACCTGAAGATGTTCGCCCCGGTAGTCTTTGACGAAGCGCATTACGTGGAGCAAGCCCGCCTGGATGCCTCCCAGAAGAGTTGGGAATTCGAACTTCGAGAAGGCAAGTGGGATCTACTGCAAAAACTCTTCTACGGCCAGTGGGACAGCGACTTCGTCTTCGTCCAGCCCGGGATGAAGCTCGCCGCCCGAAACGATGAGCGAGTTCTCGAAGCGGAACCTTGAGGTGATTCAGGGTTTACTATATCAGCGATACATATCGCGATTAGCGGCCCGCTTCACCACTATTCCGAAGGAGATATCAAATGCGAAAGAATGTCGTCATGTCTGCGATGTACGCTTCGCTGGCTATGTTCGCTGTTCTTCTTCAGGCGACTTCTGCGGCCCGTTCGGAGGAACCTTCAAGAGTCAGTCAGCCGCCAATCAAGGGCATGAGAGTCATCGATAACGAGGAAAACGATCTGCTGCGCAAGATCACCGTGATTTCGCCCGGCGTCTATGAAGCCGTCATCACTTCAGCCACCGGCGGAGGCATCCCGGAATTCTACGATCTCACCCGCGAAGATCAGGCCAAGACCAATCTCACCCAGCCCAGCCGTGGATTGCTCGAAATAGGCTGGCACGGTTCAGAGACCTCAAGCGATGGCAAGAGCATGGCTTCTATCGCAGATTGGCCTTCTGCGTATCGCATGCGCCTCAATCTGCCCGCCGTAATGGAGGTGATCGAACAGGGTCCGGCCCGTGTTCGCGTCCGGGTCAAGACGCCTCTGACCTTCTGGGACAAGAGGGTCCATGAAAAGACATCAGTCACCTGCGTTTACACTTTCTATCCCGCCGGCAGGATCGTCAGCCAGGTCAGCATTGAATACAATGAAGAAACGACCTTCAATTGGTCAAGGGAATATGGGCCTCATCTCTACCTGTATCATGATCGCAAGACGCCAGCCTCGCAGCCGTTCGATATAAGGACACCCAAAATTGAAAGCCTCGTCGATGAGCCCGATGCTCCGGCGGAGCAGCTGGTGATGGCGTATCCGACGACGCCCGAAATCCAGACATCTTTCTTCATTACTATTCCGATAGAGGCTCAGAAGCGATTCTCCCACTCAATGAGACATAGCGCGCATGCCTTGAATTGGGTGCGCGGCGGCTACGGCTCGGCCAACGTAAAGATGACCAAGGGCTTTACCGACGAATGGGCGTGCATGATCCAGATGGGCACAAAGGGCAGCCCGCTGCTGAAGGAATTCAAGAGTCCCAGGGACGCCGTGCCGTTCGCCGACGATTATCGTGAACCGGCCAAGCTTAGCGATGCGGAACTGGTGAAGGACGATGAAGGCGACTTCAACAAGGACGGCTTCAACGAGTCGCAAGGCTGTCACGTCATCAAGGCCAGCGGACCCGCGGTGAGCATTGGCTATGAAAAAGGCGAGGCAGCAGGCTTTGCGCCGGCCTTCAAGATCGTCGGCTGGAAAGGTGCCGTCCCCGCAAATGTGAACGTTGACGGCAAGAACATGCCGGCAGCCATCAGCCTTACCAACGGCAACCTGATCGTCAGCATCATCGGAGAAATAACCGGCAAGAAGGCGACGATCAAGATCGGCCAATGAAAGCTTGAACCGCTTCCTTGCCGCGGAGTTTCAGCAGGTTGGCGGTGTGACGCATCGCGGCCTGGACCGTGACCTCCCCTGCCACCAGCGGATGGATGGAGGCAAACAATTCGCGCGGCGCGTCCAGCGTGGCCTGGCCCGGTACGCAAATCACCGGAACCTTCAGGCTCCGGGCGATTCGGGAGACGCCGACGGCTGTCTTTCCGAAACCGCTGGAGCGGTCCAGCCGGCCTTCGCCCGTTATGCAAAGATCTGCGCCCTTGAGCCGCCTGGCCAGGCCGACCGCGTCGGCGATCATCGTCAGCCCTGGCTCCAGTTTGGCGCCTGCGAAGGCAACCAGTCCTGCCCCCAAGCCGCCTGCGGCGCCGGCCCCGCTGAGCTTCTCCACGTCCATCTGGAGCTTTGTTCGAATTACTTCTGCAAGATGCGCCAGGCCGGCGTCGAGCTGGCTGACCATTTCGGGCGTTGCGCCCTTCTGAGGGCCATATACGGCCGCTGCCCCA
The DNA here is from genome assembly GCA_964417755.1 of uncultured Planctomycetaceae bacterium. Taxonomy (GTDB): domain Bacteria; phylum Planctomycetota; class Phycisphaerae; order SM23-33; family SM23-33; genus CAYQJH01. The sequence goes on from CAYQJH010000147.1 coordinate 5,900, forward strand.
TCAGGTCCGGTCAGCGGGTTTGTCACGTCGCAGGCGACGCGAATTGTCGCCTGGCTGATCCGCTGGTCGCGGTCGGACATATCAATGCCCGCTATGCCTGAAAGGCCGCCGCCAGACAGCCCGCAGATGCATGGCTGGCCTGTCTTGTCGGTGAACACCACGCCCAGGGCCTGCGCACAGCCGGCCCCGCCGTCCACCGTGGCAGAGCCGCCAATGCCGATGATGATCTTCTTCGCCCCGGCATCAAGAGCAGCCAGGATCAACTGCCCGGTGCCGAAGGTCGTCGTCCGCATCGGGTCACGACGATCCAGCGGCACCAGCGCCAGCCCGGAGGCCGCTGCCATCTCGATGACAGCCGTCAGGTTCCGCTCGTCACCCATGCTGCCGGTTGCAGCCTCCAGGCCAAGTTCGCCCGGCAGGCCCGGCCCTGCCGGCACGCCCAGCAGCCCGAACTGTGCCCGCACCGGCTCGCCAAGCGGGCCAAAAACGTCAGCCGACATGAGTTGTCCGCCAGTGGCGGCCACCATCGCCGCGACCGTGCCTCCGCCGCCGTCAGCCATCGGGCAGAGGTCGATCTGAGCGTCGCCACATGCCTCGATCGCGCCGGCGGCAATAGCCGACGCCACTTCCATCGCGGCGAGCGTTTCCTTGAACCCATCGGGCGCTATCACAATCTTCATATCGCGTCTTTCGGTCTGATCCTGGCCGGCGGGGCAGCCGGTCTTCCAGTCACCATGTTCACCCATGCACGCACGTTTCGCCGCACGATGCCAATCCGCGTCACCTGGCCGGGCTTGAACTCTTCAAGAACCATGCCCAGTTCATCCAAGTCCGTCACGTAGAACTGATCCACCTGGAAAAGCACGTCCTTGACCTGGATGCCCAGTTTAGCGGCTGCCCCCGCTTCGTCCAGCCCCACCACCACTAATCCTCTATCCACGAGAAGGCGCATCTCGCGGGCAAGCTCGGGCGTGACCGGCCGCAACGTCATCCCAAAAACGCTTTCGGCCAGCATCTTGCCGTCTGGGCGAGGCTTGGTCGCCAAGCTGATTTCGACAGTCGTTTCCTTCCCGGCGCGCAGCACGCCAAGCGAAAGCTTCTGCCCGCCCTTGGCCGCCAGCATCGCGCAGCAGAAGTCAGGAATCTGCCTCAAGGGCTGTCCGGCGAGCTTGGTGAGAATGTCGCCTTCCTTCAGCGGCCCGTCAGCCGGCGTGCCCTTGCGAATCGCCGAAACGAAGATCTCATCGCCCGCCTGGCCATGGCGCGTCGAGACGCTAGCGCCGAAGACAACCCGATTGATCCGCTCGAAATCAAGCAGGATCGCCAGTTGGCTGGCGAGCGAGTCGGTGGGGATGGCAAAGCCGATGTTCTGCGCATCGGCGCGGATGGCGGTATTGATGCCGATCAGCTCGCCGTTGATGTTCAGCAGCGGCCCGCCGCTATTGCCCGGATTAATCGGTGCGTCGGTCTGGATCAGGCCTTCGTACTTGATGTTCTCGGCAAACTCCAGCGTGCGGTTGGTGGCGCTGATGACGCCGGTTGTGACGGAGTTGGAATATCCCATCGCGTTGCCAATGGCAATTACCGTCTCTCCGACCATCAGGTCGTCGCTGCGGCCAAGGGGCAGGTACGGCAGCGGCTTATTGTCGGCGGGCTCAACCTTAAGCACAGCCAGGTCGTGCGCGCCGTCAGAGACAATGATCTTGGCGGGCAATTGCGTGCCGTCGGCGAAGATGACGGTGATCTTCTCAGCCTTTCGCACCACGTGGGCGTTGGTGGCAATGTATCCGCTGGAGTGAATAATCACGCCGCTGCCGAGGCTCTGCACAGGCACTCGCCGCGTCAGCGGTGAAGGGAAGATATCCTCAAATGGGTCCTGCCCGAAGATGCCCGTTGTGACGACCTTCTCAGCCGAGATGTTCACCACGGCCGGCCGCGCCTTGCTATATGCCTGCACTACAGGCGTTACGCGCGAATTGCCGACGGCTGCCTGCTCCTGTGCGCATGCTGGAACAACGCCGGCGGCCGCTACGACGGCCAGGCAAACTAACGCCACTGCAATTTGGCTTGGTTTCATCGAACAATCTCCCTTGCTGCCGAACACATCCAACTTCAAGACTTCCGGCGCCACTATGTCCAAGGATGACATTTTGGCAATTGCCACACCAAAGAACAAGCCCTTCGCGTTGAGGGCGAGTCCTCCCCTGCATATGCTTTGAAATGCGAATAGCAGTTTCTGGAACGAGCGGTTTCATCGCGAGCGGGGTCATTCCGCTTCTGCGGCGGCAAGGGCATGAAGTCTTCGCTTTGGTGCGCGGGCCGGCTCGCGGGACGTACGAAATGCACTGGGATGTTGAAAGCGGCATGGTCGGCGGCAATATCAGCGAAATTGACTGCATCATTCACCTTGCCGGCGAGCCCATCACTCCGCCCTGGACCAAGGCCAAACGTAAAAGTGTTTACAACAGCCGGGTAATCGCTACGCGCAGGCTATGCAGTTTCCTCGCGGGTCTTAAATCCCCACCGCAGATGCTCTGCGCATCGGAAACCGGCTTCTATGGCAGCAGAGGAGAAGATATGCTCAGCGAGGCCTGCCCTGCAGGCCGAGGATATCTTGCCGACGTCTGCACCGCTTGGGAGGCGGCGACTGCTATACTAGCTACCCGCACGCGAGTAGTAAACCTGCGGTTCAGTATGATACTCGATGCACACGGCGGCGCGCTGCCGCGCATCCTCCTGCCCTACCGCCTGTGCATGGGCGGCAAGCTCGGAGATGGCCGGCAGTGGTGGAGCTGGATCACGCTTGAAGACGCAGCCCGCGCGATAGTTCACATTATAAACCAGCCGGACTTGGCGGGCCCGGTCAACATCGTCACGCCGCAGCCCGTGCGAAACGCCGAGTTCTCCAGGACGCTCAGCCGTGCGCTGCATCGGCCGGCCCTGCTTAGCCTGCCTCGGCCCATCGTCCGCCTTGCATTTGGCGAGCTTGCGGACGAGCTCTTCCTCGCCAGCCTCCGCGTCCAGCCAGAGCGGCTGACGCAGGCCGG
>CAYQJH010000148.1:0-8908 GCA_964417755.1 uncultured Planctomycetaceae bacterium
CGCGGGCCTTCTTTTCCTTCATCTCCACCTCGGTGGCTGCGCCCACGTTGATCTGGGCCACGCCGCCGGAAAGCTTAGCCAAACGCTCCTCGAGCTTCTCGCGGTCGTAATCGCTGGTGGTCGTCTCGATCTCGCGCTTGATCTGCTCGATGCGGCCCTTGATGTCCTTCTCGTCGCCGCCGCCCTCGATGATCGTCGTGTTGTCCTTGTCGATCCGCACGCGCTTGGCCGTGCCAAGATCGCTCATCTGGATGCTCTCGAGGCTGATGCCCATGTCTTCCATGATGGCCTTGCCGCCGGTGAGAATCGCAACGTCGCGCAGCATGTCCTTGCGGCGGTCGCCGAAGCCGGGCGCCTTGACGGCAACGCACTGCAGCGTGCCGCGCAGCTTGTTGACCACCAGTGTCGCCAGGGCCTCGCCCTCGACATCCTCGGCGATGATGACCAGCGGGCGACCGGACTGGGCGATCTTCTCCAGCAGGGGCACGAGGTCCTTGATGGCGGAGATCTTCTTTTCGTTGATGAGGATGAACGGCCGCTCGTAATCGACTTCCATCGTCTCGATCTTGTTGACGAAGTGCGGGCTGATGTAGCCCTTGTCGAACTGCATGCCCTCGACGAGGTCCACGTTGGTCGTCAGGCCCTTGCCTTCCTCGACGGTGATAACGCCGTCCTTGCCGACCTTGTCCATTGCCTCGGAGATCATCTGCCCGATCTCGCTGTCCTGGTTGGCGGCGCAGGTGCCAACCTGGGCGATCTCCTTGGTGCTCTTGATGGGCTTGCAGATGCGCTTGAGCTCATCGACGACGGCATCGACGGCTTTGTCTATGCCGCGCTTCAGCGCCATGGCGTCGGCGCCGGCGGTGACGTTCTTGAGGCCTTCGTCAAAGATGGCTTCGGCGTAGATGGTGGCCGTCGTCGTGCCATCGCCGGCGACGTTAGACGTCTTGGAGGCCACTTCTTTGACCATCTGGGCGCCCATGTTCTCGTTCGGGTCTTCCAGCTCGATTTCCTTGGCCACGCTTACGCCGTCCTTGGTGACCGTCGGCGAGCCGTAGCTCTTTTCCAGGACGACGACCCGGCCGGTCGGGCCCAGCGTTACCTTCACCGCGCGGGCCAGTTGTTTCACGCCGCGACGAATCGCCTCGCGGGCCTCTACGTCGTACACGATCTTCTTCTTAGCCATGTCTATTCCTTTCGTTGTTCATTCGCGAATTGTTGATTGGTTAAGCTGTTAACCAGTGAACCAATTGACCAGTCAACCAGTCAACCAGGTTCTGCTTAGTCCACGACCGCCAGAATATCGGATTCATCCATCAGCATGTATTCCTGGCCGTCCACCTTGATCTCGGTGCCGGCATAACTGGCGAACAGGACGGTATCGCCCTTGGCGACCTGGAATTCCGCCCGCTTGCCGTCCTTGAGCAGCCGGCCATCGCCGACAGCAATGACGGTACCCTTCTGCGGCTTCTCTTTTGCGGTATCGGGCAGGACAATGCCCCCCTTGGTCTTTTCCTCAGCTTCCAGACGCTTGATGAGGACCTTTTCGCCCAGTGGACGAATCGAAACTTTTGGTGCAGCCGGTGCAGCCTTCGCCATGTTCGGACTCCTTCATTTAACGGCGGTTAATTGGTTGATTGGTTAACCGGTTGACTGGATTAGTTGGTCAACTGGCAACAACCAAGACTTTGCGTTTTTTTTTTACGGTCCCCCGCCTCCCGGCGGGGGCTTTCTTTAACCAGGCCCAGAGCATCCAGCAGCCTCAAAACAAGCGATAGCAACCAGTTAACCAATCCACCAGTTAACCAGCCAACCAGTCACCATCTCTGGCTGTCTTCACGAAGCATCTGGTTCAGCCGGTCCATCATCCGCTGAATCTGCCGAAGCAGTTCCTCAAGCTCCAGTGGCCGGCTTACAACGCTGAAGGCCGCCAGGCGAAGTGCGTCTTCAAGCCATCGCCTCTCGGCGTGCTGCGTTACGACAACTACCGGCAAGGCAGCGTCAAGGCGGCGGATCATTCGCAAGACCTGAAGCACTTCCAGGCCCCAGTTCTCGCGATCGTCAAGGACGGCGGCGTCGGCCAGCCCGGCCTCGACCACTTCCAGCAATTCGCCCTTGCTGCTGACGCGGTACGTCCGCAGAAAGCGGGGGCCGACGATCTGCTCCAGTGCCGACTCCCAGGACTCAGCCTCGCCCGTGACCACCAGCCCGAATGGGCCCTTCCTCTCGTTTAGCGCCGCAACCATCGCGCTCACCACCTGCAATACTTATCGAGGATGTCTTAGCTGATTCCCAAACTCCGCTGACCGTTCCTGGCTCTCGTTGTCTGCTACATTCTTCAAACAACCAATGCCTCAAGACATAGTCTCTGCGCGCAATATGAGTTGCAACCGCAGTGCCATGATTAGCAACTCCCTGGCCGGCAAGGTCTTATGGTGTTCCGGTCGCGTCTCACACATTCGAATCGTCTGCCTGGCAGTGCCAATGAATGCCCTGGGCCTGCTTTATTGGCAGACAGGGCCGGCCGGTTTCATCCGGTTTATTGGCAGAAATGAATGACTGATTTTGTCCGGCCTGAAGGGCCGGGATATGGAAGCCCAGGCCGAAGCGCAGCCCGCAGGGCGAAGCGCAGGCCTGGGAAAACAAAGAATGACAATCCAGCCCTGAAAGGGCGATATCATTGCGGCATGAATTCTGTTTTCTCTTGGAGGATGAACCTATAGCCGATACCCTTATGGATCGTCTTCGTCGCGTGAATTTGATCCCTTGCTTTCGTTCGAAGGCATAGGGCTCGTTAGAATCTATGAACAATAATTGCTCTTCATGACTGACCAGACCAAGAAAAAGAAGTCCGGCGACTACCACACGGTGCGCGACACCGTTGAAGGCATCTGGGTCGCCATCGTGCTGGCGCTGGTGCTGCGGGCGTTTGTCGTCGAGGCCTTCGTCATCCCCACCGGTTCAATGGCCCCTCGGCTGATGGGCGAGCATTACGACCTTCAGTGCCCCTCCTGCGGCTACGAGTACGCCTTCGGGTGGGTAAACGTCGAAGGCGCGCGGGCCCGGGCCGTCAATGCCGATCTGGACAATCCCAGCCCAGCCCGCGGCCAGAAGAGCCTGATTCGGAGCCAGCCGGATGGCAGCGGCTATCCCACCTGTCCCAACTGCTCGTACGATTATCCTCGCGACAGCCGCGAGTATGTCAATGCCGGCGATCGCGTGCTGGTGATGAAATACTTGTACCACTTCCAGCCGCCCCAGCCGTGGGACGTGGTGGTCTTCCGCAATCCGCAGAACAATCGCGAGAATTACATCAAGCGGCTGATCGGCACGCCGGGCGAGACCATCGAGATCATCCACGGCGACGTCTTCTACAAGTCGCCAGCCACCGACAGCCAGTGGCGCGTGCGGCGAAAGACGCCCAAGGCCCAGGAGGCTGTCTGGCAGGTGGTGAACGAGAACGATTACCTGGCCGATCCCCAGTTGGTGAACAACAAGCGATGGGAGCCTGCCGGGGCCTTCAAGGGCGACAGCCGGCAGCGGATATTCAGCTTTGAAGGCGGCCAGGGCGAGCTAGCCTTTGCTTACCAAACGAACCCGTTCCTGCCGACCTATGGCTACAACGCACTTCCGTCGGGGCGAAGTGGAATCGACTTCGATCAGGACATCGTGACGGATCTGAAGCTGGAATGCATCTTCCAGCCAGCGGCGGATGACTCACAGGTGTCTCTGGAACTGTCGAGCTTCCAGCATCGCTTCCGCGCAACGGTGCAAGCCGGCGGAGCGGTTCGGGTCGAACATGCCCTCAGCGGCGAGGATCAGTGGGAGACGTGGTCGCCGACCGGCCTGACGGTACCGGCGATGCAGGCGAGGCAGGGGCATCGTCTGGCGCTGAGCAATGCCGACTTCCAACTCACTTTCATGGTCGATGGCAAGGCGATCTTCCAGAGCACCGACCAGCAGTACAGCGGCAGCGAAAACCCGCACGACTGGATCGCCGCCTACATGCGCCAGCCCCGGCCGTCGGTTCCCAAGCCGGTGGTTAAGATTTCCGCAGCCGGCGGGGCGAGCCTGCTGTCGCACCTGAGCATTATGCGCGACGTTTACTACACGCGCGTGAGCCTGGACAGCGTCAATGACCTCGACCCCACGTGCGACTACGCGCGCAGCCTTGGCGTGCGCAGCGGCGACGTGGCCTGGGGAGTGGCCGGCTCGCCGATTACCCTGAACAAGTTCGAGGACAATCCGGACCTCGACTCCTTCTTCGTGCTGGGCGACAACAGCCCGGCAAGCCTCGATGGGCGCGCATGGGTCAAGGCCTCGCCGACCCTGCGCCTGTGGAAGAATTCTGCCGGCCCCGGCACTCGCGAAAATGCCCTGTATCAACTCGGCACCGTGCCGCGGTACAACATGATCGGCAAGGCATTCTTCGTCTACTGGCCGTCAGGCTTCCGCGTGCCGGGGGCATCAGGCTTGCCCGTCATCCCGAACATCGGTAGGATACGCCTTATCAGGTAGGAATGCAGAATGATACTTCTCGAGGCCAAAGACCTCATCAAACGCTATAACGGGCGGGCCGTGGTCGATCACGTGTCCATTACGGTGGGCCAGGGCGAGATCGTCGGCCTGCTCGGACGCAACGGCGCGGGCAAGACGACGACCTTCCGCATGACCATCGGGATGATTACGCCGGATTCCGGCAGCGTGGTCTTCGAGGGCGTCGAGGTGACCAAGATGCCCATGTTCAAGCGCGCCCGGCGCGGCATGGGATACCTGTCGCAGGAGCCCAGCATCTTTCAGCGGCTGACCGTGCGCGAAAACATCCTGGCCATCATGGAGACGATGAACCTCTCGCGCAAGATACGCAACGAGCGGTGCAACCAGTTGCTTGACCAGTTCGGGCTGATGAAGCTTGAAGGCCAGCTTGCGCGCACGCTCTCCGGCGGCGAGCGGCGCAAGCTCGAAATCGCCCGCGCGCTGGTGACCAACCCGACGATGATCCTGCTGGACGAGCCGTTCTCCGGCGTCGACCCCATCGCCGTCGAAGACCTCCAGGGCGAGATTCGCGGCCTGAAGGACCGCGGCATCAGCATCCTCCTGACCGACCACAACGTTCGTGAGACGCTGACGGTGACGGATCGCTCCTACATCATCAACAACGGCCGCGTGCTGAGGGAAGGCCACCCGCGCGACCTGATCAACGATGAACTGGTTCGGCGGACCTATCTCGGCCACACCTTCCGCGGCGATGAATTCGACGCAATGGCAAGCAGTTGATGCTGTGCAGTTAATGCTGTAAGGAAGCCCCCGCCGGAAGGGGGGGCCGTTGATCCTTTCCGCTGTTCTCTCGCGCATGCCTCCTAACACAGTCCTAATTTCTCTTGCCATGCCGACGGCGTTTGGCGATGATGGATGGCCATGGACGTACGCAGCTTTATCCGTGACTTGACCTCCAATTCCAGCTACCGCGAGCAGATCGTACATGTTCGCCAACTGCCCGCGCGGCAGGCTTGCTTTGCCCGCACAGCCGGGCCCATCGACGAGCGCTTGCTCTCGCTCCTGCGCCGGCAGAACATCCACAAGCTGTACACGCATCAGGCTGCGGCCATCGACGCTCTTTCCGCCGGCAAGGACATCGTCATCGTCACCGGCACAGCCTCGGGCAAAACGCTGTGCTACAACCTGCCCGTCGCGCAGCGAATGCTCAGCGATGAGCATGCCCGCGCCCTCTACATGTATCCCACCAAGGCCCTCACGCAGGACCAATATGCCGTTCTTCAGCGGTGGTCGCAAAGCGAAGGCCTCGGCCGCGCGCTTCGGCCGGCCGTCTATGATGGCGATACGCCCAGCCACGCCCGCAGCCGCATCCGCAGTGCCGCCAACATCGTCCTGACCAATCCCGACATGCTCCACGTGGGCATTCTGCCATATCACGCCAAGTGGCATGAATTCCTTCGCAACCTGCGGTACATCGTCATCGACGAGTTGCACACCTACCGCGGCATCTTCGGCAGCCATGTCGCCGCCGTGCTTCGCCGGCTGCTTCGCATCTGTGCGCATTACGGCTCACAGCCGCAGATTGTCTGCTCGTCGGCTACCATCGCCAACCCGGTGGAGCTTGGTCGTAAGCTCACGACGCGCGATCTGAGCCTGATCGACGACGACGGCGCGCCGCGCGGCGAAAAGTTCTTCGTGCTGTGGAATCCGCCGATGATCGAGGCTGACAATGTTTGCCGCCGCAGTGCGAACGTGGAAGCCGTCGAACTGATGACTGAACTGGTGCGGCGGAGGGCGCAGACCATCGTCTTCGGCAAGGCCCGCATCGTGGTGGAGCTAATCCACAAGTACGCCCGCGAGGCCCTCTCTGGCGAGGGCGACCTGGCTGGGCGAATCAAGCCTTATCGCGGCGGCTATCTGCCCAACGAGCGCCGGGCCATCGAGCAGGAACTCTTCAGCGGCCGTCTGCTCGGCGTGACGGCCACCAACGCGCTGGAACTCGGCATCGACGTCGGCAAGCTTGACGCAGCCATCATTGTGGGCTTTCCGGGCACGATCTGCTCGACGTGGCAGCAGGCCGGGCGGGCTGGCCGGGCCAACCAGCAGAGCCTGGTCATCCTCATCGGCTATGACGACCCGATCGACCAGTATCTTATGCGGCACAGCGAATATCTCTTCGGCGCGCCGCACGAGCATGCAGTGATCGATCCGTCAAATCCGCACATCCTGGCTGGGCAACTGTCCTGCGCGAGCTTTGAAAAGCCGCTGACCGCCGACGATGAGGCGTATTTTGGCCCGCTGGCTACCAGCGTTGCGGAGATCCTCGCCGGCGAGGGCCAGCTCAAGAAGATCGATGGCCGGCACTACTGGGCCAGCGGCGAAGTCCCATCGAAGAAGGTCAATCTCCGCACCATCAGCGAAGACACATACACGATTGCAGATATGAGCAAGGGCGGCAGCGTGATCGGCAACGTGGACAGCATCTCGGCACCCGAACTCGTCTACCCTGGCGCGGTGTATCTGCACGAGGCCCAGAGTTTTCTGGTGCGCGAGTTGGACCTCGATGGCAAGATCGCCCGGGTCGAGCCGGCTGAGGTGGATTACTACACCCAGCCGGTGCTGGCCAGCAGTTGCCGCCTTGGCCAGGCCATCGCCGACAGGCCCTTCGTGGACGGCAGGCTGTTCTTCGGACCCGCCGACGTCACGTGGCAGACCACAGCCTTCCGCAAGATCAAGTATTACACGATGGAGGTGATCGGCCAGGGCGAGCTCGACCTGCCCGCCCAGACGCTCTCGACCACCGGCGTGTGGTTCCTGCCCAGCCCGGCCATGCGAAGCTGCGTCGAGCGGGCCGGGTACAATGCCATCGAGGCCCTCATGGGCGTGCGGAACCTGATGCTGGCAGCCTTGCCCGCCCTGGCGATGTGCGACCGCCGCGACATCAGCGGCATGGTTGATTCGTCCAACCTGGGCCAGCCGGTCATCTTCGTGTACGACCGCTACACCGGCGGCCTGGGCTTCGCACAGCGCGGCTATGAGCTTATGAGCCAGTGGCTGGACCTCTGCCGGCGCATGGTGCTGGAGTGCCCATGCGAGGGCGGCTGCCCGAGCTGCGTCGGCCTGGCGAACCTCAGGCCGCCGCTGCACCAGGACCCCGACCTCGGCGCCGGCTACCCGGTGCCCAGTAAGGATGGCACGATTGTTCTGCTTGAGCAACTGCACCTTGCCGGCCAGCAGCAGATGGAAAGGCCGCAATCATGATGCCGCCTTCGCGATTGAAGAAGCTTCAACTGCTTGTGCAGAGCCTGGCGAGGAAAGACCTTCAAGCTGCCCAGGCGATCCTGCAATCGCCGGCCGCGCCGCGACCCTGCGGAAGCGGTGAGAAGCATGAGGAAGCCCCCTGCGGAAGCAGGGGGATAGGCCGCTTGCCGGAACAAAAGGACATCCCAGCACTTGCGTGCGGGGCTTCCAACGCCCCGACTATCCCGTTGGCCTTGGCTGAAGCCTGCGGCGGCATCGAGATCCCCATACGCCTGCCATCGGGCCAGAGCAAATGCTGGCTCATTCGCCGCAGCCTTCGCGAGCTCTGCGAGGAAGACCGCGCCATCGCCGCCCAGTACGCTGCCGTCCTCCGCGGCGCTCGCCAACGATTCGACGAACTCGAAGCCTCAGCCGCCCTTTGCCACGCCGCCAACAGCCGGCCCGACGACTTGCTCTTCTTCGACCTCGAGACGTGCGGCCTGGCGGGCACCGCCATCTTCCTGGTCGGCGTCATGTTCTTCCGGGACGAGGACCTCATCTTCGAGCAGTATCTCGCCAGGGACTACTCCGAGGAGCCCGCCATCTGCCAGGCCTTCGCCGACAAGCTCGCGTCGGCCTCGCTGCTGGTGAGCTTCAACGGCAAGGCCTTCGACATGAACCAGCTTCGCGAGCGGTGCGTTTATCACAGCCTGACGCTGACCGACGGCCGGCCGCCGCCGCACCTTGACCTGCTACAGGAGTCCCGCCGGCGATGGCGAAAGCTGCTGCCCAACTGCCGGCTGCAAACGCTGGAGCAGTACCTCTGCAATCGCCGGCGCAGCGGCGACATACCTGGCTGGGCCATCCCCGACGCCTACCACCGGTTCGTGCAGACACTCGATGCCCGGCCGATGAAAGACATCCTCCATCACAACATGCTCGACCTGCTGACGATGGCGCAATTACTCTGCGCCGTCCTGACCGGCGCCGAGCCGGTATGAGTGAGTACGCCACCCTTCGCGGAAGCCCCTACAGAAGGCCCCCTGCGGAAGCAGGGGGATGCCGTTTGTGGTGCCGGCATCTTGCCGGCAATCTTTTGAGTTTGTGGAAGCAGGGGGATGCCGTTGTGGTGCCGGCGTCCCGACGGCGGGTATCGCGTGTGTCGCGGGCG
>CAYQJH010000149.1:0-8898 GCA_964417755.1 uncultured Planctomycetaceae bacterium
CCGCCGCCCTGTTTGTCCACCTGGCCGAACACGCCCCAGCTAGGCACGCCGCGACGCCGGATGGCTCGGCAGCGGCCGTAGTAAACGTTGCCCAGCGCGCCCTCATCCAGGAGCTTCTTGATATATGTGGCGTCGCTGCGGAACCGCTGCATCAGGCCGATCTGCAACTTCTTGCCGGCAGCCTTGGCGGCATCGTTCATCTTCTGGCACTCAGCCGCGTTCATCGCCATGGGCTTTTCGCAGAGGACATGCTTGCCAGCCTTCAGTGCGGCGACCGTTATCTCGCAGTGCAGCTTGTTGGGGGTGCAGACGCTGACGCAATCAATTTCCTTGAGCTTAAGCAGGTCCTTGTAGTTCGCGAAGCATCGCTCAGCCGGAACGTTGAACATCTCGCTCTTTTTCTTCAGAACGTCCGGCTTGATGTCGCATATCGCGTACACCTCTGCCATCTCACTCTTGACATAGCCGCTATTGTGCACTGGGGAAATGCCGCCAGTCCCGATGATCGCAGCCTTCAACTGCTTGACCATATTGCCTGTCTCCTTAAAGGATTGATGTTTGGCAGAACATTCTATTCAGTATCTCTCAAGACCTTCTCGCCGCAGGACAGGAAATAGCATCTACTAGCGGCTGAAAAATGTAAAGTGCTTTTGAGTAGGAAACAGGCTTCAGGCTGCAGACTACAGGCTTCAGGAACGGCAGAGGAAACAACAAAGAAGCAAAGCAGAATCGGCACCGTGCGCGTTGTTGCTGTTGTTGTTCCTGTAGTCTGTAGTCTGCAGTCTGTCGCTCATCTACAGCCTCTCCCGCAGTTGGCGATAGTCTATCTTGCCAGTGCCCAGAAGCGGGATTTCATCGACATACACAACGCGGCGGATGTTGTGCAGCGGCGACAGGCCGGCCGCCTTGATCTGCGCGTTGACCTGCTCGCGCGTCAGGCCCGTAGTGGTAAAAAGCATCAACTCTGAGTGTTCAATATTTCCGCTGGCCTCCACAGCCACCGTCGGGCCTTCCTGCAAATCGCCCTGCTCAAGCACAGCCTCGATGGCCGGCAGCGAGATCATCTCGCCGCCGATTTTCGCAAACCGCTTCAGCCGGCCGGCAAAGTACAGCACGCCATCGGCATCCTGCCGCACCAGGTCGCCGGTGCGATACCACTGCCGGCCTTGGACCGTCACGAAAGGCGAAGGGCCTTCGTAATTTAGATATCCGTCGAAGACGCTAGGCCCGCCAAGAAGCAGCATCCCGCTCCGGCCGACCTCGACAGGCGCCAAGTTTTCCGGATCGACAATCAGGTAGTCCATTGACGGCAGAACCTTGCCGATGGACTCCCGCACGGGCGCATCTTCGCTGCCGACGCTGACAATAGGCGAGCACTCCGTGATGCCGTACCCCTCAAGCACCTTCAGGCCAGGATTGATCTTCTCCAAGGCGTCGTAGACTCGCGGTGGACACTTCTCTGCCCCGCTGACCGCCAGGCGAAGCGTATCAAGTTGCCCGGCCCCTGCCAGCCGCGCCATGCCGCCCAGGAAACTTGGCGTGCCGACCGTGAGCGTGCAGCGGCATGCCTGCGCAATCGCCGCCAAGGCTGCGCCGTCGTTGGGGTTTGGGAAGTAACAGACCCGCATGCCCGTGCAGAGCGGCAGGATCATCGTCACGGACAGCCCGAAGGAATGGAACGGCGGCAGCATTCCCAGAAGGCAATCGCTCCGCTTCAGGGCGACCACGCTCGTGACGTCGCGGAGATTGGCCAGGATGTTCGCGTGAGTCAGTGGCACCGCCTTGGGCAAGGCCTCCGAGCCGCTGGTGAACAGCACAGCCGCGATATCGGCCACGCGGGCTTTCTCAAGACTCGACCAGTTGGTCCAGCTTGCAATGAACGCACGAAGCTTCTCCACCGGTGTGGCGTCCGCTCGGAGATCTTCAATGAAGCTCAGCCGCTGGCCTAATGCTGACAGGTCCACCCCCTGCTGGTCGAGTCGGCTCACAAGCGCCCTGGCCGTGATGACGCGCTGCACGCACAGCAGGTCGAGGCTATGCACGATGTTCCGCTGCCCCTGCGTCCAATTCACCATCACCGGAACCTTGCCGGCAAAGAGCGCGGCGAAGTACGCGATGTCAGCCGCCAGACCTGCCGGCAGCATGATGCCCAGGTTCTCGCCTGGCATGGTCGCCAGCTTGCGCTTCATCGCCATCACGGCTGCAAGGAAACGCCGATACGTCATCGTCCCGCCGGGCACGCCAAAGAGAATAGGCTGACTTGGCCCGAGCTTGGCTTGCCTCAGAAGTACAGATGTGATCGCCTGGCCTTGCGGCAATTCGAGCCGCCTTGAGTCAACCTCGGCTGCAAACCACTTCTTTACCGGCGGCTGGATGGACGTTGTGGCCGCGGCGGAGACGGCCGCCTGTCCGCAGGCTGTCATAAGCACGTCCGCGACAGTCTCCATCGCATCAGGCCCAGCCGGCGCAAAGCCGAATTCCTTCTCAATGAAAACGCCGAGTTCCACGCGGGCCAGGCTGTCCAGGCCAAGGTCGGCTGCCAGGCGATCCTGATCCTTGATGCTCTCCCGGCCGGACGCTTCCTTCAGATGGTCAATCACCAGTTCGCGCACCGAACTGGGCACGGCCGCCGCGCCGCCACCAGCCAGCCGGGTTGAAGGCTCAGCCACGACGCGAGGCCCTCCCCTTTCCCAGATGCTGTACGGCACATACGTGTTTGGCTGGGCGTCGTCATTGTAGAAGCTCTCCAGGTAACGATTGCTGGCCGACCGCCCGCCGCTGCGCGGCAGATCAGATGGTTCAACGAATTCGATAGTCACTTGCCGCTTGGGCGCGAAGAACACGCCGCTGGCCAGCAGAGACCTTGCGCCGTGCATCAGTGCTTTGCCCACCTGCGGAGAACGCCCGCCGGCGTAGCTGAACGAGCTGCCCCACAGGCCCCGGGTTCGCACAAGCACCACGCGGACATCGGGAAGCTTCTGAAGGATCATCTCCACCGCGCTATTGCCGCCCAGGTCCTCCAGGTAGCTGCGATAGACCCGACCGGCCGGGTACAGCAGAAGATTCTCGCCATGCCGCAGACCTTCAATGCTCTCAGCCAGCATTGCCTCGATCTGCTGCCGCGATGCCAGGCCGTACTTGCCCATCTCGGGAATTGCCCGCACTCCGACGCGCCGAGCCAGGCGGCGGATGAGGAAGCGGTCGACCTGGTCCTTGTCCGCCAGCACCCGCGGACAAAATTCAGGCAGCAGATTGGCCATCATGATGATCGGATCGATCAGGGCGGGATGGTTCGGTAGGAAGACAATGCCAGTCCTGCCCCGCGAGGCGACGGCGTCCAGGCCGATGACGCTGACGCGATATCGCAGCTTCAGTAGTTGTCTGACAGCGATGGCTAAAGCATGATCTATCATTATGCTCTTCTTCCGCGGCAGGGAACTTCAAGCCCGAATGACGAAACCAGAATGCCGAATCAATGACGAAACGGCACTGAGGAATGATGTGCACGCTTCTTCGTCATTTCGGGCATTGTCGTTTGCCTCTGCTCCGCCCTGCGTAGCGGTTACGCAGAGCAGGGCCCGTCATTCGAGCCTCGTCATTCGTCATTGCAGTTCCCTCGGCAGGGCTCGCCACAGGTAGACAGCCGCCACGAGGCACAGCAGGCTCACTACCGCAAACCCATTGCTGGAGATCGTCACTTCATTGATGACGATAAACACCAGGCCCGAGACCAGCATTCCCAGGAAGGCGGTGAAATTGGCTGAGGCAATGACGCCGCCCTTCTTCTGGGCTGGAGGGCGTGCCTGGATGAAGCTCTCCAGAGGCACCAGCAGCAGGCCGCCCGCAAGGCCAGCCAGCATCAATAATACGCACAGGACGATCGTCTGCACGGGCATGCCTGCGGCAAAGAAATGCCCCAAATCCAGCAGCGGCAGGATCACAATCGCTCCCGCGCAGCCGGCCAGCAGCAGGAAGCCGGGAATCAGCACGCGGAACCAATTCCCTCCAGCAATTCTGCCACACAGCAGGCCGCCAATGGCCACTCCCAAGAGTTCGGATACTACGAGGTAGCTGGTGCGCAGGTCGTCCAGGCCGAGTTGCGCCCGGCCGAGATTAGTGATGAGTTGAATCTGCAGCACGGCGATGAACCAGACGAAGGCGTCGAGATAGATCATCTGGGCCAGCAGGCGGTCCTTGCCGCAGTCGATCAGGACGCGGATGGTTGCTACCGGGCCGGAGTATGGGAACCTCGCCTGCGGGTTGGCGGCTGGACGAAATGGCACAAAGAGGCTCATCAGCAGGCCCACGCAGGCCACCGCCACCGCACAGATGGCCACGATGAATCGACCGGTCGGGACGTTCCCTAGCATCAAGCCCTGTTGACTCAGCGCCAGCCCAGCCATGATGATCCCCAGCAGGATCGCCATCGTGGTGGCCATCTTCAGAAAAGAGTTGGCCTTGAGGACGTACCCGGCTGGGTAAAGCTCCGGAATGGAACCGTTCAAGGCCGGGCTGAAGATCGTCGAGTGCACGCCCATCATGAAGACCATGACCAGGATCAGCGTCCATGACATCGACAGCAGGCCGACGGCCCCGCAGCACATGGCCGCCAGTTCCAGGCCCTTTGCGGCGATCACCATGTTCCGCTTTGGAAAGCGATCAGCGAGGTAGCCCGCTGGGGCGGCCAGCAGAATAAACGGCAGCGTGAACAGCACGGTCGCCCAGCCCTGAAGGTGCGCCAGGCCCATCGAGACGGCCAGCAGGCTTGCCGCCTGCTTGAAGAAATTATCATTGAAGGCCCCCAGCGAATACGTCGCTGCCATGGCCAGGAACTTCCGCCGCGCGCCACGAATCTGGGGACCCCAAACGCGGTTCATTGCGTTTGGGGACCCCTGCTGCATGTCCAGTTCTTCCCGCATTGGGAAGATGATACATTGCGAATTGCGAATTGCGAGTTGCGAATTGAACGACAACGACCAACGATGACGCACAAAGAAGATCGCCGCAAACCTGGCATGAGAGAATACGCAATCCGCCTTCGCCAACAGCAGGCTTCGCCGCGACAAGTCCGCAATCCGAATTCCGCAATTCGCAATGCTCTGGCGTGTACAATGCCGCATCGACTAGAGGAGACTGCGATGCGCGAAATGAACCACAGCTATATTCTCAAGAGCCGCCCTGCAGGCGAGCCGACAGAGGCAAACTTTGAACTTATCGAGGCGCCCCTCGCCCAGCCCTCCGAAGGCCAGGTGCTCTGCAAGACGCTGTTTCTCTCGCTTGACCCGTACATGCGCGGCCTGATGAACGCCGGCAGGAGCTATGTCCAGGGCGTGGAGGTCGGCACCGTGATGGCCGGCGAAGCCGTCAGCCGGGTCATCGCCAGTCGGCACGGGGACTTCAAGGAAGGCGATATTGTTCTTGGCCATAGCGGCTGGCAGGAGTACGCCGCAATGCCCGCCCAGTCGCTGCGGAAGTTGGAGCCGATACCTTACCCGATGTCCTACTACCTCGGCGTGCTGGGCATGCCAGGCATGACCGCCTACATCGGCATGCTCGACATCGGCCAGCCAAGAGAAGGCGAGACGGTGGTGGTTTCAGCGGCGGCTGGGGCGGTCGGCAGCGTGGCTGGACAGATAGCCAAGATCAAGGGCTGCCGCGTGATCGGCTCCGCAGGCTCGGATGAAAAGTGCCGCCTGGTTATTGAACAATTCGGCTTTGACGCCTGCATCAACTACAAGCGCGAGCCGCTGCTGCGGGCGCTGATGCGGGCTTGTCCGGGCGGCATCGATGTCTACTTCGATAATGTCGGTGGCGAGATGCTAGAGACGGTTTTGCGACTGATCAATCTCGGCGCCCGCATCCCGCTGATCGGACTGATCTCGCAATACAACGCGACCGAGAAGGTCTGCGGGCCGAACCTCATGCCGGTGCTGATCAACCGCGCCACGATCAAGGGCATGATCGTCCGGGATCATTACCAACGGTACGACGAGTTCCTCCAGCAGATGAAGGCCTGGCTGGCTGAGGGACGGATGAAGTATCGCGAGACGGTGATCGAAGGCTTCCAAAACGTGCCGCGAGCGTTCATTGGATTATTCCACGGCCAGAACATCGGCAAGTTGACTGTGAAGGCTGCGGAATAGGGAAGTAAGCCCGAAGGACGAAACCAGAATGCCGAATCAATGACGAAACGGCAATGACAATTCACGTGCAAACTCTTCTTCATTTGGGCATTGTCGTTTGACTCTGCTCCGCCCTGCGTAGCGGCTACGCAGAGCAGGGCTCGTCATTCGAGCTTCGTCATTCGCTATTGCCGCCTTACCTGGCACATACTAGCGGCACCGCGCCGTTGCCGCCGGCGACGAGCTCTATCTCCACGTCGTAGACCTGCGAGAGTATGTCAGCCTTGATCGTCTCCTGCGGCGAGCCGGCCGCCACCACGCGGCCTTGACGCATCAGCACGAGTTCATCGCTGAAGCGCGCGGCAAGGTTGACGTCATGGCTGACGCAGATGACGGCCATCGGCCATTCGTGTGCGACGCGCTGCATCATCTGGTGAATAATCAATTGGTTCTTCATGTCCAGGTGGCTGGTGGGTTCGTCCAGCAGCAGTACGGAGGGCTGCTGTGCCAGCGCCCGCGCAATCATTACCCGCTGGGCCTCGCCGCCGGAAAGCTCCTCAAGCGTTCGGTCGGCCAGGTCGAGCGTGGCTGTCATAATCATCGCCTGCCGCGCGACGGCAAGATCGCTCTTGCCGGCCAGGCCCATCAGCCCGGTATGGGCGAATCGCCCCATCAGGACGATCTCCTGGGCTGTAAATGCGAAGGCTGACTGCGGAAACTGCGGGACATACGCCAGCAGCCTCGCCAGGCCGCGGGCTGAATGTCTGCGAAGTTCCCTGCCGTCCAGCAGCACTTGCCCGGCGGTGGGCTTGAGTTGGCCCAGCAGACACCTCAGCAGCGTCGTCTTGCCCGAGCCGTTCGGCCCCAAAATGGAGATCATCTGGCCTTCGCGGGCAGCGAGATTCACGCCGCGCAGCACGCCGCGAGCGGGCTGATAGCTGAACTCAAGGGCAACAGCCTCGACGGCATGATGAACTTGGCTCATGTCATCTTCTCCTTGAACCGCCGCCGCAGGAGATAGATGAAGAACGGTCCGCCCGCCAGCGCCGTGATGCTGCCAACCGGAATGTCGCCAACATTGATCCAGCTGCCGGCAGTCCGCGCGAGCGTGTCGGCCAGCATGAGGGCCATTGCCCCGGCAAAACCGCTGACAAGCACCAGGCGGCGATGATCGGCCCCGACGAGAATGCGCGCGATGTGCGGCACGATCAGCCCAAGAAAGCCGATTGGCCCGGCCAGGGCAACGGCACTGGCCGTCATAAGCCCGACCACGACGAACGTCTCCACCCGAAGGTAGTGGATGGGCACGCCACCGGAGGCGGCTACGTCGTCGCCGAGGCCCAGCGTGTTGAAGGCTGCCCCTCGCAGAAGCAGCAGCACCCAGCCGCCAAGCACGCAAAGTCCGCAGGCTGTCAGCAGGCGAGCGTCGTTCAGATCTGAAAGCCTTCCCATGCCCCAGCCGATGTATGCCAGCAATTCGTTGCGCTTGGCAAAGAGCATCACGCCAAGAATAAGCGCGCTGTTGAAGACGCTGACGATGACGCCCGAAAGCAGGAGCACGTATGGGTCGAGCCTTCCGCGACGCTGCGCAATGCTGTAGACGATGCCGCAGGTCAGCAGCGCCCCCGACAGCGCCAGCACGGGCATGGTCAACCAGGCTGCCAGGCCGAGACTGCCAGCCAGCACCGGCCCAAGAATAACGCCCACGCCCGCCCCGCTTGAGATTCCAAGAATGTACGGTTCCGCCAGCGGATTGCGGAGCAGGCCCTGCAACGCCATCCCCGATGCCGCCAGGGCCGCACCGGTAATACCCGCGGTGGCCAGCCTCGTCAGGCGAAGCAGCCAGGTCTGCTGGCCCGGCCAGTACTGCTGCCCCCAAACGGGCCAGTTCCACACCTGCCATCCCAGTCCGCCTGTGATGTCGATCCTCGTTTGACCAATCAGGCTGCAACCGAACGCCGTCGCGGCTGCGCAGACCAGTCCGACAAACGCGTAAACGATCAGCCGCTTGAACGTGAGTTGGCCAGCGAATTCATCGGCAAGCTGCATCACGAATGTCCTCATGAATCATCTTTGCCAGCTCTGCCGTCAGGTTGGCAATGCGCGTCGAAGGAATGGTCCATTCCCGGCTGCTGACGGCGAAGATGCGCCCGCTCTGGGCAGCAGGCATGGCTGCGAAGCCCGCCCAGTACTGCCTGGCCTTGTCTTCCGTGCCCGGATCAGTCCAGCAGACCAGAACCTGCGGCGACATCGCCAGCACAGCCTCGGCGTTAAGCTGCGACCATCGCGGGTACTTTTCCGCGCAGTCGAGCCCGCCAGCGATCTCGATCATCTCGTGAAGAAAACTGCTCTTGCCGCCGGTGGATGGACGGTCATAGCCGATCACAAACATCGTGCGCGGCTTCTCCAGGCCGGCCACGCTCGAACGCACCGCATCGAGCTTGCGAAGGAACTCATCTCGTGCCGCCACGCCGGCCTGCTTGTTGCCGGCCAGGCTGCCGATTCGCTCCAGGGCGGACGCGATATCCTCAATCGTCTCGATGTTGAAATGCTCGATCTGCACAGAGGGCCTGATGCGTTTGAGGGCGGCGAAGTTCTCCATGTTCTGCTGAACCAGCACAATATCCGGCTCTACCGCAGCCATCGCCTCGGCACTACTGCGGGCCGACAGCGCATCGCCAACAACCGCCCGCTGCTGTCGGGGCGGAAGATTGCACTGGCTGGTGACGCCCACGACATGATCGCCCAGGCCCATCTCGAAGAGCATGTCGGTCAT
>CAYQJH010000150.1:0-8824 GCA_964417755.1 uncultured Planctomycetaceae bacterium
CGCCGCATAGCCTAAGTCTTCGCTGGCCCCTTCGGGGCTGCGCTTCGACTTAGGCTATGCGGGCGTGATCGATGCAGACACAAATTACAGAAAGATTGTTGCACAGCTGCAACCACCTGAACAGACACGTATAGAATCTGCAAAAGAGGAGGCAAAACTGAACAGAACCGAACAGAACTCAACAGGTGTCGAAATCGCAACAGCTATATTGGCAAGAAGTTACGATTTTGGATGCGACCATGTGCAGCCTCCGTCCTCCAGAGTTCCATTTCTATAGATCCTGTGCGGTCGCTCACCAGTGCCGAGACTCGGCTATTTGCCCTTGCACGTCAACCTGCGCGGGTTTCATAATGGCTGCAAGAATGACCATTTGGCAAGACATGCAGAAGCATCTGGAGGACCTTGCGAAAGGCGACCTGCTGCGGCAGGAGAAGGTGCTGCAATCGCCGGCGGGGCCGGTGGTAACTATTTTCGGCCGGAGCGTGGTCTGTCTTTGCGCCAACGATTACCTCGGCCTGGCCAATGACCCTGCGGTTCAGGCAGCCACCATCGAGGCGATTCGGCGGTGGGGGGTGGGCGCCGCTGCCAGCAGGCTCGTCAGCGGGACGAGCTATCTTCATGTGCAATTGCAGGAGGCCCTTGCCAGGTTCAAGAAGGCTGAGTCCGCCATTGTCACTGCCACCGGCTGGGCCGCTAATCACGTAGCGATCCACGCGCTGGCTGGCAGCGGCGACCTGATACTGTGCGACAAGCTCAATCACGCCAGCATCATCGACGCAGCTCTTTCCAGCAACGCTCGTGTCCGCACGTATGGCCATTGCGACCTGGGCCGGCTGGAAGGCCTGCTCAAGAGACATCGCGGCGAGCATCGGCGATGCCTGATCGTTACAGACTCGCTCTTTTCGATGGACGGTGACCTGGCGCCGCTAAGGGAACTGGCGGAATTGAGACAGCGCTACGATACGCAGCTCTTAATTGATGAGGCGCACGCCACGGGTGTTCTGGGCGACGGCGGCGGCGGGGCGGCCGAACTGCTGGGCGTTGAGGGGCAGGTGGACGCTGTGGTCGGAACGCTTTCAAAGGCCATCGGCGCAATGGGCGGATTCGTCGCCGGGCCTAAGGTGCTGATCGACACCATTCGCAACTCGGGCCGGCCTTATGTCTACACCACTGCCATTGCGCCGGCCTTGTGCGCAGCCGCCCTGGCGGCACTGCACATCATCCAGACCCAGCCGCAACGGCGGACCAGGCTGCTTGCCATGGCAGGGCGCCTGCGCCAGGCCCTTCAAAAATTGGGCTTTGACGTTGGGCGATCCGACAGCCAGATCATCCCTGTAATGGTTGGCGAGGCAGGCCAGGCTGTGCGGATGAGTCGCTGCCTGCTGGATGCTGGCTTCTTCGTGCCGGCGATCCGCCCGCCGACTGTTCCCAAGGGCAAGAGCCGGCTGAGGGTCAGCCTCAGCAGCGCTCACGAAGAGGGGGATTTGGATCGGTTCGTGCGAACGATGCCACAGCTTGATTGCCACTAACTTCGGGAGCGAGCGATTGCTCAATCTTGTATCGGGGCTGGTCGATAGTGATTCCGGACGGCAAATCTCATGCAACTAAAACTCAGCGACGACATCCTGGCGCGTGCTGAAGCCAATGCCAACGAGTGCCGGCTGATCCTGGCGGTGGAGTTATATGCGGATAACCGCATAGATCATGAAGACGCCTGCCGGCTGGCCGAGGTTGCCCCTGCCGTACTCAATCGCGAGTTGCTTCATCGCGGCTTCACCATTCAGCAATATCCGCATCAGGGCTTTCGTACCCGTCGCAGTGCCAGTTGAGCGCCTGAATCCGCATCTTGGTTGCAGTTCGTCAGCCATGCCGACCAACTCTTGGCCCAATGGTAATGAATCAATCCCAACAGTGCTATCGCAGTCGCTTAGACTTATTCTTCACCGGTAACATGAAGCTCAGCTTTTGTATATTTGTCGTGTAGGCCAACTGGTGATCGATCTTCTCTTGCTTGATTAGTTCGTCATTGAGAAGCGCTTGCACGTCTCTCCGAAGTGTCGCAAATGATCTCTTGTTGCCGTATAGAAGAGCTACGTTGGCGCTGAGCGTTCCAATGTCGCTTAGTTTCACTGGCTGAGTCTGCTTTGCCAATTCAAGCGCCAGCTTCTGCTGACGATGAGTTCGTGCCGTCTTCTTCTTGCGGTCAAACGTCGCATATATGTGGTTATTCCAGACCACTTTCCAAACTTTTTCCATAAGCCTTTCCCGCTGTTCCCGAAGCTCATCACGTAAGCCCACTATGGCGTAAGATGCGAACGACAGAGGATCGCGCATCTTGCTCGCTCTGTCCAAGACACGATAGTACTCTGCTCGGGTCGAATTGTAGTAATTGCTCAAGAGATGAGCCGCCGGTGAAGGCACACCTGACTGCAGCAAAATCAATGCTTCGAGAAGACGGGCGGTACGTCCATTACCGTCACCAAAGGGATGGATCCATGCGACATACAAATGAGCGATGACTGCTTTCAATATAGCTCTTGGAGTGGGCTCCAGAGGTGCATCGTCAAAACTTCTGAGTTGGTCGCAAAGCTCCCGAACCATCCCTTCAACATGTTCGACTGCAGGCCCACGATATGGCCCAACTCCCACCCTGTGAGCCCGAAATTCGCCAGCAACCACTTCGTCTGGCAAAGGCAGATCTGCTAAGACTTTGCGATTGTAGCTGCAAAGCAGTTCGGGTGTGAGGTCTGGAAGTGTGTCGGTATGGATTTGCTGAAGTACTTCATTGAATACAGCAATGATATTGTCCACTTCCTGCTTCAAATAAGCTTTTGATACCGGAAGCTTCAGATGTCCATCTACCGCTTTGCGGACCTCGTCTTCGCTAAGAGTATTACCTTCGATGGCGGTCGTCGCCAAGACGCCCTTGGCGAGATACACGCGATGCATCTCGATCCATTCTTCCGGGGCCAGAGGAATGTTGGCTATATGCGCGCAAATCGAGCCGCATTCTCCCAAGGCCATCCAAACTTGATGAGACAGCCCGCTGAAGTCAAAGTTGTAATCAATCCAAGGATAGTCGTTGGACCATGGATACCCGCTCTTCATGATAAACCTCCCTAAGAAGACAGATAAACCAGGCATCAAAGCTGCGGTATTATACTCATTTCATCTGGGATTTCAAGTAAAAACTGAATATTGAATAATTCGTTACCATACATGAGGTTATGAATATAATATCAAGCAATTGGCATGCAAAAGTGCAACATGATATGTCTTGTGAACTGTAAGCAATTATGCAACTGCTTGTGCTCTCATCTCTTCTTAGGATTGTGCCACGCGACGTGCCATGTGAGGTGCAAGTTCGATGCCTCGATGATT
Source organism: uncultured Planctomycetaceae bacterium (assembly GCA_964417755.1). Taxonomy (GTDB): domain Bacteria; phylum Planctomycetota; class Phycisphaerae; order SM23-33; family SM23-33; genus CAYQJH01. The sequence goes on from CAYQJH010000150.1 coordinate 3,382, forward strand.
GACGAATGGCATGGCTGTTTCGTACACGAGCTTTCACCGCCGTCGTCGGTGGCGGATGGCCGCTGCCATGAAACTGCCCAGGGCAAGGGCGATGATCGCCATCACGATGGCCCCCGCCAGTAGCGAGGCCAAGATCATCAGCGGGATCATCAGCAGCGCAACGGCAATACCTCCGGCAGCAACCTTCAAAGGCCAGTTGCGGGAGACGACAGGGAGGCGGTCTTGCTGGTCGTTTGTCATGTAAGGCATATTGTTCTCGCTTCAGGCAATTCTATGGGCCCAGATTGCGTTTCCGGCCCTGATTGCACACGGCAAAGCCGATTCGTCGACTTGTGAGCGAGTCAACCTATGCCCGCACATCTTTTTCAAATTCCGCCATTTGGTTCCTTGACAGAATCGCCGCCTTCGCCTAGATTGCTAAATGTTGCAGGTGCCCGAAAGGGCCAACAGGGAAGGCCGTGTGAATCGGCCGCGGACGCGCCGCTGTAAGCGGGAACGACCGTCGCGAATGCCACTGGGGCGATTTGGAATCGCCTTGGGAAGGTGCGGCGGAAGGTTTTCGGCGCTGGAGTCTGGAGAAGCGAGCTGCTAAGGGCGATGCTAGCCAATAGGGCGGCTTGTTTCTGGAACTCCGGCCGAAAGAACCCGCAAGCCAGAAGACCTGCCTGCGACCAACCTGGTTTACCTTCGCGAGCAATCGGCGAACCCGGAACGGTAATAGCAGCTATTGCCCCCGGCTTGCCCCTCGCAAGGTCCGGGGTTTTTGTTTGTGTTGCCGGCCGCTCGCGCTTTGGCGGTGCAGTATTTCGCAGATCCGCCTATTGCAGCGTCCGCATCACACTCCCCTTCAGGTTGCCGGCCTCGCCATTTGCGCCCGACGGCGAAGCCAATTCGATTCAGGCGCAGCAAAGAACACTTCGGAGGCCTATGAACTGATCGCCCTTCGCCTTGGTTGTGGTGCAGGCGTCGGCCTGCAGGCCCATGCTTGCGGGCAAGACGACTTCGCCACGATAAACAGACCCGCGGAGATGCTCAATTGCCCGCGGATTACGCAAACGCTCAACCATGACTCAAGAGAGGAGAACAGCATGTATGGTTTCAATAACAGCCGCGTTCTGGCGGCACTGGTAACACTGACGGCGGCATGCATGGCGGCAAACGCACAGGAATGGAATACGATCTTCAGCGAAAACTTCGATGCCGCGCCCGTCGGCTGGACTTACAGCGGAGTGCAATCGCAAGGCCATGATATGCTGCAAGTGCAAAACGGCAGGCTCTCAGCCACATGGGATCAGGCAAATTACTTCGATCAGGCCGCCGGCGTCATCACGCCGTCCAGCTTCACCAAGCCTCTGGGCAGGACGCTGACGGACAATGATACGTTCCAGATACGCGCCACGATTCACATCGACTCGCACACTGACAATCGGTCCTTCTACCAGATCGCCAACTTCGGCCTGTACAACATGCAGACAACCGGCCCGGATCGTCTGATGAGCAGCAGCACCATCGCAGACCCGAAGAACCTGCTGGAGTTCAATTACTTCATCATGGACGACCCGAACAATTTCTATGGAGCGTTCGGGCCCAGCACGCAGGTCAGCGGCGCCTCAGGCAGCGGTGCGTTCATAACCGGCACATGGGGCGAGGCTGGCCCCTATGGCACAAATACGGATATGCACTGCGGCAACTGGCTGCCTGCGGAAGATTTGGAAGTGGTGCTGACGTATTTCGGCGCACTTGATACCGGCGACCCCAGTGCTCGCCGCGCTCGCAGTGAAGTCTACCAGATGGTCAACGGGCAGAGGCAACTGCTGGTTATTGACAATGTGCCGCAGTTGTACTGGACGGGTAAGCTGGCTGCGGATGATGGCTTTGAACTGACCGATGTGGGATTCTTCAACTATGCCGGCTGGACATGGTTACCGGATATGGGCGGTGGAACGGGCACGTTCGACGACGTGTCGGTGAGCTTGGCCACACCGGAGCCGACGAGCCTCGCCCTGCTGGCCATCGGCGCTACGCTGCTGGGACGGCGCAGGCGAAAGTAATTACATAATTGATGGCATGGATGGGCCAATGATTAGATGAAACCATACGGGACATTAGAAGCGGGTGGCATGGCGGCCGTTGCTGGCCGCCATGCGCCCGAGCGTCCTGATGGTCAGCATGGCGGCAGACGACGGCCGTCATGCCATCCATCGTCATGCCACCCATCGCTACGGCATCCGCTCAAGACCGCCTTCACTCTGATTGAGTTGTTGGTGGTCATCAGCATCCTCGGCGTGCTTACGTGTCTGCTGGTGCCGTCGCTTGCACAGGCGAGGCACATCGCCCGCAAGGCCGTCTGCAAGAACAATCTCCGAACGGTCCAGATCGCATACATGCTTTATCTTGAGGATAATGGCGGGAACTTCTTCCCGTTTCGCCAGACACTGCCCGATAGTTCCGTTCTGTGGTATTGGGGCCTGGAGCCTGCTGGGGCAGGCCCGGAGGGCTCGCGCGGAATCGATGCTACAAAGGCTCGCCTCGCTCGGTACTTCACCAAGGCAGACAAGCTCAAAATCTGTCCGTCGATTCCGTACGAGCAAGCCTACTTCAAGGCCAAGTTCAACATGGCAGGCTATGGCTATGGCCTGAATCAGCAAATGCTGCTGGCCGGCACGACAAACAACAATATCAGCCAGGTCACCAGGCCGGCCGAGACTATTGCCTGGGGCGACTGTGCACAGGTGAATTTCTGGCAAGCGCCAGCCTCGCCAAGCAACCCGATGCTGGAGGAGTGGTACGTGCTCACCAATTCGCCCGATCTGCCGACGTTCCACTTCCGCCACAGCAGAGCCTGCAATGTCTCGTACGCAGACGGCACCATCGGCGAGGTGAAGGCGTACTGGCTTGATCCGCGAGTGGATGGCCTTACTGGCGGCCCCGAAGGGGCAGTTGTTGGCGGCGCCTCGCCTCTGCTGGAGATAAACAAGCGCTCATGATGCAGCAAGGACTTTCCCGGTTGGGCGGGCTTTGCGCGGCTGCCATGCCAGGTGCAGAGCCCGCCCTTATCCTTTCTGCCAAGCGGTAGGGGTGGGATTCGAACCCACGGTACTCTTGCGAGTACACCGGTTTTCAAGACCGGCTCTTTAGGCCACTCAGACACCCTACCTGATGAGGATGCGCCGTGTCTATGCGCAATCATGTATACAGCGGCAGAGCGGCAGTTTCAAGTCAGGCGCATGCTGGGCCGGCAGGGCTGACATCATTCCTTCCGACTAGAATTATCTGACGAGCGAGATGCCCTGTTGGGTAGCGGAGGCTTTGCCGATGTTGGCAATGACGAACACAACGTTATTTGAAGTGGATGTCAGTTCGACGCCTTGCCCAACGCCAATAAGGCCGGGTATGGTCCGCGTAGCTCAAGGCCGGCAGGTTACGGTCATCGCTCTGGCCGACCATTCTGTGCTTGTGCTGAAGCCCGGCGGCCTGCAGGTGGTGCTTGCCAGGCTTTCCGAGCCGATTGAATCGTTGCTGATCCTGCGCGAGGAGCCGCCAGCGTGTTTAGTCGGAACCGAGGGCGCGCACCTTGAACTTGTGACGGAAAACGGCACGAGGCACATTGACGCTTTCGATCGGCTGCCCATGCGGAATACCTGGTTTACGCCGTGGGGCGGGCCTCCAGCAGTTCGCAGCTTGGCTGGCACGGCGGAAGGCGACATCTATGCCGACATCCACGTTGGCAGCATTATGCACAGCGGCGACTACGGCCAAACCTGGTCCGCCGTTACGCCCGAGTTGAACCAGGACGTTCACCAGGTGGCTGTCTGTCCGGCTGTGCCGGAGAATGTCTACGCGAACACCGCCAAGGGATTCTATCTCAGCACGGACAAGGGGCGGGCCAGGCGCGGCTTGCAGTGATTTGGGGCCAACTTCATCGCCACCGCCTTGGCGTACTCCAGGAGGTCGGGCGTCAGTTCCAGTTCCCGTGATTTGGAGGTCATTTAGACCTCCTCGCCGCGCTCGATCCGCTCCCGGATGTCGTCGCAGAGCGTGAAGCTCAGGATCGCGTCGTGGGCATCGTTCCCACCGCGCGGCGGGATGCGGTGCATCACGAAGTACTGGTCGTCGTCAGGAATGACACGCCCGTACTTGGCCGACTCGCGATCCGCCGCCTCGCGCAGCGGCTTGAGGAAGTCGACGTACCGGCACCCCAGCGTCTGGCACATCGCAGCATACGGGGTCAGCAGGTCGCAGTCCTCGAAGTGCTGGGCGGCGGCGTCCACGTCGGCCTGGCTCCAGGCATCCGGCCCGGCCGGCTCCACGACGCCATCGCGGACCAGCACCTCCAGCATCGCCGGTCGGCAGTCGTAGCCCCGCGAGCGCAGGTGGCTGGATGCCGCCATCAGCGTCATCGGGAACATCTCCGCCAGCGTCATCTCCGCCGCATGCCCGAACGCGGCGTCCGCGCCCACGCGCGGCCGAACCTTCAACTCAGCGTACTCCTCGAACGTCAGACCGATCCGATCCATCGTGATCTCCTTGCCTTAAGGTTACCGTGGGCACCATGCCCCTCTACTCACTTGTTTCCCGCGAGAGGGCCAATTCGTAAAACGGGGCGGAAAGATTTTCTTCGGCGGCAAGCTATGGAGTCTATAACCGCCTGCCAGGCAATCGCTTGCAGCATACGACAGCCGAGGCATGGCAGCCATCTTCCCGGAATCGGCACCGGCTCGCCATCGTCCCGTCTTCCCGGCCTTGGGAGGGCCATCCCGCCGCCCGAAAAAAACTGCAACCTGGGTATTGACAAGCCCCTGTGCGCGGGTGGAAAATCCCGGCCGTCCTGTCTGTACATCACGGGGTGGACTTGAGCGGCAGAAGAGCAAAACAGTTGCGAGCGACACAGAAGGCGACGACAGAGTCGCCCCAGCGTCGTTTCCCTCGAATCGCGGCCCTGCTGCTGCCGTTCGCCTTCGGCGTCATTCTCACGGCTGGCGGATTCCTGATCTTCTCGAACGCCACTGACGGCAAGGCGACGTTTGCGCAATCGTCCTATTCCAGCCCCGACGCCGGCCATCGCACCGTCGCCCAACTCATGGCCCTTCCCGACGCCGAGTTGGAGAAGGTCGACGTTGTCGAGATGAACATCGCCGTGGCGCGGGAGATTCCGGGCCTGGAGAATCTCGACTACGCCAAGTACCGCCAGACCGTCGATGCGTGGACGGCCCAGTTCCGAGCCTGGCTGCCGACCGTCGAGCACGCCTACCACGAGCGATCCGAGTACTTCAAGAACGACATCAACTTCTTCCGCCTGGGCATGCTCGCCCAGTTCCTGGACCAGACCGTCGGCGTCCGGTACGTCGAAGAGCAGAGGCAGGCTCAAGTCGAGGCCCGCAAGGCCGGGCGCAAGGCCGAGGTCGCCTACACCGATCCTGGCCATCTGCTGTTGCACGGCCTG
>CAYQJH010000151.1:0-8683 GCA_964417755.1 uncultured Planctomycetaceae bacterium
ACGTCCTCGATGCCCACGCACAGGCGGATGAATTCCGGATTCACGCCGGCGGCGCGCTGCTCTGCCTCGGTTAGTTGCTGGTGCGTCGTGGAGGCTGGGTGAATGACCAGCGTCTTGGCGTCGCCGATGTTGGCCAGGTGGCTGGCCAGCTTGACGCTGTTGATGAACTTCACTCCGGCAGCCTTGCCGCCCTTGATGCCAAAACCGATGATCGCGCCAGCGCCTTGGGGCATGTACTTGTTGGCCAGCTCGTGATGCTTGTGGCCCTTCAGGCCGGGGTAATTCACCCAATCCACCGCCGGGTGCTTGGACAGCCAGTTGGCCACCTCAGCCGCGTTAGCCACGTGCCGCGGCATGCGGACGTGCAGCGTCTCCAGGCCAAGCAGGAACAGGAACGCGGCGAAGGGGCTCATGGCCGCCCCAGTATCCCTCAGCCAGTGCGTGCGAATGTGCACGATGTACGCAATGTTGCCGATGGGCTTGAGCGCCTCGGCGAAGACCACGCCGTGATATGCATCATCGGGCGAGCAGAATTCCGGCCATTTGGCTGGGTTTGCGGACCAATCGAACTTGCCGCTATCGACGATGGCGCCGCCGACATGCACGCCATGGCCGCCGATGTACTTGGTGGTCGAGTAGACCACGATGTCGGCCCCATGCTCGACAGGCCGCAGAAGGGCAGGGGTCATCACCGTATTGTCCTGAATCACCGGCAGGCCGTGCTTGTGGGCGATGTCGGCGATGCGGCGGAAGTCCGGCACGTCGTTCTTCGGGTTGCCGATGCTTTCGAGATAGACCAGCCGCGTGTTGGCATCGATGAGCTTCTCGATCTGCTCAGGATGATCCGGGTCGAAGAAGCGGGCCTCGATGCCGAGCTTCTTGAACGTTTGCGTAAAGAGCGTCCACGTGCCGCCGTACAGGCTGGTGGAAGCGATGAAATTCTGGCCGCTGTGCGTGATGGTCACGATGGCGGCGGTAATGGCGGCCATTCCGCTCGCAAAGGCCAGGCCCGCTGCGCCGCCGTCGAGGGCGCAGAGGCGCTTTTCAAGCACGTCATTGGTGGGGTTCATCAGGCGGGAATAGATATTCCCGAACTCCTTCAGTGCGAATAGGTCGGCGGCATGATCGGTGCTTGTGAAGTTGTACGCCGCCGTGGCGTAAATCGGCACCGCGCGGGCGTGTGTGGCGATGTCATCCACCTGCCCGGCATGAAGGGCCAGCGTTCCCAGACGATACCTCGAACTGTTTGCCATGACGTTTTCCTTTCAAAATCAGGAGCGTGAAGCAGATCAATACGTTCAATTTCGCCTCAAGAACGCAGCGCGGCAGGGGACGATTCGGGAGATTCCGGGGCATGAATTGCCCGTCCGCAATGGCGGCCGTTTCGGGCCACATCGTTCCCTTTCGGGCTGGCGTTAAGCACCTTATTCCGCCACAATGCGAAACAGGTTGCCGTGCGGTCACAGGGCCAGTACCCTCGCGCACTCTTGATGCATTGGCAAATACTATACGCGCGGCGACGAGGGGCGTCAAGTCATTTGCGGGGTGAAAATGTTAGGAAAGACGCAGGCCTGTTGCGGCTCTACTTCTCCTCGCCGGCCTTCCTGGCCAGGCGATCCAGTTGCGGGCGAAGTTCCTCGGCGGCGGCTGTCTGGGGAAAACGCAGCACGACGTCCAGCGCCAGCTTGTGGGCCTCGCCGAAGCGCTGTGCGTTAATAAGGTCTCGGATTCGATCACGCAGCTCGCGCACTTCCTCGATCTGAGCGTTTTCCTCCAGCGTCGTCATCTGGGCGTTGATAAGCTTGGATTCATCCGATGTTGGATATGCCGCTACGAACACTCTCGCCGCCACCAGGGCCGGCCGCCACTGCCTCTTCTGCACCAGCGCATCGACCTCCTTGTACTTGGCGATGCGCTTCTCGGCGGCCGATGCGGAAGCCTGCTTCTCGATGCGATGAACCAGCGCCAAGGCCTCCGGAGAGTCAGGATACTTCTCCAACAATTCCCTGGCGATCTGCAAGGCCTTCTCGAATGAGCCTTCGGCAAGTGAGCCCTGAACGTCTCGGCCGGCCTCGGCGATGTCGGCCTGTCGCGCCTGCTCGCGAGCAAATCGCAGCTCCTCAGCCAGCGAATTCTGGTTGGGATCGTCAGGTATTTCCTCTCTCAATCGTTCTATGTGCTGCTGGGCCAGGGCGAAGTCCTTCTGCGTTATCGCCTGGCGGCATTGGGCAACCAGCACAAGCGAGCGCTGCTGCTGATGCTGGCGGCGCTTGATCTCCAACTGCTGCGGCGAGAGCATCAGGTTGGTGCTGATCTCCGTCAGTGCCGCGTGCATGCGCTTGAGGCCCCGCGCGATTTCGATGTCGATGTCGTGTTCGGCTGGAGTCGAGTGTGCGGCTGCGGCACTTTCCAGAAGCAGGATTTCTCGCTGCATCTTCATCAGCCTGGCCAAACCAGCAAGCACCGCGCCTGCCCACAGTCCGGCAAGCAGCCAGGCAAGGCTGATCGCCACCTGCGCGAAATAAAGTTGGTCCGTCAGCACAGCCAGCGTGATTGTGGCGGCGCACAGGCCGGCGCCAGAGAGAACGAGCAAAATGGATAAAATCTGCAGGAGGTAAACCGATGCACGGGGGGTTCGGCGGTGCGTCGTCGGATGATCGTTACTCATGACACTCGCCTTTCATAGAATATTATGCTCTGCGGGGTAGTCCACTGCAAGACATCTCGTAGTGCGAATCAAGTCGTTGCTCCGGGGGCCGACGACGCGAGCAAGAGAAAAATACAGATTTTTTTCAACTGCTTGTGAAATCCAAACTCGGAATTATCGGAAAATCTCTTGATAGATAGTATGCAAGCTTTGTCAATTCCGCAGGTTATGGTTAGGTGCAAGATATGGCAGAACATCCGGATTTGGCGACAGATAAAGCGATTGGATGGTGCAAAGAAGTATTGCAAATCAAGATTCGCAAGTTATAATGCGTCGTTGTAGGCTTGATTGACTCTTCTAGATAAGAGTGTGCGAGCCTTGAAATTGACCCCCTTTCGGACCGGTTCCCCCCCGGCCGGTTCGAATGCAGAGGCGGCGCCAGTCGTCCCCCCCCGCGGCTGGCCCGCCACTTTTTTTGCGCTCTCGGCAAAATGGGAAAACCACACGCAACAGGGCCTCTGCCGCTAGAAGGCCTCAAGTTCCATCGGCTGAATCACGCGAGAGAAGAGGCGCTGTCCACGAATTACACGAAACGCACGAAGGGAACAGCAGGCTCCAAGATTAGCTGATAGGAAATCTGACTATACCCTGAGAACTGCGGACCATCCTTTGGCGACGGAGTGAAGTGATGCCATGGCGGGTGATGTACCGCACACTTTACTTCTCTGGAACCTGGCAAACAGAGTACATCCACAATTTGGCCAGTTTACCAAGATGTCGAGATTCCGTCATGTCGTTTCGTTCGTGCTTTTCGTGTAATTCGTGGACAAGGTCGTTCCGCCTGCGCAATCCGACATCGCAATCAGTTGCGGGCTGGGGCTGCAGTGTGATATTCTCGCGGTTTCGAAAGTCGTTCACTAACCAGGCCTCAACAACGGAGCAATAATGGCCAGCACCTTGACGCACAAGATACTGTCTCAACATCTGGTTGAAGGTCAGCCGGTTAGCGGCAGTGAGGTCGGCATCGCCATCGATCAGACGCTTACACAGGATGCGACCGGCACGACCAGCTACCTGCTGCTGGAGGCAATGGATATTCCGCGTGTGCGGACCGAGTTGTCCGTCAGCTATGTCGATCACAACATGGCCCAGTTCGGGCCTGAGAATCACAACGATCATCTGTATCTGCAATCCATCGCCCGCAAGGTCGGCGTGCATTTCTCGCGGCCGGGCAACGGCATCTGCCACCAGGTGCATCTTGAGCGGTTCGCCCGGCCGGGCAAGACGCTGGTTGGATCTGACAGCCATACGCCAACAGGCGGCGGCATGGGCATGATCGCCATCGGCGCCGGCGGGCTCGATGTTGCAGTGGCCATGGGCGGCGGGGCGTTCTACCTCACCTGGCCGAAGGTCATCGGCGTCGAGCTTAAGGGCCGCCTGCGGCCATGGGTTTCAGCCAAGGACATCATCCTTCGCCTGCTGAGCATCCTGACGACTCGCGGCAACGTCGGTTGCGTGGTGGAATACTTCGGCCAAGGCGTCAGGACGTTGCCGGTTCCAGCACGCGCGACCTGCACGAACATGGGCGCGGAACTCGGCGTAACTTGCAGCATCTTCCCCGCCGACGATGCGACGCGAAGCTTCCTGGCGGCACAGGGGCGCGAGGCGGATTTTGTCGCGATGGCGGCTGACGAGGGCGCTGAATATGACCAGGTGAGCAAGCGTCTTCACGTGGAGAAGGACGCCGCAACCATCGAAAACATCAAGAAGTACTGCCGCAAGGTTAAACTCTCAGCCGTCAGTGAAGACGGTTTCGTCAAGATCAGCTTCGGCACGATCGTGATCAACCTCAGCAAGCTCGAGCCGCTGACGGCTGGGCCAAGCAGTCCGGACAATATCATTCCTGTCTCGGCCTTGGCGGGCAAGAAGGTCAGCCAGGTGATGATCGGCTCGTGCACGAATTCCAGCTACCAGGACCTGATGCGTGTAGCTGGCATGCTGCGCGGACGGACGGTCAATCCTGGCGTGGAGCTTGGCATTGCCCCAGGCAGCAGGCAGGTGCTGGACATGCTGGCAGCCAACGGCAGCCTGGCGGCAATGATCCGGGCGGGGGCGCGGATATTGGAGTCGGCCTGTGGGCCATGCATCGGCCTGGGCTTCTCGCCGGCAGAGGGAACCATCAGCCTGCGGACGAGCAACCGCAACTTCGCCGGGCGGTCGGGCACCGTGGGAGACCACGTGTACCTGGTTTCCCCCGAGGCGGCCACCGCGGCGGCACTGGCCGGCGAAATTGTCGACCCGGCGGCCTTTGCCCAGGGCATCGGCCTGAAGTATTCGCGCATCGCTCAGCCTAAGAGCTTTACAACCGATGACCGCATGATCGAAGCCCCGCTGGCGCCGCAGCAAGCGGCCGTGGCGGAGGTTATTCGCGGCTCGACCATCGTCAAGCCGCCACGCGGGGCGGTTCTGCCGGGCAACATCGCAGGCAGGGCTCTCATCAAGGTCGGCGACAAGATCACCACTGATCACATAATGCCGGCAGGGGCACTGCTGAAGTATCGCTCCAACGTGCCGGAATATGCCAAGTACGTCTTCAATTGCTTCAACGAGGCCGGCGAGGCGAGCTTCGCCCAGCGGGCGCTGGAGGCAAAGCAGGCTGGCGTAGCGGGCTTCATTATCGCGGGCGACAGCTACGGCCAGGGCTCCTCTCGCGAGCACGCAGCCCTCTGCCCGATGTACCTGGGCGTGAATGTCGTCATCGCAAAGGCCATCGAGAGAATCCACCAGGCCAACCTGGTGAACTTCGCGATCCTGCCGCTGACCTTCGCGGAGGCCAACGATTACGTGCGAATTGAGCAGGGCGACGAACTGTCAATCACCAACGCCAGCGAGGCTATCGCCGGCCTCGACAGCGCGAGCGTCCGCAACGTCACCAAGGGATTTGACTTTACCTGCCGCCTGAGCCTTGCGCCGCGGCAGAGAAAGATTCTCGCCGCCGGCGGCCTGCTGAACTATACCCGCGAAGGCGGAAAGTAACAGCCACGACAACGACCTCGCCGCAGAGAACGCAGAGAAGACAGAGAAGCCTGAAACAGCAGCCTTGAAGGAACAAGGCTGACTTACAGGCAGTTACGCACTGACATGAGGTCTTCTCTTTTGAGACCGTCATGGTAGAATACACGTTCTTCGGGCGCATAGCTCAGTTGGCTAGAGCGCATCCCTTACAAGGATGAGGTCCCAGGTTCGAGCCCTGGTGCGCCCAGTGCTTATGGCCGCACTTCCAGTTCCGATCGAACTCTGTCGGCTTCCTGTTTGATGTCGTCTTCCTGCAGGCCGATCTCTCGCAGCAGGATGCCCGCTAGTGCCACGGCGATTTCCGCTTCCTCGTATGCGACAGCCTTGACGCCGACACTCTCTAACGTTTCGCGTTCGCCTAAATAGCGGGCACGCGCCAGCACGCGGATGTCGGGGTTCAGCAGCCTTGCATTTGCCACAACTGGCAGTCTGGCGCTAACGTCCGGCAGCGTCACCAGCAGGTATTGGGCCCGGCCAACATGGGCGCTTTGGAGGATGTCCCGCCGGCCGGCATCGCCGTAGATCGCTGAAAGGCCTTGGGCCCTGAGCGATTTGACGGTGTCCACGTTCATCTCGATGATGGTCGGCTGGATTCCGAAGTCGCGGAGGATCCTCGTCAGTATTCTCCCGACCGGGCCATAGCCGACAACCACCGCGCCGATGGCGGCGGCCTTGTCTGCTTCCTGGTGTTTACTGATGCCGTTGCGATGCCTGAATCGCCACGTGAGCAAACGCGACAGCCTTTGATGCCGGCCAAGCCAGGATTCTATCCGGCCGACCTGGCGGAAGAGCAGGGGGTTCAGAGAAATCGAGATCAGCGCGGAGGCCACGATGACGTTGTGTCCCGTCGCGGGAAGCACTTCCAGAGAGCGGCCCAGCTCGGACAGGATGAAAGAGAATTCGCCAACCTGGGCCAGGCCCAGCGCTACGGTCAGCGCTGTCCGCACAGGGTAGCCAAGCACCGCGACGATCAGGATCGCCGCCAGCGGCTTGGCCAGCAGGATGATCCCCAGGATTGAAAGTACCAGCCATGGCTGCTCGATGATGACCATGGGGTTGAACAACATTCCTACCGAGACGAAGAACAAGACGGCGAAGGCATCTCGCATGGGCAGCGCATCGGAGGCTGCCTGGTGGCTGACACTGGACTGGCCGACGACCATGCCGGCCAGGAATGCGCCCAGGGCTATCGATGCGCCGAATATCCAGGCTGAGCCTGTTGCTATGCCCAGGGCGACAACCAGCACGGTAAGCGTAAACAATTCCCGGCTGCGTGACCCGGCCACTCGTTCCATCAGCCAGGGGATCAGGCGAGCGCCGATCAATGCCATCAGCAGTCCCAGCAAGGCCAGCTTGCCCAGGGCCACCGCCAGGGTCAGCAGCACGCCGCCGCCGTCATTTGTCTGCGTGGCCATCGCAATGGAGGGCAGCAGCACCAGGACGATGACGGTGAAGATGTCCTCCATGATCAGCCAGCCGACGGCTGCATGCCCAGCCGGCGTGGTAAGAGAGTCGTTGTCCATCAACACGCGGATCAGCACGACAGTGCTGGCCACCGATATGGCCAGGCCAAGCACTAATCCCGCGCCAAGGCTCCAGCCGAACGTCTCGGACACAACTGTCCCCAGGAGCGTCGCAACGAGACTTTGCCCGACGGCGCCCGGGATTGCGATCCATTTGACGGCCAGCAGATCCTTCAGATTGAAGTGCAGCCCCACGCCGAACATCAGCAGGATCACGCCGACCTCCGCCAGCTCGGAAGCGACTTTGACATCCGCTACGAGCCCTGGAGTGTAAGGCCCGATCGCCAGGCCGGCCAGCAGGTAACCGACAATGGGCGAGAGGCCCAGGCGGTGGGTGATGTAGCCCAGAACCAGCGCGCCGGCCAGGCCCATTGTGATCGTCAGGATAAGCCCAAATTCATGTTCCATTGGAATCGACTCTCGCAGGTGCGTCTTCATTTAGCCCAAAGTTTGCAGGGCAGCAGTCGGCGCTCCAGTCTAGCTGGAAGCCGACTAATATCTACAAAAAGATGGCTTCGGGTTCGTCCCGAAGCCATCCATTTGAACGGGCAGAAGATGTTGTGGGCTGCGCCCGAACGTCAGCGAGTGCTTTGAGTCGCAGCGCCTGCCGCTGGTGTAGTGGCGGGAGCGGCGGTTACGGTGCCTCTAGTAATGACGGCTGACGGTGACTTGGAGTCGAATCGGAAGCTTTCCAGCGTGCCGGCAAGCATGATCTCGCTCTTGGCCGTCGGCATTTCTCCTTCGGCTGCCTGGCGAACATAGGCGACGATTTCAACCTTCGGCGCATCCTTCGTCAAGGCTGTGATCTTCACCGGCAGTCCGGCGCCGGCGATCTGCGTCTTCTTCTTGGCGATCTCCTCTTGTTTGATCTGCTTGGCCGACTCGTCCAGATCGCCGGCCTTCATTGCCTTCTCAAGTTCGGCAATCTCCTCGCGAAGCAGGGGCACGTCCTTTTCGGTGACATCGTTCTTCTTTGCGTCCACGACAATCACCGCGAATTTCATGCCCTTGCCGACGTGATTCTGCTGCTTTTCCCATGCGTAATACTCTTTCCAGGCGGCCTGACGCTGCGCGCCGAGCACCTTGTTGCCCAGCAAGCCAAGGGCCTCCAACTTCTCCATGTGGGCGGCCTGTATGGAAGACGGAGTCAGTTCCTTCTTGCCGCCGACTGGTGCGGTGGCCGGCTTCATGTCCTCCGCAATGCAATAGGCCGAAGACACAATAACAAACGCGAGAATCAGCATGCTGCGAATCATTTGAAACTCCTTTTAAAGAAGATTTGCCTTTCAACTGCCAAGGCGCGACGACCATCGCTGGCCGCCGCGCCTTGCGTGATATTACTCTAACTCTCTGGCAAAATCATCTGCACATCACTTTCCGGCAATCTGGATGAAGCAGATGCTGCTGCCGGCTGAGGCATTGATGGTGAGCCTGCCGT
>CAYQJH010000152.1:0-1083 GCA_964417755.1 uncultured Planctomycetaceae bacterium
AGCACACATGATCCCGCCCGACGGCGACGGCATGTACCGCCAGTTCCTTGCCGACGCCAAGGTGATCAATCCCCACGTTCGCACCATTGGCTTGACGGCCACGCCGTTCCGCATGAGCAGCGGGTCAATCTGCTGTAGCGATCACTTCCTCAATCGCATCTGCTATGAGGTCGGTGTCAAGGAATTGATCCGCGACGGCTATCTCTGTCCGTTGCGAACAAAGGCAGCTGTCGCCAAGGTGGACACCAGCAGCCTGCACGTCCGGGGCGGCGAGTTCATTGCTAGCGAGACCGAAGAACTGATGGACCGCGACAATTTGGTCCGCGCTGCCTGCGATGAAATCGTCGCCCAGACCCAGGATCGCCAGTCTGTATTGATCTTCGCCGCCGGTATTCAGCATGGCCTGCACATCGTAGAGACTCTCCAACGGCAACACGGCATCGAGTGCGGTTTTGTCAGCGGCCAGACGCCCAGTGGCGAACGGGACCGTCTGATCGGTCGCTTCCGACGGCAGAGCGGCAAGGGCCTATTCGGCGACAACCGTCCCATGAAGTATCTCTGCAACGTCAACGTGTTGACCACAGGTTTTGACGCGCCCAACGTGGACTGCATCGCCATGCTGCGCCCGACCATGTCGCCGGGCCTTTATTACCAGATGGTGGGCCGAGGCTTTCGGCTCTGCGAGGGCAAGGCCGATTGTCTGGTGCTGGACTTCGGCGGCAACGTAATGCGGCATGGGTCGGTCGACGACCTGCGAGTGACCGAACCTGGTTCAGGCAATGGCGAAGCGCCGGCCAAGGAATGTCCGCAGTGCTGCGCACTTATTCACGCCGCCTACGCGACCTGCCCCGAGTGTGGACACGTCTTCCCGCCGCCCCAGCGTGAGCAACACGACGCCGAGGCCTCTACCGAGGGCGTTCTCTCCGGCCAGGAATCTATCACTGAGTACTCCGTGCAGGATGTGCATTACAGCGTTCACTTCAAACGTGGGGCCGAAGAGACAGCGCCCAGAACGATGCGCGTGGAGTATCGCATCGGCTGGAACAAGTACATCTCCGAGTGGGTCTGCTTTGAGCACACCGG
>CAYQJH010000152.1:1183-8422 GCA_964417755.1 uncultured Planctomycetaceae bacterium
TGGGCGTCAGCCGCCAAGCCCTGCGGATGTTCTGGCATTTCCGCTGCAATCTTGAAGCCGTCATGTCGCGGGAGGACGCTACTTGATTGCCTCAGCGGCCACATCCTACCTTCGCGCCGGTCTGTGCGTGCTTCCTGCGGTTCTGGATCAGAAGCGCCCGGCGCTGGCTGCCTGGAAACCGTATCAAAGCTGCCTGCCCTCCGAGGCCCAGGTTACGCAGTGGTTCGCCAAGGCCGACGCCTGCTGTGTGCTGGCGGGCAGCGTCTCGGGCAACTTGGAGATGATCGACTTCGACTGCGGCGGAGAACTGTTCGACCGCTGGGCGGAACTTGTCGAGGCCGAGGCTCCTGGGCTTCTCCAACGCCTCGTCGTCGAACGTTCGCAATCCGGCGGTCGGCATGTGGTCTATCGCTGCCAATCGCCGGTGCCCGGCAACGCAAAACTTGCCCAGCGTGTCATCGTTGCCGCCAGCAAGGAGCCGGTGATCGTCAGCGGAAAGCAGCACGTTCCCCGCAAGGCTGGCGATCATTACGAGGCAATCGTAACGCTGATCGAGACGCGCGGCGAAGGCGGGCTTTTCCTATGCGCGCCGTCGCCAGGATACGCGCTGCAGCAAGGCCGCTTTGAAGAATTGCCCAAGCTGTCGGATGCGCAGCGCGCTGTGCTGATAGGTGCCGCTCGGTCGCTGAATGAAGCATTTGAATCTCCGTCGCAGGTTGCTGCCTTTGCCGAGGCCATCGGCGGCAGACCGGGCGACGAATTCAATGAACGCGGTGACGTGCGAGAAGTGCTGTTGCGGCACGGCTGGACTCTGGCCAAGGGCGGGGACAATGAGTACTGGCGTCGGCCAGGCAAGGACAGCGGCTGGAGCGCGACGTTCAAGGAACGGGTCTTCTACGTCTTTTCCTCCAACGCCGAGCCATTCAAGCCTGAAAAGGCGTATTCGCCATTTGGTGTATTTGCTGCTCTGGATTATGCCGGCGACTATGCCGCAGCCGCCACAGCCCTGCGATTGCAGGGGTATGGCCAGTCGCCTGACACATCGGGCGTCGATCTGTCGGCATTCACATCTTCGCCGTCCAAGCCAGTGCCATTGACGGATGCGCCAGAAGACCCCGGGCCCGTGCCCGAGGAATTGCTGCACGTGCCAGGGTTCGTCGCCCAGGTGATGGACTATACGCTGCGGACCGCTCCGTACCCAGACACCGTCCTGGCATTCTGCGGGGCGGTTAGCCTTCAAGGATTGCTTGCAGGGCGCAAGGTTCGTGACGCCGCTGACAACCGTACCAGCCTATACCTGCTGGGCCTGGCCAACTCTGGCGTTGGCAAAGACCATCCGCGCAAGGTCAACCAGCGTATTCTGCTGCACTGCGGCCTGTGTGAAAACTTCGCCGAGACATTTGCCAGCGGCGAAGGCATCGAGGACCGCCTGCTGGTTCAGCCCGCCATGCTCTTTCAGACTGACGAGATGGACGGATTAATCAGCGCCATCGCCCGCGGCAAGGAAGTTCGCTTCGAAGGCATAATGAACGTCTTGCTCAAGATGTACACCTCGGCCAACGGCATCTACGCCATGCGAGTCAAGGCGGGAAAGAACGCCAGCCGGGGCGTCATAGACCAACCGTGCATGTGCATCTTCGGCACGGCCATCCCGAAGAACTTCTACGAGTCGCTGTCCAGCAAGATGCTCACCAACGGCTTCTTCGCCCGCATGCTGATCCTGGAGACCGGCAAGCGCAGCGCCGGCCAAGACCCGGACTGTGATGATCTACCTGAAAGCATCATTGCCATCGCCCGCTACTGGGCAGAACTCCGTCTGGGCAAGGGCAACCTGGAGAACTGGCACCCGACGCCCAACGTCGTGCCCTATACCGCTGGCGCAAAGAACATCCTGGCCGAACTGCGCGCCCACGCCGACGAGCAGTATTCCAAGGCCGAGTCCGCCAACGACACCGTAGGCATGGCCATCTGGGCCCGCGCCAACGAGAAGGCCAGGCGGCTGGCGCTGGTTTATGCCTGCAGCGAGAACCACGCCAACCCTGTTATCGCCGAGCCGGCCGCTCGATGGGCGGGGGAACTGATCAGCCACCAGACCCGCCGGATGCTCTACATGGCCTTCGAGCACGCCAGCGAGAACGAGTTTGACGCCAAGCGAAAGCGCGTCCTCCGCGAAATCCGCAACGCCCCGGGCGGGCGCATTACCAAGACTGCCCTTTGCCGTCGTCTTCGGGCGATTCCCTCGCGCGAGCGAGACGAGATCATGCTGGCCCTGCTGGAGGCTGGAGATGTTCGCGTGGAGACCAAGACCCAGGAGGGGCCGGGAGCGCCAGGGCAGGAGTACGTTGCATGCTGAACACGGTCCACACATATGGGATTAGTTGTTTCCTTCCCGACCCTCGCGCACGCGTAGAGGCCAAAGTTGGCGTGTGGGCTGGGAAGGAAGGAATTAATAGGAAGGAAAGAAGTATATATATTTCATGTACTTGTATCTTTCCGACAGATGAATTCATTCCCGCGCATCTATTCCAAAGATGCATCTTTAACCAAGATGCGCGGGAAACAATTCCCAATCCCAGCCATCTTTCGATAGATGCGTCCGGTGCATCTGGGCATCGCAGTGAAGCAAGCCCCAACTCTCGCGCCAAGCCGTCTCGCACGGCACGTTCTCCCTTGGCGCAAGGTTCGCGCTACGTTGGGCCAGGTTCGACGATCGCGCCGCAGGCCCGACAACCCTACGGCAGCGCCACGGCGCGCCGCCACGTCGCGAGCCATCAAACCAGGCAAGATGGGCAAGAGGCCAGCGGTTCCTTCCGGGGGATCGGTCGCGGAAGACCGCGGCGGGAACGGTCAGGAACAAAAAGAGATTCGGTCGGTCGTGTGAAACCAGCCCCATCGCGGGCGCAACCACATGGAAGGAATAGACATGCAAATTGAGATTCGAGATATCACAAGCATTCGGCCCTATGACCGCAATCCGCGCGATAACGATGCCGCCGTGGATGCTGTTGCGGCCAGTCTTCAGCAGTTTGGCTTTCGCCAGCCCATTGTGGTTGATGGCGATGGCGTCATCATCTGCGGCCATACTCGCTACAAGGCGGCGATCAAGTTGGGGCTCAAACAGGTGCCCGTGCATGTTGCCAAAGACCTGTCGCCCCAGCAGGTGAAAGCATACAGGTTGGCGGATAACAAAACGGCGGAACTGGCCGAATGGAATATGGAACTGCTGCCCATCGAGCTTAAAGACCTTCAGGCGGGTGATTTTGACCTATCAACGCTTGGGTTCGATGAGGAAGAGCTGGCCAAGCTGCTGGAGGGCGGCGTCGAGGGCGGCCTGACCGACCCGGACGAGGTGCCAGCACCGCCTGATGCGGCCATCACCCGCAAGGGCGACCTGTGGCTGCTGGGTAACCACCGGCTCCTTTGCGGTGACAGCAGCAAGCCCGAGGACGTCGACCGGCTTCTTGACGGCGAGACCATCCATTTGGTCAATACCGATCCTCCGTACAATGTCGGCGTTGCCAGCCGCAGCAACAATGCCATCGCCGCTTCCGGCGACCGTCCCATCGGCCAGCAAGGCATGGACATCGCCATCCGCAAGGGCGGCCACAAGGTGGACAAGAAGCTGCGGGCCAAGGACAGGGCGCTGGTCAACGACTTCATCTCCGACGAGGAGTTCGCCCGGCTGCTTCGCGCCTGGTTCGGCAACATCCAGCGGGTGCTGAAGCCAGGGCGGGCCTTCTACATCTGGGGCGGATACTCCAACATCTGGAACTATCCCAACGCGCTGAAGGAAAGCGAGCTGTACTTCAGCCAGATGGTTATCTGGGTCAAGGAACACCCAGTGCTTACCCGCAAGGACTTCATGGGCAACCACGAGTGGTGTTTCTACGGGTGGAAGGAAGGGTCGGCGCATAAGTTCTTTGGGCCTGCCAATGTCACGGACGTCTGGTCGGTCAAGAAGGTCAATCCGCAGTCGATGGTGCATTTGACCGAGAAGCCGGTCGAATTGGCCGTCCGCGCCATCCAATACTCGTCGCTGGCCGGCGAGAACGTCCTGGACCTCTTTGGTGGTTCGGGTAGCACGCTGATCGGCTGCGAGCAGACGGGACGCAAGGCCCACCTGATGGAGATCGACCCACTGTACTGCGACGTCATCGTCCAGCGGTGGGAAAAGTTTACCGGCAAGAAGGCTGAGCGGATCGCTGCCAAAGACGTGGTGGAGGTGGGCGCGTGACCTGCCTATCGGTCACAGCGAAGGTAGATTGGTGCCCTCCCATCGGGCCCGATATCCCAATACTTTGTTTGGACCGGGATGAGTGCGCCGTTGCGAAGGTTGACCGCGAATATCTCCTTCTCAATCACGGCAAGGTCCTGGATATTCCTTTTGGCGAGATCCGAGGAAACGGGGTAGGTGACTTTTGCCGCCCCAGGATTCATGTGGTGAAGATCATTGCGGTAGCTTCCCCAAATTCGGTTGAACGCCTCCCCACAAATGCTGGTAATGATTCCCTTCGCAATGAGAAGGTGGACCAATTCCGGTCCCTTTTCTGGAGCAGGGGCACTGATTCCATTGCGTTCACGAATGAGTTTTTGAATTCCCTCGGCAACCGCCTGTGTCACCATGATGGTGCTAAGGAAGTAACCGTCCGTGTAAAGGTCAATGCATTGAGCCGAGGCCTCCGCGAAGTGGTGGCCTGGGATGACACGCTGGTGAGAGACCTCAAGACAACGTTCGATACGTTCCTCGATGGTTTGCTCGAACTTCTGGCGCAAGGTATCGTCGATCATGCGACGCCTCACCAACTCTGGAATGTCAGCCATAGCATAGCCTCTCTCTTCGCTATTGCAGCGATTGCCGCGATAATTGTACGCCTGCCGTGGCGTGGTTCAACGGCGATTGCCTCATCGTGCTGCGACGCCATCGTCAAAGGGTGGGAACAGTTCGCCGACAAGAAGGCTGGGCGGATTGAGGCCGCTCAGGCTGCGGAGGCAACGGCATGATTGCGCGCGTATTCCCAAGACAAACCAGCGCCACGCCGGATGACGAACTGGCCTTCGTCGGCGACCCGCCGCTGTTCTTGCCGGAGGTTGATGAGGTGCATGTGTCATGCACATTTACCTGGGACAGGCCCGAAGCTGAGCGACTGGCGCTGGCGTGGGCGAGGCATGGCTACAAGGTCTGCATCGGCGGGCCAGCGTATGACGCGCCGGCCGGCAAGTTCACGGCGGGCATGTACGTCAAGAGGGGCATGACGATTACCAGCCGGGGCTGCACGCGGCGGTGCCCGTTCTGCTTCGTGCCCAAGCGCGAAGGCAAGTTGCGGCTGCTGGACATCAAGCCCGGATGGGACATCCTGGACAATAACTTGCTGGCCTGCCCGCGTGAGCACATCGAGGCAGTGCTCAACATGCTCGAAACACAGCCGAGGGCGGCGCGGTTCACCGGCGGAATCGACGCCCGCTTGTGTCGTCCGTGGTTCGCCAAGCGGCTGGGTGCAATGCGGGCGCAGATTCTCTATACGGCATACGACGTGCCTGGCGAGAAGCCCCACGTGGAGCGAACGGTCAAGATGCTGCGAGATGAGGGCTTGTCGCAGCGGCAGGTCGGCTGCTACGTCCTGATTGGCCAGGAAGGCGACACGCTGGAGCATGCCGAGGCACGGCTGGAGTGGGTCTTTCAAACGGGAGGGACACCGTTCGCCATGTTCTACAGGCCCGCCGACGATTTGCGATTCGCTATTCCCCCAGCATGGCGTTCTTTCGTGCGGAAGTGGAACCGCCCGGCCTGCATCTTCGCCAGCCACGATGGCGCTACGGGGAATGACATGACCGAGAGCGCCCCAGCCGCGGGGACCAGGGCGCTGGAGGAGGTGCTGGTGTGACGTCACTTCGGATCAATCTTACGACGCAGGCGTGCCGCCGTGCGAATGCGGACGCCACGATGCGTCTGGAGGTTCAAGCCATTCCAACCGCCCAGCGGATTCTCCTGGATGATGGCGATGGGAACCAGCTTGCCGGATACTTTCGCGATGTAGTGTTTGCCGACTTGGATGTCCTGCTTCTTCATGGTTCAGTTGCCTGCCTTCCCAGCGGCGGTCAACTCGAAGTGGCCCCGGTCGGTTTTGCGGAACCGGCTCTTGTCGCCCTTCTTGGCGATCTCAGTGATGATGGCTGCGTAAATCGTGGCGGAAGGTGTCTTACCGTTGGTCTTCCACAGGCCCGTCTCAAGCATCCGCTTGACCATGTCGCCGCAGTTCATCGGCGTTCCAGCTTCGGCAAGGACGGCCACGGCCGCGTCCAGACCGCTAGGCTTGCGGTCCTTCTTGTGACTGCTCTTGGCAGCGGTCTTCGACTTTTCGTCCTTCGTTGCCGGGACGGGCGCTGGCAGGTCGTGTTCCTTGGGCGTCCGCCTGGCCTGCCATTGTTCGACGCTCTCGCCGTCGCCCTTGATGGCGTCGCTGCTGATCTTGATCTTGTTGCCGCCTGGCATCGTCGCGGCCTCGTACCGCCCGTGACCCAGCGACTTCTCGATCTTGATGGGCAGCATCGTGCCGCCGACCTTGCCGCTGTAGACCTTTCCGACTTCAATCTTTCGCTTCGCTTCCATGTGCAGTTCCTTTCTGTGTCCCGTTGGGACGGTTGGTCAAAGACCCAGCTCTTCCGCGAGCCGGGCTTGGTGTTCATATCCGCCGAGGAGTTTGCAGAGTTCATCGGCGAACCAGCGGACCTGTCGGTCCACGTCCTGGTTGTTGGTGCGAGCCACCTGGATGTGCGAGACGATGCTGGCCACCGCCTCGGGGCTGAGTTGCTCGCGGACGGCCTCGAACAATTTACTTTCGTCGTTTTCCGGCACGCTGACCCTGCGGCCGCCGCCCGCGTCGTATGTCTTCGTCCGTTCAATCCATCCGGAGGCGGTGATGAAATTCCGCCACGTTCGCTCATCCATCGGCTCATGGACTTCGTTTCGGCCCGGCGTCACAACCCGCCAGAGGTCGCGGTCGATGTCGTCGCGGTAAATGCACAGGCCGCGAACACCCATCTTGCGCCCGATCTCGGCGGCCTCCAGCGTGGTGAGGTATTTGCGTTTCATGGTTGTCTCCCTGGGTTAGATTCCAAAATGCTTGGCCAGGCTTTCAAGTTGCTCGACCTGCCGCAGGAAGGCCTCGGCTCTGGCGCGTTCGACGGCGTTGGAAAAGATGCTGGTGGAGTTGGAGCCGAAGAAGGACCGCATGCGGTACT
>CAYQJH010000153.1:0-8408 GCA_964417755.1 uncultured Planctomycetaceae bacterium
AGCCAGCACCGCAACGCCGGCAGCGCGAGCAGGCCGCTCAGGGCGGTTACCGCTATCGTGCACAGAAGGAACAGCCCGGCAAGGATGAAGCTGGAGATAGGCACTGCGATGGCCATCGAGAACTCGCTCTTGGCGCTAGGAGGCTCCTCGGCCATCTCGGCCATGCCGCCAAAGAGGAACAGCGTTATCCCCTTCATCGTCAGCCCGTAGCGGCGGGCGACCAGCGAATGGCAAAGCTCATGCACGACCACCGAGACGAACAATCCAATTGCACCGGCGGCCCCCATTATCCATCGAGTGGCGGCGTCGAACTGCGGCGACATAAAGACGCCTTCAGCCAGCGTCCAGGTCACCAGCAAAACAATGATCAGCCAACTGGCATGAACGCGCACGGCAAAACCGAACATATTGAACAAGGTTACTTGTTTACCAAACATGAACGACTCCTTTGCTCATCGAGAGCCTCGCTCGTATTAGGCATTTCAGGTTCATCAATCCATTGTAGGAGAACGTGCTCCCCCGCCTTCGGGCGGGGGCTTTCTAAAAGCATCCGTGCATGCGGGCGGGTGGCATGGCGGCCGTGTTTTGCCGCCATGTCCATCGATGTGTATTAAGAGATAGCGCATGGCGGCAGACTGCGGCCGTCATGCCACCAAATGAAAAGCGGCAGCACGAGGGCTGCCGCTTTCAAAGCGAGAGAGAGACCTTCTTGGCAAACTAGACTGCGTTCACCTGATAGACGCCACCCAGGTCGTCTATTACGGGCCAGCCGCCCGTCTTAGCGGACCAACGATATGGAACATTGCTCTGCAACTGCGAGAAACTCGTTATCTGATGCGCCGCCAGGCCAAAGGGCACGTCGCCGGATACCAGTTTGAGGCTGACTGTGCCTATCGTCCAGGCTGCCACTTTGGAATTCACGTAACTGGCCTGGCCGGCGATGCCCTTGACCGTCAGGCTCTTGATTGACGCCAGCAGATCCTCGTCGGCAACGAAATCCGCGCTATCATCCGGCAGCGAAGATGTATCGATTACCGATGCATAAATCGTGCTGTTGAGCAGGCTCTGCACGGTGATCGCCCCGATATTGCCGTCGGAATTGACCACCACGTTCTCCATCGCCCCGCCGACCGTCAGGCTGCCCAGCGCCATTATTGACCGATACGCGACATCGGCATCGTTCGTCAGAGTCAGTACGCCATCGCTGTACTTGCCCTTGACGGAAATGGACTTGATCGAGCCGGCTGTCAGCGACCCACCGGCGTCTGTGCTCACCGACAGGCCGGCCAGGTTGCCCGTGATCGTCGCGTCCCAATTGCTGTCGATCGACTTCGCGCTGATCGCGCCGGAATTGCCGGTCACTGTCCATGTATCGGTCAAGCTGCCGGCTATGCTCACTTTGCCCAGAGCCAACTGGCCAGCGGCGAGGCTTTCGCCGTTGAGCGTCAGCGGCACGTTGAAGTCGCCATCGTAAAGCTTCTTGTTGCCCGTGATGCTCAGGCCGCCCAGCGAGTTGGCCTCGATGCTTCCATCAAGCCAGCGCTTGGCGGTGATCTTGCCGATGGCGCCATCGGCCAGAACGCTCGCCCCGCCAACATCGCCAAGCGTCAGCGAGGCCACGTTGTTCAGGCCCTCTGACAGGCCGCCCAGTTGCCAGCCGGTCACGTCGCCGAGAATTGAAATTGCCCCGGCATCGCCGTCCAGGCTCCACGCATGATTAGCGGTCGAGCCCGCCACCTTCGCAGTGCCCAGGGTCTTCTCCGTGCCGCTCAGCTCGACATTGCTCAGGAAATCGCCGCTGGAGGTCAACGTGCCGATGGACTTGGCTGTGATTAGATCGGCATTGCCAAGCGTGTCGGACCAACTGCCGACGCTGATCGACTTGATCGACAGAGCAGTTGTCAGATCCACATCATGCACCTGCTTGGCCTTGAGCAATAACGCCGAGGCCATGTCAGGCGAGGCGTCGGCCGCGGCACTGATCGTGATCTGGTTCTGCTCATCCCCGCCGATGTTGTTGAACGTTGCGCTGCCCAGCGTGCCCTGAACCACAAGGTCGCCAATCAGGTCGGCGGCGCCGGCCGAAATCGCCTTGAGCGACTTCAGCACCTTGATGCCGCCAACGGTTGTTGCGCCGCCTCGGCTGCTTATGCTCAGCGTACTGGCGGCTGTGCTGTTGGCCACCTCGATCCGGTCGATTCCGTCGGTATACGGGCCGCTGGCATAGATGGCGGCTGTGCCGCTGGAGATAGAAACGCTGACGGCATGGCCGGCGTCATCGGTGAAGCTTGTCGAGCCGTTGGTGATAACCTTGGGCCCGCGGACTAAGGCAGCGCCAAATTCGACGCGAGGTTGATCCTGCTGAGGTTCATATCCGCCCAACGGAAGGATGAAGTCGTTGCCGATGACGGATGGGTAACTTGCCAGCATTACTTCATTGGTGCTGTAGACTGTCGAGGAGTATTTGTACAGGCCGCTGAGATTCGCCGGGTTGCTGACATCTACAAATGCATAGCCGTCTTGGCCTCCCACCGCCGCCACGCCATCAGCTATCGCCAGTGACCAAGGATTGCTGATCGAGAGGTTTCCGAGGTTGGAAATTGCGCGAACATTGCCGATGTTGTAAGCCTGCAGGCCCTGGAACTTGGTCAAGTCGGGCTGACCCTGTGCATCGTATGCCTGGGCAAACACAACGAAGAGGTTCTTGCCGACCACCTCCATGCTCATCGGCGATGTAGCCGTGCCAAAGCCATTGATGGTAATCGGCAGCGTCGGCCGGCTGATGTCCATGACTATTACGAAACCTGCGTAGTCCGTCACCCACATGTACTTGCCGCTGAACTCGATGTCAGTGACGAAATTGAAGCTTACATTAGGAGTAGGCTTGGTAACGGTGCCCATCGAAACCATATCGTCAACTTTGCGAATATCGACGATAGTGATGCCGGCCTGCAGGTTGGCGTCATCGGTAGCGCCTTCAGCCACATAGGCATAATTGCCGCGAATCTTCACCATCGAAGGCCAGGAGGAAACAAGATCGACGTCGTCCAGCAGCTCGATGTTTGCAGGGTCGCTGACATCGAAGCTCAGCAGGCTGCCGTGGCGAGCCTGATCGAGCCCCGTCCAGAGTTCGATAACGTAGGCTGTATTGCCCGAGACAGCCACGCTCTGCGCGTAGAAATCACCAACCTGGCCCTTGAGAACCGGCGCAGCGGGATCAGTCATGTCGTAAATCAGCAGGCCGTCAGTACCGCCGGCTACGTACATCGTCTTGCCCACTACGGCGGAACTCACGATGCTTCCGCCGGCATCGACCGGCCTCAGCCGACCATCGTATGCCATGCCGCTGGCCGGCTGGCTGTGGAAGTAGAAAACCTGGCTCAATGAGAGCGTGTCTGGGCCGACGGCCGTGCCCGATACCTGCACGCGGAAAACACCTGTATAGTTCGCCGGCGCTTTGACTAGCAGTTCATGGGTGTCCGGGTCTATCGAAACCGTTGCGCCATTCAGATCCGTGTACGCATTGAGCGTCACGTCCATCCCGGCGAGGTTGTCGAACACCTCCTTCGACTCCTGCACTCCGGCGGCGACCTCCAGGTCGTCTGTGGAAGCCTTGGGCAGAACCCGCACGTCGTACACCCTGCTCGTCTGGTTGCCCTGCCCATCATCCAGCGTAACCGTCACGTGCGCATCGCCGGCAAAATTGTCAGCCGTCCGCACCGTTACGGTCCCATAGCTGTCGCTGGTGAATATGTCGATCGACTGCATCTTGGGCGGATTATTCGGCTCCTCGTCCGGGCGATCGTTGCTGTTGGTGTGTACGTTATTGAGCGTCTCGAGCGTATCCCATCCATCGACCACCTGGCCGAAGATCACGTGCACCTGGTCCAGCCAGGTAGCCGGGCCAGTCGTGATAAAGAACTGGCTGTCATTGGTGTCCGGCCCGGAGTTGGCCATCGCCAGAACACCTATGCCCTGGAAACTGAGGTACTGATCGAATGCATCATCGAAATCGCCCAGCGGGCTGCCGCCGGTTCCATCGCCCTCCGCGGCGTCGCCGGTCTGAATCATGAAGTCGGAAATCACGCGGTGAACGTCAACGTTCGTGTAGAACGCCGTGCCATTGGGGTCCAGCGTCTTGTCGTCGTTAACATGATTGGTGGCCAGCGTAACAAAGCGGCTGACAGCCTGCAGAGCGCGGTCGTCGAACAACTGCACGACGATGTCGCCGATGGGCGTCACGCCGTCGGCCTGCGTGAAGTGAAGACGCGCGTAGCGGTTAGTGTCTGCGCCGTAGATGATCTGGACATTGGGGTTGTCCGAGGTGGCTGTGATCGTCAGCGCATCGTCGTCGGCGTCGAAGCCATTGATGCCGATCGTCGTGCCCATTCCATTGTTGGGCAGCCAGAACCCCTCCGGCCCGCCGTCGATGAAGACGGGGGCTGCATTCATCAACAGACGGTTCTCGAGGGCTTCCACAAGCGGAACAGCAAAGAATTGCGCGTCGCCGCCGACTTCTGCGCCTTGCCGGTGATTCATATACTGCCTCTTTTACTTCGCAAGAAGAACGCAAGCATGGAGGAAAATGGAGGAACTGCCTGCCCTTCTCGCACATTGAACTGATCCACAAATGCACTTGCTGCTACACAGGCCATGATTGTCTCAAATCCCCAACGCCACAGTCAAGCAAACTACCTCAGGCATCTCACGTGAGCGGGAGAAAGTAGAAAAGAGAAAGTAGAAAAAGCGGCTGACGCATCGGCCAACGAACCATCGAAATCCTTCAGCATTAACCTCTCCCGCAGTCTACTCTCTACTTTCTACTCTCTGCTGTATCAACTACTGCCAAGCCGGCTTCTGCATATGTTTGCTGTACATAGCGACACAGCGTCAGCAAAACTCCAGGTCTCGCCTTTGGCGCGGTGGATCGTGGAAGGTGGATAACGGAAGGAACCGAATCGATAGCCCGTTGAAATCGGGCCAGACCTCGCCCAGTTGAGCATGACTTGGCCACCTGGGAGACATCAGGCAAAATGGGAAGAGCTTTTCGCATATCGCCGTCGATCTTTTCTCAGACAGCCTCCAAGGCCATCTGATGAGCAAAACTCGATCCGATCGGCAATCCGTTGGGCCTATGAGCCTGGCTGGCGGGTCCCTCCGCAGCCGTGTTCCTCAGATATTATCGTATCATGTATTGCCCAGCCGTCAAGGCCGTTTGTGGTGCAGGCGTCCCGCCTGCGATCCTGCCAATGCCAAGGGCGTGCAGGCCAGACGCCCGCACCACAAAACGGCAACGACCCTTCCCCCCTGTAGCTGAGGCCTTACCTAAGACCGTTCATTTCCAATTGACGATGCCGGCTCGTCCGATATAATTCATCTTCCTCCGTCCTGTTAATTGCAGAGGCACAAGGAAACCATGCGGACGCAGAGCGACAATTCGCTTGCCTGCCCCCAGCCGCACATGGCTGCGGTCAGCGTCCGCGCCGGCATCATTGACGTCGTATCCGTATTCACAGTCCGCGCGCCTCAGGGCTGAGACTTTTTCGTAAACTATGCCCCGACAAGCCCTGAGGCCCCGCCTAAAGCTTCAGGGATTTTTTTTGCCTTTCGGCGCTAGCGGCCTTACGAGATGCCGCCTTCTGCAAGCGTGCCAGATGAGGATGAACAATGAGCGATACAAAGAACACAGAAGATAGTAATAGCCAAGCCCGCCCTCGCATCGAGATCTACGACACCACGTTGCGCGACGGCTCGCAGGCGCAAGGCGTGAGCTTCTCGCTCCAGGACAAGCTGTTGATCGCCGAGGCTTTGGACCGTCTTGGCGTGGACTTCGTTGAGGGCGGCTACCCGCTGAGCAACCCCAAGGACGAGGCGTTTTTTGTTGAAGCCCGGAAGAAGTCCTTCAAGCACCTCAGGATCGCCGCGTTCGGCATGACCCGCCGCAAGGGCATCAAGGCTGCCGACGACGACGGCATGAAGGCGCTGCTGGGCAGCGGCGCGCCCGTCATCACCATAGTCGGCAAGAGTTCCGAAATGCAGATTCGCGAGGTGCTGGGCGTCAGCGAGGCTGAGAATCTCGACATGATCAGCGATTCGCTGGAACTCATGGTCAGCAATGGCCGGGAAGCCATCTTCGACGCAGAGCACTTTTTTGACGGCTATGCGGGCAATGCCGATTTCGCCATCGCGACGCTCAAGCGCGCCGTGCAGGCAGGCGCCACGCGCCTGGTGCTGTGCGACACCAACGGCGGCTCGACGCTGGAGCACATCGCCGCTGCCGTGCGGGCGGTGACGGCGGCTGTGCCCGGAGTCCGCATCGGCGTTCACTGCCACAACGATTGTGGCCTGGCGGTGGCAAATAGCATCATGGCTGTGCGCTGCGGCGCAACGCACGTGCAAGGAACCATCAACGGCATCGGCGAGCGGTGCGGCAATGCCGACCTGACAGCCGTCATCGGCAACCTGGCCATCAAGTACGGCTGCGACCTGCTGCAGGACGGCACGCTCAGCCAATTGACCGAGACCAGCCGGTTCATCTACGAGGTGGCCAACCTGAACCTGCAGGAGAACCAGCCGTTCGTGGGCGCGTCGGCGTTCGCGCACAAGGGCGGGATGCACGTTCACGCGGTGCGCAAGAACACGTCTACGTATGAACATATGAGCCCCGAGGCGGTCGGCAATTCACGGCGCATTCTGGTCAGCGAACTGTCGGGCGTGAGCAACATCGCAGCCACGGTGCCTGCCAAGTTCAGCATCGCCGGCGACCGCGCGGCCCAGAAGAAGATTCTCTCCGCCCTGATGGAACTGGAGAACCAGGGTTACCAATTCGAGGCCGCCGAGGCCAGCTTCGACGTGCTGGTGCGGAAGACCCTTGGCCAGCCATGGTATCGCAAACTTTGGGCGCTGGATCATTATCGCTGCATGATAATGAGGAAGAATGGCGGCGAGGCAGCCACCGAGGCCACCGTAAAGGTCGAACTTGGCGACCAGGTAGAGCATTGTGTCGCCGAGGGCAATGGCCCGGTGGACTCGCTAAAGAAGGCCCTCTCGGCTGCGTTGAGAAAGAAGTATGTCTGCGTTGACGATCTGCACCTGGTGGACTACAAGGTCCGCGTGGTGAACACAGCCGCCGAGACGGCCGCCAAGGTGCGCGTCGTGATCGACTGGCACGATAATGTCAGCGGCGCATACTTCGGCAGCGTCGGCGTCAGCGAGAATATCATCGATGCCTCGTGGCTGGCCCTGGTGGACGCGATGGAATACAAAGTGCTGATGTCGCTGGACGGAAAATGAAGACAGAGTAACAAGATGCTTCAAGCCCCGTGCGGAAGTACGGGGATCTCCGCCGCCTTTCGGCGGAGGCCTTTGCGGGAATTGAAATGACCACTGAACTAGCCAAGGTGTACGATCCCAAGAGCATCGAGAAGGAAATCTACGAGTACTGGACCTCTCGCGGCGCATTTAACGCCGAGCCCGATGGCAGCAAGCCAAAGTATTGCATCGTCATCCCGCCGCCGAACGTGACAGCGGCCTTGCATCTTGGCCATGCCCTCAACAACGCGCTACAGGACGTGCTGATCCGCGTGCGGCGAATGCAGGGCTACAACGCCCTCTGGATGCCCGGCACCGATCACGCCGGTATCGCCACGCAGACGGTCGTGGAGAAACGCATTCTGGCTGAGGAAGGCAAACGGCGGACCGACTTCCAGCGCCCGGCATTCGTGCAACGAATCCAGGCCTGGAAGGATGAGTACGAGCAGCGGATCCTCAACCAGCTTCAGAAGATGGGCTGCTCGTGCGACTGGCGGCGGACACGCTTCACGATGGACGAAGTGTGCGCCAAGGCCGTCCGCGCGACGTTCTTCAAACTCTTCAGCGACGGCCTGATCTACCGCGGCAAGCGCCTGGTGAACTGGGACCCAGCCACGCAGACGGTGCTGGCCGATGACGAGGTCGAGTACGAAGAGATCCAGGGGCACTTCTATTACATGAAGTATCCACTGGAAGAACCTGTCAATATAAGTGGCACGGGCGTCCCGCCCGTGCGTCCCACGGACGTCCCGTCCGTGGCAGATGACGACTACATTCTCAAACGCCAAGGAGCGTACCTTCCGCACTGGACGAAGCCGGGTGCCAAGTATGCAATAGCTTTCCGCCTGGCGGACGCCCTTCCCAAGGCCCTGCTGGATTCGTGGCGAATGCAGCGAGAGGATATTGTCCAGCGAGCCAAGCATCTGAATCGGCCCCTGACTGCATTCGAAGAGAAGGAATTGGCAAGATTGTACTCTACTCGCGTGGAGGCATATCTCGATTCAGGCAGCGGCGAGTGCCACTTACGCGATCCGCGGATCGCCCAGATAGTGCTTGATGCCCTCAAGCACTTTCATGGCCAACGATACGATCTTATC
>CAYQJH010000154.1:0-8397 GCA_964417755.1 uncultured Planctomycetaceae bacterium
AGCCTGATCCGCATCGAGCCGTGAAAGCAGCGGCTGGACAAGCTGAGTATCGCAGCGCTGGCTGATATAATGGACCTGAGCCTTGACGGCCGCGACAACTATGCCACTCGCTTTATCATCAATGATTACCCGACCAAGAAGCACGTGCCTTGGGTCGTCGCGGGCGTGGTTGGCGCTGAGGAACAGAGCGTGACAGCCGCGCCGGCGGCAACGCCATGCCTGCGGTGCATCAGCGAAACTCCGCCGCCGCCATGCGTTGATCCAGCCTGCCGAGTTGCCGGCGTGCTTGGCCCGCCGGTGGCCATGATCGCGTCGATGCAGGCAATGGAGGCGATCAAGATCCTCGCCGGCCATGCAGAGACGATCAGCCCATACCTGCTGAAGATCGACCTCTGGAAGAACGATATCCAGCGAATCGACGTGAAGCAGTCGTGCAGCCAGAGCAATTGCCCCTGCTGCAAGCGAAGACAGTTTGATTATTTGGAAGAGTAGAAGCAAGCAGCCACCTTGGAGTGCGGGGACTAGCCCGCAAGGGCGACGGTCCCGCTTTGGCTTTGTTCAAGATCACGCAGTCCTGATGCGTCCTTTGTAATAGCCAGTTGCTGATTGGCAGCGGAAAAGAGCCAAAGCGGCGTCGATGCCGCCGCACTCCAAGTGATCGCCAGCAAGAAGATAGGTTCTCCTATGGCAAACCGCCGATTTGTTGATCTTCATACGCATAGCACCGCTTCCGACGGCGCTTCCTCGCCCGAGGAGCTCATTGGCCTGGCCGACGAGAAGAAGCTCGCCGCCATCGCACTGACCGACCACGACACGGTTGAGGGACTGGCCAAGGCTGCCGCCGCTGCCAAGCATTATCCTGACCTGCAGTTTGTCCCGGGCATAGAAGTCTCAGCCAGGTTCACCGGTGGCACGCTGCACATACTGGGGCTTGGCATCGATCCGCAAAGCCAGGCCATTCAGAGCTTGTGCGCCCAGATGCAACTGTCTCGCCGAATGCGCAATCCGCAGATCATCGCCAGACTCCAAGGCCTGGGGATGAACATCACGATGGAGGATGCCTTGGCTGAGACGGCTGGGGATGAGCCTGCCCGGCCCGGCCGGGGCGAAGGCCGCATCTTAGGCCGGCTGCACATCGCCGCAGCCATGGTGCGCAAAGGCTGCGTCAAGAGCATCGATGAGGCATTCGCGCGGTACATCGGCAATGAGCGGCCGGCCTATGTGGACAAGGAGCGTTTGGCCCCATCCGAGGCAGTCGCTGCAATCCACGCCGGCGGCGGGAAGGCATTCCTGGCCCACCCCCCGCAATTGAACTGCCAGAACCTCTCACAGTTCGAGCGGGTCCTGCGAGAGTTGATACACCAAGGCCTTTCGGGAATAGAGTGCTACCACAGCGACAACACCGCCTTCCAGACGCGTCATTACCTGGAGTTGGCCCGCCGGTATCACCTGGCCATCAGCGGCGGCAGCGACTTCCATGGCCCGCATAAGCCTACGGTGCAACTAGGCCGGCCTCTGGTGCCACTGAGCGTGGTTGAAGAGTGGTTATCGATATGACCATTGCGGCAGCATGCCTGGCTGGCACTCAGCCTGTCATGGCGTTACCGGCTGATTCCTGGCCTGGCGCACCAGGTCGAGCAGGCGCTCATGTACACGGTGACGGTGCTGCAGTTGCATCTTGTAAGGCAGCCTGTCGGTTCGATGAATCTCCACCAGTTCCGGGTTCAGCCTCTGGCTGATCAATGCATCCAGCTCGTCCAGTTCTTCTTCAGTCAACGTCAGGGTGACGGGCATCATGCACCTCCCTTCCGTCAAGTCATTATAGGAACTGGCCTCCTATGCCAGACCGTGCCGCTGCAAGAGAAGCTGGTTGGAAAGTATCTCTTCCGCATGCCCGCTTGCGACGACTTGCCCGGCGTCCAGAATGACCACGTATCGGCATAATTGCCGCACAAGGTCAAGGTCGTGGCTGGCCAGCAGCATCGCCTCGCTCCTGGCTGAAAGCAGGGCCAGCAAATTCTTCCGCGAGCGGAAGTCCAGGTTGGCGCCGGGCTCATCCAACAGCAGGAGCTTGACCTGCATCGAGAGGATCGTCGCCAGGGCAGCGCATCGCTTCTGGCCGCCCGATAGGTGGTGGGCGCATCGGCCCTCCAGGCCCGCAAGCCCAACCTGCTCGATGGCCGATCGCGCGCGAGCTTCGGCCGCAGCGGCGTCCTGCAACTGGTTCAGCGGACCAAACGCAACGTCGTCCAGCAATGTGGGCATGAAGAGCTGGTCGTCAGCCTCCTGGAACATCATGCCGCAGCGGCTGCGGATCTCGTCCGCGGTGCGGCGCGATGATTCGATGCCGTCGACGACCACCCGTCCACTGAAGGGCAGCCCGCGCATAATCGCCAGCATGAGCGTCGTCTTGCCCGAGCCATTTGGCCCGACAAGGGCGACGCGTTGGCCGGCCTGCACGCAAAGGTTCACGCCGCGAAGGGCCATCCCGCCATCGTGATAGCTCACGGCCAGATCGCTGATCTCCAGAACGTTACCCACATCAGCCATGCAAACCTCCGTGAATAACCAGCGGGTATGCCAGCCGGCAGGCCGCCAGGTAGCAGAAGGTCCCAATCAGGAATATGGCGTC
Source organism: uncultured Planctomycetaceae bacterium (assembly GCA_964417755.1). GTDB lineage: Bacteria > Planctomycetota > Phycisphaerae > SM23-33 > SM23-33 > CAYQJH01. The sequence goes on from CAYQJH010000154.1 coordinate 2,633, forward strand.
AGTGCGGTTGAAATGAAGTTGCGTGAGGCTGTTGCTCTGTCCGCGATAGCCGCGGGCGCACATAGCCAGGTGGATCCGCTCGCCGCGATCCAGCGTGCGGACAAACAGCGAGCCGATGATGCCGCCGACGGCAGACAGCCGGCGGCTAGCGGGGGCAAGGCCGCCCAGGCGGAAATCCCGCGTGCGGCGGAGGCGCATCGCCTCGTCGATCAGGACGAAGATGTAGCGGTAGAGGAACCCCAGTTGCACGCACAGGATGTTGGGCAGGCCAAGTTTCCGCATCGCCTGGAGCAACTGGGCGAAGGCGGTGGTACACATCAGGGCTGTCAGCGCCAGCACACCGAGGGTGAACTTCAGTGCCAGGTTGATGGCCGTCAGATACCCGCCGGCAACGCTGAAATGCCACGGCCCGATGGCCAGGCTCATGGGCTGGCGGTCGTAAAACGGGCCGGCCAGGCAGAGCATAAGGATGAACGGGCTGAGGATGGCTGTGCGCCGGAGGGCAAAGCCGACCGGCACGGCTGACAGCCAAAGCATCGCCAGCGGAAAGATCGCCAGCGGGGCCAAGGCAAGGATTTCGTAGCGGTCGAAACTGATGAGCACGACGGTGTACGCAAGCACGGCCAGCAGTTTAGCGCGGGCGTCAAGCCGATGCACGGGCGAATCGCCCTGGGCGAATTGATCAATGTAATGATGATGCATGTGAGTTCAGCACCGCCCTGCCGCGGTCTTCCGGGCGATGATTCTCGCTGCGAAATAGATCGCCACAAGAGTAACCAAGGTGCCAACAAGCCCGGCCAGGCTTGTCCATCCGTCAACGCAAGGCCAGGCTGACGCATCATGGATGGGCGACTGGGCCTGATTTTCCGCCGGGGCCTGGCCCAGCGGGGCCTGTCGTCTGGAATAGTCCGCCAGCGGCGCCCACTTCTGCTGCCATCTCGTGACGGCTGTTGCCGTGCCTGAGTCGCTTGTGGGGCGGGCATCTGGCATGCGTGCTTCTTGCCCTGAATAGCGGCTGATTGTCCATTCCAGACCATCGGGACGGGCGCTGGCAAACCAACTTACCACTCCGGCAAGAAGTAACGCTGTGGCCAGTATCGTGCCGGCCACCATCCTGCTGCCGACCTTGCCGCTGTCAGCAAGGTCGGGAGCTGTTTGCAGGCCCATGGCCTGGGGCCTGGTGCGCATCAGGTAGGCCACAACGGCGAATGTGATCAAGCCTTCGACGGCAGCGATCAGAACATGCACACCGACCATGATGGCAAGAAAGTCGCCGAATGGCACCTGCAGGACGCCGGAGATGGCCGTCTCGAAAGGCACCAGCATGGCCCCGGCTGTGACGCCTGCCACGCACGCGAGATAGACTGCGATGTAACGTCGCGCCATGCTGGCTTGAGGCCTGCACGATGCACGGTAGACCGCCCAGCCCAGCAGGGCCGGCACGAGGCCGATGTTGATTATGTTGCACCCCAGGGCCAGCAGCCCGCCATCCTGGAAGAGCAGGCACTGGATAATGAGAATGCCGGCCATGGTTACAATGGCTGCAGAAGGGCCCAGGAGGATCGTCAGCAGCACGCCTCCGCCCAGGTGTCCGCTGGTGCCCAGGCCCGGCAGGGCGAAGTTGATCATCTGCGCTGCAAAGACAAACGCCCCCATCACGCCCATCAGGGGCAGGCGCTGCGTGTCGATATTGGCCTTGGCGCGGGAGGCGGCCAGCAGCACCGCTGCCAGCGCGATTGCGCCTAATATGGCCGCCGCTGGCACGCTGAGCAACTCGTTGGCCATGTGCATACCCAGGATATTGTTCATGATTCACACGCCGTGTGGATGGAGCTATTCAGACCTCAACTGGTAATAAGTCTATCACAACTCGTAATAATTCCCAAATGAGTTGCGCGGTAGATGGGTTCGCACATGCAGATGCGGGGGTAGGTGCCACCCCAAGCGTCGTTGTTGTTCGCTTGGGGGTGCTGGCAATCTTGGAGCAGTTGTGTTGGTTATTGCGTCAGGCCGGCCAGGGCCTCCGGGCCATGAACCAGCTTCCAGCGGCTCTTTAGCTGCTTGATGATGTCGGCGTCGGCCTCGGCGAGGAACTTGGCCCGCTCAGCCAGATTGAAGGAGCGAAGCTCGATCTTGCCCGAGACGGTCGTCTTGCCATCGACGCTGGCCATGCCCTTGAATTTTCCGCCGTCCTGGCCAATCTCGCTGGCCTCGACCTCGCACCGCATGATGTTGCCCGGGGCGACGAAATTCGCATATCGCATGTTGCGGGCAGCCGCCAGCACAACCATGCTCTTGCTGAAGTCCTGCTGAACGCGGACCAGCCAGGCCGCAGACTGAACCAGCGCCTCAAGCATCAGCACGCCGGGCAGAACGGGGAAGGCTGGGAAGTGGTCGCCCAGGTACTCCTCCGCCAGCGAGAGGGCCTTGATTGTGATGATCTTCTTGCCCGGCTCGATCGACTCGACGCGATCCACCAATTGAAATCTCATGCCAGCCTCGTTGTGGTCTTATTCAACTGTCCTGAACCCAGCCGCTAGAGCATCTCGGCGATCTGCACCGCGTTGAGGGCGGCGCCCTTGCGGATCTGGTCGCCGGCGACGAACATCGCGATACCCGTGCCATCGGGCACCGAGAGGTCCTGGCGGATGCGGCCGACCAGGATATCGTCGCCGCCGCTGGCGTCCAGCGGCATCGGGAAGTAATTCTTCTCGCGGTCGTCCACCAGCTTCACGCCCGGCGAACGGGCGATGATCTCGCGCACCTGCTGCGGCGTCATCGGCCGGCTGAACTCGATGTTGATCGCCTCGCTGTGTGCCCGCAGCACCGGCACGCGGACGCAGGTAGCCGTCACGCGAATCTCGGGGCAGTGGAAAATCTTGCGGGTCTCCAGGACCATCTTGGTTTCCTCGACGTTGTAGCCGTCGGGCCCTACCTCGCTGTTATGGCTAAAGACGTTAAACGCAGCCACGTGCGGCAGCACCTTGGGGGTAAACTTCTTGCCGTCGAGCATCGCGCGGGCGCCTTCTTCAAGCTCAGCCATCGCCTTGGCGCCGGCCCCGCTTGCAGCCTGGTATGTGCTTATGACCATCCGGCGGATCGGGTTGACCTGGTGCAGCGGCCAGACGGGCACGTTCATGATGATCGTCGAGCAATTCGGGTTGGCGATGATTCCCTTGTGCTTCTTGATGTCGCCGGCGTTGACCTCCGGCACCACCAGTGGAATATCGCTGACCATGCGAAAGGCTGAGGTGTTGTCCACCACAACCGCGCCTGCGGCATTGGCAGCCGGTGCGAACTTCTTGGAGATGCTGCCGCCGGCGGAGGCCAGGACGAGTTCGATTCCCTTGAAGCTGCTGTCGGTGAGCTCCTCGACGGGCAACTGCTCGCCGCGAAAAGCCATCGTCTTGCCGGCAGAGCGGGCCGAGGCCAGGAGTTTGAGGCTCTTGAGCGGGAAGTTCCGCTGCTGAAGGACCGTAAGGAATTCCACGCCAACCGCTCCGGTTGCGCCCATAATTGCGACACGCATGCTCATGACTCGTCCTGCCGATGCTCAAAGGCCAGATATATGCACCCGGCGCCACAGCCGAGCGCAGAAAGGATAATCTACCATGTTTTGGCGGGAAGGCAAAAGTTTCGGCGCGCATGGGGCGCGTAGCGGGCATGGCGGCGTGGCGTGGGCGTCTCGCCCGGGAGTATCACGGACATCTTGTCCGCGCGAAACACAGAAGGCAGCCCGCGGGGGGCTCGCGTGCTTGCGCAAGGGGCTTGCTTCATAGTGCAAGTGTCCGCAAGCCGGTGCCGTCATTCGTGGAGCTGGTGCCGTGGTTTGCGTAGCAACCGCGGCACCGGCTGGCGACACCTTTGAGTGCCACCAATACCCAGCCACACCCATCCTGGCGGCAAGCGGGAATTAGCCCTTGAACTTCTGGCCAGGTTTTCCTTAAACTAAGGCCAACTCGAAGCTGTATTTCCATCAACAAGGATTCAAGGAGCGATTCATGGCGTACACGATCAGTGATGCATGCACAGCCTGCGGCTCGTGCAAGGAAAGCTGCCCAGCCGACGCAATCAAGGAAGGCCCGAAGTTCAAGATCGAAGCCGATTCGTGCATCGATTGCGGCAGTTGCGTCGATACCTGTCCAGTCAAGGCGATCAGCGAAGCCTAAGCTGCACCGGAATTACTGTTCAAGGCGATATCAGGTCCCCGCGAGGCATCTCGTTGGGACCTGTGTCTTTTGGTGGGCCGATATCTGCCAGGCGCCGGCAGATCCTTCGCCAATGCGTGCCGTGCCAGAGCAGCCTGCCGCACCGGCTGCACCGCCAGAACTGCTGACAGCGGCGGTATGCCAGAGGCGGCGCCTCCTCAATAATCAAGTGCTTGGCCACCTCGAGCAGCTCGCCTCCGCAGGCCATGCAGCGCGGTGGCAGCAACGGCAAGTTCAGTTCACGCAGAACAAACCGCAGTTGCTCATGCTTGCCAAGCTGGCGCGGGATGAACAAGGCCCGCACCTGGCCGTTCCTGATGACGTTCCGCTCGAACATCGGCCCGTCGCTGGACAGCAGAGTCTTGCCGGAGGTAAGCGCCAGGCTGACCAACTCGCGGTCCGCGATGCCGTAATGGAACTCGGCGTCATAGCCGGCCGCCCGCAGCCAGCGAGCCAGCCCGCCCAGCATCGAATCGCAGATGAATTCCATGCCATCGCCGCTCATGATCCATTGTAAGTTTCGATTTGCCCTGCCCGCACGGGCGTAAAGGAGTTGCCTGTTGGCTCGTTCATGGCCATAATCTTTCAGGTTTGATGCATATGGCGGTATTTGCCTGCTGTCCCCACGTACATTTAAAGGAAAAACTTATGGCCTATCCAAAGATCCCGAACTTGCGGCAATGGGTGGAACTGCTGGCATGCTATGCGAGCCTCAAGCATGAAAATGGCAGCCAAGGCATACAGAACATTCTGGATGGAGTCGCAAAGGACCTCCAGGCTGCCACCAGGAAACTCACCAGCCTGAAGGAAGATGCCGCCCTGCGAGCGGCTGAGCCGGATGACCTGGCCGGCATCCGGGCGCTGCGGCCGGCCGGGCCCCGCAAGCTTTGGCAGGAGTTCAGGCCCTCAGAGTATCGCGAACGCCTGGCCGGCGCGCTGCTGGCCCGCATGGCCGGCTGCACGCTTGGGGCGCCAGTGGAGGCATGGTCTATCCAGGACATGGCCGCTCTGGCCAATGAAAACCGCGAGCCTTTCCCGCCGACGAATTACTGGAAGGCAGCGCCGTATCCGTGGCACAAGCGCTACACGGTCAGCGAGGTTCGCGAATACACGCTGGGCGGCATGAAAGGCGTGCCCGTCGATGACGATGTTGAATACACCCTGCTTGGCCTGCTGATCGCTGAGGACTACGGCCTGGACTTCACGACGGCTGACGTCGGTGCGGGATGGAAAAAGTATTTGCCCATCGCCTGCACGGCGGAAGATGTAGCCTTGCGGAATCTCAAGAAGGGCATATCGGCGGATAAGGTCGGCGAGGTGGACAATCCCTTCTGCCAGTGGATCGGCGCGGATATCCGGTCTGACCCGTGGGCGTACATGGCCCCCGCCCAGCCGGAACTGGCCGCCGAGCTTGCCTACCGCGACGCGTACATCAGCCATCGGCGCAACGGCATCTACGGCGAGATGTTCTTTTCGGCGGCGATTTCAGCAGCCTTCGCGGTGGATGATCCGATGCAGGCCCTCGAGATCGGCCTGACCGAGATTCCGCGCAACTGC